>JAHZAR010000024.1:0-8748 GCA_019423835.1 Clostridiales bacterium | reverse complement strand
CGCACCATTCCGAGAACATGGTTGTTCAGCTCAATCTGGATAATCGGAATATTGTAGCGGGTCGCCGTTGCCACCTCGTTCATGTTCATCCTGAAGCAGCCGTCGCCTGCGATATTGATGACTGTCTTATCCCTGCAGCCCATCTTTGCGCCGATGCAGGCGCCCAGGCCATAACCCATGGTTCCCAGTCCGCCGGAAGAGAGGAAGGTTCTGGGCTTCTTGAATTTATAATACTGTGCGGCCCACATCTGGTGCTGGCCCACGTCTGTGGTGATAATAGCGTCTCCCTCTGTTATCTCATATATCTTTTCAATGACATACGGCCCCGTCAGAACCTCCTTATTATAGCGCAGCGGATACATATCCTTCATTCGCTCTATGTGGGCAATCCATTCATCATGGTTCATAGGATCCAGCCTTGCGTTCAGCCGCCTTAAGATCACCTTCACATCTCCGATCACGCTGGCGTTAGTCCTGATATTCTTGTTGATCTCCGCAGGATCCACATCGAGCTGAAGGATCTTGGCCTTCTTTGCAAAGCGGGAGGAATCTCCCACCACCCGGTCGCTGAATCTGGCTCCCACTACAATTAACAGATCACACTCTGCCACGCCGAAATTGGAGGTCTTTGTCCCGTGCATTCCGATCATGCCGGTGTAGAGCTCATCTGTGCCGTCAAAGGCTCCCTTTCCCATGAGGCTGTCTGTTACCGGCGCCTGGATCTTGTGGGCAAAGGCTCTCAGCTCCTCGGAGGCATTGGCGGAGACGGCTCCGCCTCCGACGAAGATAAACGGCTTCCTGGACTCCCGTATCATGGTGAGTGCCGTTTCCAGATCCTCCTCTGTGATGGTATCCGACTGAGGCTTTACCTCCTCCGGCTCCTGTCTCTCGTACTCACACTCTGCGGAAGTTACGTCCTTTGTGATATCTACCAGAACCGGGCCCGGCCTGCCGCTCCTTGCGATCCGGAAGGCTCTCCGGATCACGCCGGCCAGCTTTGTCACATCCTTTACAATGAAATTGTATTTCGTGATAGGCATTGTTACGCCTAAAATATCGATTTCCTGAAAGCTGTCCTTGCCCAGCAGATTCACCCCTACATTGCAGGTGATGGCCACGATCGGGATGGAGTCCATGTAGGCGGTTGCGATTCCCGTCACCAGATTCGTAGCTCCCGGGCCTGAGGTGGCCAGGCAGACGCCCACTCTGCCTGTTGCCCTGGCATAGCCGTCAGCCGCATGGGCCGCCCCCTGTTCGTGTGATGTCAGTATATGTGTAATTTCATCCTGATGTTTGTAGAGCGCGTCGTAGATATTCAGGATAGAGCCTCCCGGATACCCGAAAACTGTATCCACTCCCTGCTCCTTCAGGCATTCGATGACGATTTCTGATCCATTTAACTTTTTCATCTGCCTCTCCTTTTTGTTTCCCTGTTTTATTTGCTCTTTGGAATTTCCAGCACGGCTCCCCTGTTCCCGCTTGTCACCATGGATGCATAGCGGGCCAGGTACCCGGTGGTCACCTTCGGCTCCCTCGGCTGCCATTTTGCCCTTCTTCTCTCCAGCTCCTCATCGGATACCAGCACATTCAGGGAGTGATTGTCGATGTCGATGGAGATCCGGTCCCCTTCTTCCACCAGGGCAATAGGGCCTCCCACGGCAGCCTCAGGCGACACGTGTCCGATGGACGCTCCCCTGGAGGCACCTGAAAATCTTCCGTCTGTAATGAGAGCTACGCTCTCCCCCAGGCCCATCCCGGCGATAGCGGAGGTAGGGTTCAGCATCTCCCTCATTCCAGGGCCTCCCTTCGGCCCCTCATAGCGGATAATCACCACATCGCCTGCCACAATCTTTCCGCCCTTGATAGCGGCAATGGCATCCTCCTCACAGTCAAACACCCTTGCCGGGCCTTCGTGCCTGAGCATCTCCGGTGCTACCGCGGACCGCTTTACAACGGCTGTATCAGGCGCCAGGTTTCCTCTCAGAACTGCAATTCCCCCTGTCTCGCTGTAGGGGTTGTCAACCGGCCTGATCACCTCCGGATCCCGGTTTACGCAGCCCTCGATATTCTCTCCTACCGTCTTTCCCGTCACAGTCATGCAGTCCAGATTCAGCAGGCCTTTCTTCGACAGCTCATTCATCACCGCGTAGACGCCTCCGGCCTCATTTAACTCTTCAATATAGGTAGGACCTGCCGGTGCCAGGTGACACAGATTCGGAGTCCTCGCACTGATCTCATTGATCAAATCCATATTCAGATCAATGCCTGCCTCGTGGGCGATGGCAGGAAGATGGAGCATGCTGTTTGTGGAACATCCCAGGGCCATATCCACAGTCAGGGCATTTAAGAATGCCTTTTCCGTCATAATATCCCTTGGCCGGATGTTTTTCTCATACATCTCCATCACCTTCATCCCGGCGTGCTTGGCCAGCTTGATTCGCTCAGAATAGACAGCCGGAATCGTTCCGTTTCCGCGAAGCCCCATTCCGAGAACCTCTGTCAGACAGTTCATGCTGTTGGCCGTATACATGCCAGAGCAGGAGCCGCAGGTAGGGCAGACCTTATTCTCATACTCGGTCAGCTCCTCCTCCGTGATCTTTCCGGCTGCATAAGCGCCCACTGCCTCAAACATGCTGGAAAGGCTTCTCTTCTTCCCATTTACATGACCCGCCAGCATAGGGCCGCCGCTGACAAACACAGTCGGCACATTGACTCTGGCAGCCGCCATCAGGAGGCCCGGCACATTCTTGTCACAATTGGGAACCATCACAAGCGCATCAAACTGATGGGCAAGTGCCATACACTCCGTAGAATCAGCGATCAGATCTCGGGTCACAAGGGAATATTTCATGCCCACATGCCCCATGGCGATGCCGTCACAGACAGCAATCGCCGGAAATACCACCGGCGTTCCCCCTGCCATGGCCACACCCAGCTTCACTGCCTCCACGATCTTGTCAAGATTCATATGTCCCGGCACAATTTCATTGTAGGAGCTCACAATTCCCACCATGGGTTTTTTCATCTCCTCCGGTGTCATGCCGAGAGCATTTAAAAGGGATCTGTGGGGAGCCGCCTGGGATCCCTTTTTTACTGCGTCACTCTTCATATCCGTTATCTCCTTTTCTCCTTATTCTCAAATATCCGCATAATAGTGGAAGCGCTGTCCAGCCGGTCTTTTGCCTCTCTGTGCAGTCCTCCGGCTGTCCGCTGCTCCGTCCGATTTATGGAAAATGCTGCCAAGGGACTCTCAGGCCCCCTGGCAGCGTATTATTTCAATGTAAAACATCTTTTCCAGGCTGCCTCGCAAAGGCGCTGCAGCCGTCTACTGAATCCGCTGGCAGATCAGCTCTCCCATACGCCTGGTTCCCACCCGGACACAGCCCTCAGCCATAATATCTTCTGTCCTGTATCCTTCTTCCAGCACCTGCTTTACGGCTCTTTCCACCGCCTCTGCCTCCTGATCCAGATCAAAGGAATAGCGCAGCATCATGGCCGCTGAGAGAATGGTTGCGATAGGGTTTGCCAGATCCTTCCCCGCGATGTCCGGCGCAGAGCCGTGGCTCGGCTCGTAAAGTCCGAATTTCCCCTCATTCATGCTGGCAGAGGACAGCATTCCGATGGAGCCTGTAATCATGCTGGCCTCATCGGACAGAATGTCTCCGAACATGTTCTCGGTCAGGATCACATCAAACTGGCTCGGATTCATCACCAGCTGCATCGCACAGTTATCAACCAGCATATGGGTCAGGGTTACCTCCGGATAATCCCTGGCCACCTCCTCCACGACCTTTCTCCAGAGTCTGGAAGAATCCAGCACATTGGCCTTATCTACGCTCGTCACATGTTTTTTCCTCTTCATCGCAATATCGAAAGCCTTTACAGCGATTCTGCGGATCTCATTTTCATTATAAACGAGGGTGTCAACAGCTGTGGTGACTCCGTCGATCTCTTTCGTATAGCGCTCTCCAAAGTAGAGCCCTCCCGTCAGCTCCCGCATAATCACCATGTCAAAGCCGTCCCCGATGATCTCCGATTTCAGAGGGCAGGCTCCTGCGAGCTCCCTGTAAAGACAGGCCGGGCGGATATTGGCAAACAGGCCCAGCCCCTTTCTGATGGCCAGCAGGCCTGCCTCCGGGCGCAGATTCGGCGCCACATCATACCATCTGGAATTGCCCACATTTCCTCCCACTGCTCCTAACAGGACGGAATCACTTTTCCTTGCTGTCTCAAGAGCCTCATCCGTCAGCGGCACTCCGTGCGCGTCAATGGAAACGCCTCCCATCAGAACCTCTGTGTAGTCAAAGCTGTGCCCATAGACCTCTCCAATCCTGTCCAGTACACGGCACGCCTCCCTGACAATCTCCGGTCCGATCCCGTCACCCGGAATCACTGCAATGTTGTAATTCATCCTGCCTCTCTCCTTTACTACCTGGTTTTTCGAGCGATATTTTTCGTGCTTCTTTCCATAATATCTTATTTATCCGCATTTTTCAACTGTATGACAGCTATTTGCAGAGAAATAACTATAGGAATTTGGAATTTATCGTATAACCTGGAGTTATTTCTGATCACAAAAGGAGCCAGTCCCGGGCATGCACCTGGGAACGGCTCCTCTTCGTGACTGCATCTGTTTAAAATTACAGCTCCGGCTTCTCAACCTGAACAATCGCATCCTTGCGCATGGGAATACGGCAGTTCTTGTTGCTGCCAAATTCCACGATTACAGTGTCATCTGTCATGTCGATGATCACACCGTACATTCCGCTGGATGTTAAAACGCTGTCGCCGACTGCTACACTGGCCAGAAGTTCCTGCATTTTTTTCTTCTCTTTTTTCTGAGGTCTGATAGCGATAAAGTACATAAGTCCGATAAGAAAGACAAAATACACTATCCATCCTGCTGTGCCCATGTTTTTTCCTCCTTAATCCAGATCCGCCGCCTCGCCGCGAAATCTTAATTTTTCTCTCCCGCTGCCATGCCGGAAAGTTTTCTCTCCTTGTACTCTGCATAGCAGTGATTGTCGATTGCGTCGCGAATCTCCTCCATCATTTTATTATAAAAATATAAATTATGCAAGACACATAATCGCATACCGAGCATTTCTTTTGCCTTCATCAGATGGCGGATATAGGCCCGGCTGTAGGAACGGCAGGCCGGACACTGACAGCCCTCCTCGATCGGCCTCGGATCCAGCTCGTATTTGGAGTTGAACATGTTGAGCTTTCCGTGGTTGGTGTACACATGGCCATGGCGGCCGTTTCTGGACGGATAAACGCAGTCAAAAAAGTCTACGCCTCTGTCCACTGCCTCCAGAATGTTGGCGGGGGTTCCCACCCCCATCAGGTAGGTTGGCTTGTTTTCCGGCAGGTGGGGCACGACAGCATCCAGAATCCGGTACATTTCCTCATGACTCTCCCCCACTGCCAGTCCTCCCACTGCGTACCCGTCCAAATCAAGAGCTCCTATCTCCTCCGCATGGGCAATCCGGATATCCTCATAGACCGCTCCCTGGTTGATTCCAAAGAGAAGCTGCTCTCTGTTTACCGTATCGGGAAGGCTGTTTAACCGCTCCATCTCAGCCTTGCACCGCTTCAGCCACCTGGTGGTGCGCTCCACAGAATTCTGTACATACTCGCGGCTTGCCTTGCTGGGCGGGCACTCGTCAAAGGCCATGGCGATAGTGGAGCCCAGGTTTGACTGGATCTGCATGCTCTCCTCCGGCCCCATGAAGATTTTCCTGCCGTCAATATGAGAGTTGAAATATACTCCCTCCTCCTTAATTTTCCGGAGACCTGCCAGGGAGAATACCTGAAATCCGCCGGAATCGGTGAGGATCGGGCGATCCCAGTGCATAAACTTGTGAAGACCGCCGAACTCCCTGATCAGCTTGTCCCCCGTTCTCACATGCAGGTGATACGTATTTGAAAGCTCCACCTGGGTTCCGATTGTCTTCAAATCATCTGTGGAGACGGCTCCCTTGATCGCAGCCACAGTCCCCACATTCATGAACACAGGCGTCTGTATTGTCCCGTGGACGGTTTTCATCTGTGCCCTCTTTGCACGCCCGTCCTTTGCCAGAATCTTGTATTCCATCTTCTTTCTCCTGACTTTCTGTTTCTGTTGACAGTTTCTCAAACATCAAAGCAAACTATCCCATATCAGTCAAAAAGAAAAGCAGGGAAGCGCTGCTTTCGCCCGGCAGGCCGATCTGCGCTCCCCTTCGCTGCTTCTCGTTTCTGTTTTTTCCTTTTTATATTTTACTGTTTCTTTTTATTCTTCTTTTTTTCCCTGGCTTCCTTCTCTCTGGATCTTGCCGCCTCCTTTGCGGCTGCAAGCGCCTTTTCCCTTCTGCGATTCATCTCAAACCACAGGGAACCTGCCAGGCATACAGAGGAATAGGTTCCGCAGACAATGCCGACCATCAGCGGAAGGGCAAACTCACGGATAGAGGAAACGCCCATGATATAGAGTATCAGAACCATCACAAAGGTTGTCAGAGACGTATTGACACTTCGCGTAAAGGTCTGGGTAATGCTCTGATTCAGGATCTCCTCCATGCTCTGATCGTGTTTCCTCTCCTTCAGATTTTCTCTGACACGGTCGAAGATAACGATTGTCGCATTGATGGAATATCCCACAATGGTGAGGATGCAGGCGATAAAGGTGGATCCTACAGGCCATTTGAACGCCGCATAGCAGGCAATCACAACCAGCACGTCATGCACCAGAGCCAGAACGGAGCTGGCAGCAAAACGGATGTTCTTGAACCGGAACCAGATGTAGATTAACATGCAGACTGTTGCAATGACAACTGCCACGATGGCATCCTGCTTCATCTCCTGGCTCACAGCGCCTGAAATACTTTCAGCAGTGATCTTTCCTTCCTCCACACCGAAGTTATCCTGCATAACCTTCTCAAACTCCTCGCGCTCTTCCATGTTCAGAGTTCTCGTCTTAATGATCACCTCGTTCGTTCCGGTCACCTTCTGCGTCTGCACATCGGCATCACCGGTGATGTCCTCCACCAGCGGCACAACCTCAGACTCAATGCGTTCCTGGGACAGATTCTCGTTAAAGGTGACGTTTGTGGAGGTTCCTCCCTGAAACTCCATGCTGTAGTTGAATAAATCTCCTGTGGCAGATTTATTGAGCCCCATAAACACAAAACCGGCCACAATAACTGCTGATGACAGGGCGAAGCAGAGCTTCCTGTATTTGAGGAAGGGTTTTGCCGGCTTCTCCCTTTTGATTCCATAGAATTTCGGATTCTGAATTCCCATTTCAAACAGGGCATTCAGGGCAAATCTTGTCACAAACAGGGCTGTAAACATGGACAGGATTATACCGATGGCCAGCGTGGACGCAAACCCCTTTACTGTGCCTGAGCCTCTCCAGAACAGGACAGCAGCCGCGATCAGCGTTGTCACGTTTCCGTCCACGATGGCGGAGAGAGCTTTCTGGAAACCGTTCTGAATCGCTGTCTTAACCGCTTTTCCTGCTCCGATCTCCTCCTTGATTCGCGTAAAGATGATAACATTGGCATCCACAGCCATACCGATAGAGAGAATAATTCCCGCTACACCCGGCAGGGTCAGAGTTACATTGAAGGACACCAGGAGAATGAGAATCAGCCCCACATAGAGGCAGAGGGCAATCACAGATGCAAGTCCCGGAATCAGATAGACCGCAATCATAAACACAGCCACAATGGCAAAGCCCACCACTCCTGCCTTCAGGCTTGTGGTGATGGCCTGCTGTCCCAGCTTCGCGCCGACTACATTGGAGCGGAGCTCTTCAAGCTCCAGAGACAGGGAGCCGATACGGATAGTAGACGCCAGATTTTCTGCTTCCTCAAAGCTCGCCATTCCGTCAATCGTACACTGGCCTCCTGTGATGGCCTCCCGCACAACCGGCGCGGAAACCACCTCATTGTCGTAGACAATGTAGATCGGCTTGCCCACACTGTTTGTGGTGGCGTCAGCAAAGGCCTTCGTTCCCTCCTCTGTAAAGGTAAGGGATACCACATATTCCTTTCCTGTGGTGCCGTCTATCATGCCGGCCTGGGCAGCCGACACCTGATCTCCGGTGAGGATAGTAGCTCCCTCAGAATCCATAAATACCAGGGAGCCCGGCTTTCCCAGCTCCTCCAGGATTGCATTCGCATCGGAAACGCCGGGGATATCAATATTAATGCGGTCGTTTCCCTCCTGGTAAACCTCTGCCTCTGTGCTGTAATTCTGCACCCTCTGCTGAAGCTTGTAGATTGTATCTCTCATATCCTCAGCAGAAGGATTCTCGTCTTTTGCCTGGTAGGTGATGCTCACGCCTCCGGCCAGGTCAAGGCCCAGCTTGATGTCATCCATATAGCCGTAGCCGAAAAATCCGGCCAGAGCCACAATGACCAGGAGGAGTGCCAGCCTCAAAAGCCCGCTTCCTTTACTGTTCTTCATTGCTATTCTCCTTTACTTCATTTTCGTCGGCCAGCGCCGCCTTTATCATGATAGAACACTCAATGCGCTTCTTCTGCATCTCGCATCCGATATCATAAGCGTCTGTGATCGAGCCGTGGAAGTTGTAGGAGTTGGCTGCGCAGCCGCCGCTGCAGTAGAATCTGGCAAAGCAGTCCCTGCACTTGTCCTTGGCATAGACATTGCAGAGCTTGAACTCATTGCAGATCTCCGGGTGTGTGATGCCCTCGTCCACATTTCCCAGAAGGAACTTGTCAATTCCCACGAACTGGTGGC
>JAHZAR010000023.1:32348-32577 GCA_019423835.1 Clostridiales bacterium | reverse complement strand
TTACAAGCTTCCGGTTTTTCTTTTTCAGCTCCCCGGCACAGATGGCGGCAACCAGGGAGGAATCCACCCCGCCGGCGAGGAAGGTGCAGATGGGAACATCTGACACCATCTGACGCCTTACGGCATCCCGGATCAGGAAGGACGTCTTTTCTACCGTTTCATCAAAGGAATCCTCATGGGGCCTGGCCTTCAGCTTCCAGTAGGTGTGGAGCCGGTTCCCGCCTGGGGG
>JAHZAR010000023.1:31791-32331 GCA_019423835.1 Clostridiales bacterium | reverse complement strand
AGGAAATGTCCCGGCAGCACCTCATGGATATTTTTGTAGACGCCGCAGCCGCCTGTCCGGGCAGGGCCAATGCTGAAAATTTCATTGAGCCCGTTTCGATCCACCTGAGGGTGAACTCCGGGGCAGCACAGAAGGCCCTTCAGCTCGGAAGCAAAAAAGACCGTGCCGTCTGTCTCCGTGTAAAAGAGGGGCTTAATCCCCGAGCGATCCCGATAGAGAAGAAGGCGGTTCCTCTCCGTATCCATGATGGCGATGGAGAAAATGCCGTTGATCTTTTGGACAAACTCCGGTCCCCAGGCCAGATAGGCCAGAAGAAGAACCTCTGTGTCACTCTTTGTCTCAAAGGAAAAGCCCAGATCCGAGAGTGCAGTGCAAAGCTCCGGCATATTGTAGAGCTCTCCGTTGTAGACGATTCCCGCCTTATGTTCCCCTTTCGGCCGGATTATCGGCTGGTGTCCTGTTTCTATATCCACGATCTGGAGCCTGACATGGGCCAGGCCAAAGTGGCTGTCCAGGTAGGTTCCGCTGTCATCCGGCCCC
>JAHZAR010000023.1:20847-31776 GCA_019423835.1 Clostridiales bacterium | reverse complement strand
TCTGAGCGAGGTTCATGGCCTCGAGCACTGAGCGGCAATAGACTTCTTTCCTTTTGAAATCTGCTTCATGGTTGTAAAAACCTGCAATTCCGCACATGAGATATACCCCCTGACTGTTTTACATGTTGAGTTTAAAGTTAACATCTGAATTGGCCGGAAGAGACTCTGCCGCATTTTCCGGCTGTACTTATTGGGTTCCAGGTCTGAACCGGCCGCACATGCCTCCTGAACGGGAAGCTACAGCAGAAAACAGGAGACAGCAAAAACGGCTAGGAAGCCCAGGCAGACGGGCAGAAGGTTTTTTCCGGCCAGCGCCGACGGGCTTACCCCACAGATAGCAGCTACCGGGATGATACCCCAGGGGACAATGGTTCCGCCGCCCACGAAGATTGCAGCGATCTGCCCCAGGGCAGCAAGAACAGGTACAGAAGCCCCTGTGGCCGTTCCAAAGGTATGGGCAAGGGCGCCGGTCAGAGGAAGCCCGGAAAAGCCAGAGCCGTCAAGCCCTGTCAGGCCTCCGACGAGAAGCTGAAGAGCTGCGGCCATATGCTGGTTGAGAGGGGCGTGGCCGGCCAGCCATACGGCCCAGTCATTTAAGATCCCGCTCTGATACTCTTCACCGAGAATCACAGTGATTCCGCTGCCTCCCAGAAAGAAAAAGGCGCCGATTACAATGACGGGGGCAAAGATCCGCACAGCAAAGAGAAATCCTTCTGTCAGATAAAAGGTCACCTTTTCCAGAGAGCGCCCTCCGTATCCGAGCACTGAGCCGAGGCACATGAGAAGCACGGCTGTCCCGGACACAATACTGGTCGCATCTGTGCCGCTCAGATGAAAAACCAGCATGACAAGAATATCTGCAAGGAAGGCTGACGGGACGGCGAAGGCAAGGATCATCGCGGCTCTGCGGGATTTGCCGGGCCCTTTCGTGTCTGCCTGTGACAGACTCTGGATCCGGCATTCTCCTTCTGCCTGGGCCTTTATTCCCCTCCAGCCTGCCATCATCTGTTTTCTGTTCAGCAGATAGGCAGAGATAACAGTGACAGCTCCCATGACAAGAAACAGAGGCCTCCCCTGTGTGAGAATATCAGAGGCCGAGATTCCGGCTGAAGAGGCCGAGATGGCAGGGGCCCCCTGGATCACCGGGTCGTAGCTCAGGGCAAAACCGTGTCCAAAGAGATTCATGGCCATAGCCGCAAACAGCGGAGGAAGCCCGGAGCCCACGGCAAAGGGGAGCATGATGGCGCCGATCAGAGCCACTGAGGGGGAAGGCCAGAGAAAGAGTGAAAAGAGAAACATGGTAATACCCAGAATCCACCAGGTGAGGGAGGGATTTCTCATGATCCGCTTCATAGGGGCCATGAGAATCCGATCGCTTCCCAGATCGCTCATAGACCTGGAGAGAGCCGTCACAAGGGCGATGGTGGCAATAATTTCCATAAATTCTCTGGACGCGTAGAGGATCCCATTAAAGACAGTCTGTATCCCTCCTATGATCGAGTGAAGTCCTATGGAGCCGATGAGAAAGAGAAAGGCGATACAGACGATAGGCGTGTCAAGCCGCAATATCATGACGGCCAGAATTGAAACCACTCCGAGCAGATAGAGAATATGGAGCGGTGTGATAGCTGCAGTTGCTGGCATAGTTCAGCTCTCCTGTTTGTAAGGCTATATAACAGTGTATGCAGGAGATGGGCAGAAGGTTTGAAAATACTGAGGTGTGATGTGGGGAACGTCATGCTATGCTTTTTCCGCAAGAGCCGAGAACAGGGCCTGAAATTCCTTTGGGTCCTCCTTCCTGCACACGAGATAATAGGTTACATCCGCCTCCGGATCCGAGATAGGAATATTGACGCGGCCGGAACCGGTTTCAATATATTTTTCCGCCAGATCAGAGGTAAAGGCTGGCAGGGAGGAGGCCTCCGCCAGCTCATGAAAGCTGGAGCGACCATTCTGTATCAGAAAACGGGAATCCGGCATCTTCTCTGCCCGCACAAAATCCCAAAACCCGATATCGGACATTAAAAGCATATTTTCTCCGTTCATTTCTGAGAAAGATAGACTCTTTCGCCTCGCATACCGATGGCCTCTGGGCAGAGAGAACATTAAAAGCTCCCTGCCGCATTCTCTGGAGAAAAACTGAGGCTCCTCTGGCTGCCTCTGCATGGCAGCCAGGTGATAGTTCCGATTTGTCAGGCCCTCCAGAAGCCTGCCCTCATCAGCCATTTCCGCCTGGATGGTCATATGAGGATAGAGGTTGTAGAGGAAAGGCGTGAGGAGCCAGATGGGGGCAGGAGCACAGACCCCGATGGTAAGAGTCCGGTTCTTCCTGTCAAACTCCCGGACCTTCGCAGTAAGAAAATCGGCCTCCGCCAGGAGATTCTTCGCCAGCTCCAGCACATATTTGCCGTTTTCATTCAGCTCCAGCCGGTTTTTTCTGCGGATAAACAGGGTAACACCGAGATCCTCCTCCAGTTTTTTCATATTTCTGCTGAGGGCAGGCTGAGAAAGATGCAGGCTCTCTGCAGCCTCCGAAAGCGTCCCGCAGTCTGCAAAGGCCACAAACTGGCCCAATGTATAGAGTTCTAACATAAGCTCATCCTTTCAGTATCAATTTTGTTAATAGTTATATCTTCCATTCGCATTATACTTTTCAAAGTCTTCCTGTTATTCTGTGTGTATAAGGCCAAAATCTCTGGTAAACAGCTGTTTTTGGCATCAGTAATGATAATAGCAGAAGAAGGTGTCTTATGCAAGAAAAGAAATATCTGGAAGAGGGGGGAAACGGTGAGAGGGTGTTTTATTTTACAGCCACCGGAATCAGCCTGTATGGGGCAAAGCAGTCAGACCTCTTCTGGAGAAGTGTGGGCAGAAGGCAGTGGGAAGGAGATGACCCAGAACGAAGCACTGAACCGGGACGGTACCATACCAGCACGCCGGAAATGCTCAGAAAATACGCGGAAACAGTGCCGTCGGCGGATAACCAGAAATAGCTTCTGCAGTTTGAATTCTGAAAGCGCGGATACTGAGTTTTCAGATCCAGCCAAAATCTCGGCCGGATTCATCAGACTTACGGCGATGTGTCTGCTCATGGAAAGCGGCAAAAGCAGACGAAAAGACCTATTCGTCATTCTCAAGTAATTCTCTCAGACTTTGAAGAAAGGTACTTGCCGCCTTGGAAAATATCTGATATTTTTTCCAGACAATGAAACCTGGAGCCTCCAGCTGAGGAGATAAGGGACGGAAACACAGACTGCTGCCCTGGGTGTTAATGAGCTTATCATAGCAAAGCGCGTATCCGAGGCCTTCCTCCACCAACAGAGAAGCGTTAAAAAGCAGATTATAGGTAGCAACAATATGCAGCTCCGACTCTTCTCGCTGGAGCCAACGCCCAAGATAAAGATTTTCCCCTTTCTGATGGGAGACGATCAGCGGTTTATCCCACAGATCTTCCGGACGGATTGCTTCTTTTTCAGCTAAGGGGGAATCCCTGCGCATTAGGACGCCCCAGGTGTCTTGGATTGGAACTGGAATCGCTTCATATTTATGCGAATCGATTTCTGTAAAGAGCAGCCCAAAATCGATGAGACCTTTATCCAGATATTCCAATACATGTTCTGCGTTGCCGCTGGAAATATGATATTGGATATCTGGATATTTTTTCTGTAATTTTTTTGCAACTTTTGCAAACAGGCGCACGATCTCTGTCTCGCCGGTCCCGATAAATACGTTGCCGGCGATCGTTTCATCAGACTGCATAATCTCATTCTCTGTACGCCTGACAAGCGAGAGAATCTCTTCAGCGCGTTTGCGCAGAATCATACCCTCCTCTGTCAGAATAACCTTGCGGGAACCTTTTACTCCCCGGATTAAAAGCTGTCTTCCCAACTCTGCTTCCATAGCTTTTAACTGTGTAGAAAGAGCAGGCTGGGAAATGTGCAAAGACTCTGCGGCGGCAGTGATGCTCTGTTCTCTTGCTACAGTTAAAAAATATTCTAATACACGCAGTTCCACTTTGATTGTCCTCCTTTGCGCTCTGGTACAAGGTTTTAAGGCAGAATAATATAATGCCTCAGTATAGGACGCTTTTCCATAAAAGTCAATTATATAAAGCTGCAATATATAAAAAAATATTATTTTATAGCACGCATATCCTGCTGCAGGTTTTGCGCCCTGGTTTGGGAAGTTTATCTGCGCTGTCTGTCAAATTGATACATCTGCATTCTCAAATATCATTTAAGTTCGGGCGGCTGCTGGCCGGCAGCATAAGGGAAGTTTCCCTGACAGAGGAATAAAAAATCCATATAATTTAATTATGGAAATCGATAAAACATAAGTATTTGATATTTAATATGTTTGGCAGTACATTATAGACGGAAAGAAAAACAGGAATGAAAAGAGGTAGTTTGAAATGGAAGCACAGATGCTCAAAGATAAGGTTGCCATCATTACCGGAGCCAGCTATGGCATGGGGCAGTCGATGGCGGAACTGTTTGCAGAGGAAGGCGCAGCGGTGGTTATCACCGCCCGGCACCGGGAAAAGCTGGATGCTGTTGTGGAAGGCATCCGTCAAAAAGGAGGGAAGGCGGTTGGAGTGACAGCTGATGTCTGCTCCACCGAGGATACCAGGCGGGTGTTCAAGACTGCCCTGAAAGAATTCGGAGATGTGGATATTCTTGTCAATAATGCAGGTATCGGGGAACAGAAAATGATCGACGAAACCGATGATGACTGGATGATGTATGTGATGAACACCAATCTGGGAGGTCCTATGCGGTACATCCGGGAAGCACTGAAGATTTTTCTGCCCAAGAATGACGGGGTCATCATCAATGTATCCTCTGTCAACGGTACACGGCCCTTCTGCGGGGCGGCATATACTTCCACCAAAGGGGCTTTGAATACGCTCACCAAAAATGTGGCCATGCGTCTCATCGGCACCAATATCCGCTGCAATGCGGTAGCGCCAGGAGCAACGGTTACGCCGGCGCACCTGGCCAATAAGGCAGGAGAGCAGCCTGGCGGTGCGGAAATGCTTAAGTACAGCGGCCATTTTGTCTATTTCCCCGGCCCGGAATGCGATCCGATGGATCAGGCATACGCCTGTCTGTACCTGGCCAGCAAGATGGGACGTCATGTGAAAGGGCAGGTGCTGCAGGTATGCAATGGAGCGTTCCTGTAATCGGGACAGGACTGTAACCGGCAGATATGCAGACGAAGGTGTTCCGGAGAGCCGGGGCAGCCGGACTGCGGCCGGCAGTGACGGGAAATGAATATGCGAAAAAACGAAACATCAAAACAGGAAGCACCGGCTAATCCTTATGCCTATACGGTTCGGCAGAATCTAAAGGATGCCGGATGCACAGATGAAATGACAGAAACATTCATGGCTCTTCGGCACAGGGAGGATAAAGAGCAACAAATACAGCTCCTTTCCGGGCACAGAAGGCATCTGTTAGAACAGCTTCACAGGGAGGAGAAGCAAATCGAGTATCTTGACTATTTACTCTATCTAATCCAAAAAAATAAAATCTGATTGAAAGGGAGGTTTTCTTATGAGGACAATACAGAATCAGACCTTCGGCGAAGAGCGCGCTCTTTACGGCAGCAGAGATATTCTGGTAAAAGACTGCTCTTTTGACGGCCTGGCCGATGGAGAGAGCGCTCTCAAAGAATGTAAGAATGTGCAGGTGGAACACAGCTTTTTTAACCTGCGTTATCCTTTCTGGCATGATCATGGCCTTACCATCCGGGATTCGGATATGACGGAACTTTGCCGGGCGGCACTGTGGTATTCCGACCATATCAATATTGAGAATACCAGGCTTCATGGTATCAAGGCCCTGCGGGAGTGTTCCGATGTGAAGATGACCGGGTGCGATGTGATTTCTCCGGAGTTTGGCTGGTCCGTTCAAAACATTGAAATGGAAGATTGCGGCGCAGAGAGTGAGTATTTTATGATGCGCTCTGCCGGCCTTCATTTCACGAATGTGCGCATGAAAGGGAAATATTCCTTCCAGTATATTGAAAATTCCGTTTTTGAAAACTGTGTGTTTGACACCAAGGATGCTTTCTGGCATGCAAAAAACGTTACCGTCCGCAGCAGTGTTGTAAAAGGCGAGTATCTGGCCTGGTACTGTGAGAATGTCACCTTTGAAAACTGCAAGATCATCGGCACCCAGCCTTTGTGCTATTGCAGGGGGCTGAAGCTCATTAACTGTGAAATGATCGACTGCGATTTAGCCTTTGAGCGCAGCGAGGTGGAAGCTGTGATTGCAACGCCGGTTCTCAGCATCAAAAACCCGCTGTCCGGACGTATCATTGTTCCGGCTGTAGGTGAAATCATCCGGGATCTTGAAGAAGCAAAGGGAACTGTACAGGTGCAGAAACACGAGACAAAAAATATCTGTGCCTGTGCATAAAAACAGCAAGGAGAATTTTGCGGTTTCTGTGCCTGCGCTGGCCCCCCTGGCCTGACTCTTATCTCTGATTTGCCGGCAGCTGTCCTGACCTTTCTGGCTGCGTTTACCTGCTTCGGAATCTCAGAAGGGAGCGGACGGATAAAAGAAGGGCAGCGAAATTACGGCTGAGTATCATGAACTGAATTTCGGATGCAGTTCTTTGCATATATGGAGGGAATATTTCTGTCAGGCTGCTTCTATAACACAGAACAGGGAAAGTGGTGAATGATATATGAAAAGAAAATTACCGCTGCTGCTTATTGCCATCTTTTCTTTGTCTGTGCTGTCTGCAGGCTGCGGCAGCACGGAACAGACTGAGAATGAACCGGAAAGCAGTGCGTCCGTTCAAACAGCAGCATCATTGGAAACCATATTGCTTAAAGAACCGGCAGCATCCGCATCCCCGCCAGAGGCTGCCGGTTCCGAACAGTTTCAGGAAACTGCTGCCAGTCCGTCATCAGAAGCGCAGACAACAGAGAGTGAAACCATTGAGGAGGAAAACCGAGCAATGAATATGATTGTACAGGTTGGAGGCAGTACCTTTACTGCCGCCTTAGAAGAGAACGCTGCAGTGGATGCTCTGGTAGAAATGATGGAGCAGGGGCCTGTCACTATCCAGATGAGGGATTATTCCGGCTTTGAAAAGGTTGGTTCTCTCGGGACGAGTCTGCCTGCAGGCAACAGTCAGACCACGACGCATGCCGGTGACATCGTGCTCTATCAGGGAAATCAGATTGTTGTTTTTTATGGTTCCAATTCCTGGAGCTACACCCGGATCGGGAAAATCCATCATCTGACCGGCTGGGAGGAAGCCCTGGGCAGCGGAGATGTTACCGTCACATTTTCTTTGGAGGAGTGATAACAGGAACATTTTGATTTTGAATGGAAGTCCCCGTCAGATGGAAATACTGCCGCTATGGCGGAAGCATTTTCAGAAGGTGCGAGGGAAAAGTCTGTGAAAACAATTTATAGAAATAATACAGGAGGAACAACGGATGCTTGGGAATTTTTCTTACTGTAACCCGACAAAACTCTATTTTGGCGATGAATCACTGAATAATCTGAATACAGAATTACCCAAATACGGAAAGAAGGCAGTGCTGATTTACGGCGGCGGTTCCATCAAAAAGAACGGCATTTATGACGAGGTCATTCAGATCCTGAAAGACAATGGCAAGGATGTGGCTGAGATCGAGGGTGTCATGCCGAATCCAACGCTGCCGAAATTGTATGAAGGGATTGAAATCGCCCGGAAACATCACGCAGACTTTCTTCTGGCAGTGGGCGGCGGTTCAGTCTGCGACTACGCTAAGGCAGTCTCTGTTTCCGTTCACTGTCAGGAGGATCCGTGGGAGAAGTATTATCTGCGCTTTGAGGAACCAGACTGCGAAACGCTGCCGGTAGGCTGCGTGCTGACCATGGTGGGTACCGGTTCGGAGATGAATGCGGGCGCTGTCATTACCAATCCGGAAACCAGACAGAAGATTGGCCATGTTTTTGCAGATGAAAAAATCATGCCTAAATTTGCCATTTTGAATCCCAGGTACACCCTGACGCTGCCGCACTGTCAAATGGCTGCCGGAATCTATGATATTTTTAATCATATCTGTGAGCAGTATTTCTCCGGTGAGGATGACAATACCAGCGATTATATCAGCGAGGGGCTGATGCGCTCTCTGCTCCATTCCAGCCGAATTGCCAATGAGAATCCGCAGGATTATGAAGCACGCAGCAACATTATGTGGACGGCCACCTGGGCGCTGAATACTCTGGTTGCAAAGGGCAAATCCACCGACTGGATGGTACACATGCTGGGGCAGGCCGTGGGCGCTTATACCAACGCTACGCATGGCATGACGCTGGCGGCAGTTTCTCTGCCTTATTACCGTTACATTCTGCCTTATGGGCTTCAGAAGTTTAAGCGCTTCGCTGTAAATGTATGGGAGGTGAATCCCGCCGGAAAATCCGATGAACAGGTGGCAGAAGAGGGGCTTCGAGCCATGGAAGGGTGGATGAAGGAACTTGGTCTTACAATGAATATTTCCGAACTGGGCGCTGAGAAGGATATGCTGGAAGGACTTGCCGATGCTGTGCTCATTATGAACGGCGGATACAAGGTTTTATCTCGTGATGAGATTGTACAGATTTTGAAAGAGAGTATGGGATAAGCTGAGAATTGGAAGACACCCTCTCATGTGTACCCAGGCCCTGGACATGGCTCTGGACCGGATACAGGCATCCAGGTACTGTCTGCCGGTTATGTACAGACTATTGCTTTGAGGCAATAGTCTGTTTTTAGTTCGCCCGCTGTGAGCGGTCTCTAACGGGTGAAAGTCCCGAGTGCGCGCGGGCAGCGACGAAGCGCATAGCTGAACAGAAAGGGGGGCCATCGTAAGTTGAATCTGAAGGAAGCTGCAGCACCCCCCTGGCCTGACAGACAGGAATCACATATGAGGCCGGGAAATTTGATGGATGCTTTTCTTCGGGAACTGTCTAATCGTAACCTGCCGGTAACTACGGCACAATAAAGTGCTTACTTTACGGAATAAAAATACAGGTATATGATGGAACTATAGGAGGTGTGTGCGATGACAGCAGCAGAAGCATTGGGATATCTGCAGCAGGAAATACATACAACGGTGGCTGCCACCACGGATGGGAACGGGTTTCCTGTGACCTGTGCAATTGATATGATGGATGTGGATGATGGCGGGCTGTATTTTCTCACGGCGACAGGAAAAGGATTTTATAATCGCCTGAAGAAAAACAAATTTATAGCGCTGACCGGCATGAAAGGAAACGATACCATGTCTTGTGTGGCGGTGTCTGTCCGCGGGAAAGTAAAAGAACTGGGAAGTTCTCCGCTGGGGAGACTGTTCAGACAAAATCCCTATGTGTCAGAGATTTACCCTACTGTGGAATCACGAAAAGCACTTACTGTGTTCCAGCTCTATGAGGGAACCGGCGAATGGTTTGACCTGTCGAAGAAACCGATGGAACGGTACTCTTTTGCGTTTGGCAATGCGAAAGAAGAACAGGAAGGATATTTTATTACAGACGCCTGTGCTGGCTGCCGTGGGTGTGGGAAGGTATGCCCGCAGGACTGCATTGATTTTTCTGGTGTTCCGGCCGTAATCGCACAGGAGCACTGCCTGCATTGCGGGAATTGTTTTCAGGTATGTTCCTTCCATGCTGTGGAGCGAAGGAAACGATGAGAGTCAGAATCCTGCTTTCGGCGCTGCTTTGCTTTCGGCCGCCTTTCAGTTCAGATGGCCTGACGGCTGGCACAGGATTTCTCTCCATGTACCTGAGAAATATGGCAGGTGACAGATTAAGGCTCATGCGGAGAGCGTATACCTTGGAGGATTGGATTATGAATCACAGTGAACAGTTAAAATACCTGAATGATATGCTGCTGACAGAAATGCCGCAGTATCGGGAACAGGCATTGAAGTTCCCGAAGGATGACGAGACACAGAAAAAGCTGTTTCGGAGTCTGGTCAATGTCCGCCCGCCCATGCCTGCAGAACCAGAATTCTTAAAAGTGCAGGATCTCTATCTGCAGGAGGAAATCCGGCAGAAGGGCGTGACAGACCTGAAGGGCCTTACACCGATACAGAAGGGCATATATCTCTGGAAGGGTGACATTACAACGCTCCGCTGTGACGCAATCGTAAATGCAGCGAACACTCAGATGTTAGGCTGTTTTGTACCATGCCATGGATGCATTGATAATGCGATCCATACGTTTGCCGGCGTACAATTGCGGCTGGCCTGTGCAGAGATTATGAGAAAGCAGGGGTATAAAGAAAAAACGGGAAGAGCGAAAATTACACCTGCATTCAACCTGCCCTGCAGGTATATTCTGCACACAGTTGGTCCTGTTGTCGGGGATCGGGTTACTCCAAAAGATGAAGAACTGCTTGCCTCCTGCTATCGCTCCTGTTTAGAGTCAGCAGACCGCAGCGGAGTGAAAAGCATTGCTTTCTGCTGTATTTCCACAGGGGAATTCCACTTTCCGAATGAAAGGGCGGCGGAGACTGCAGTCAAAACCGTTCAGGACTACAGACAGAGTACGCAAAGTAAAATCGAGGTGATTTTTAATGTTTTTAAGGAGAGAGATCTCAGAATCTACCGGAACTTACTCAGAACAAATCAGCAGACTGAAACAAGAAATGGAAACTGCTGACGCCATTGTGATCGGGGCAGGAGCGGGAATGTCCACGGCAGCCGGAATGCGTTATGACGGGGAACGGTTTGAAAAGGACTTTTCAGACTTCCATCAAAAGTACGGCATTCAGGATATGTATTCCGGCGGCTTTTATCCATATGAAACATTGGAAGAGTACTGGGCGTGGTGGAGCCGTCAAATCCTGGTGAACCGATATGAGGCAGGTGTCGGAAAAACCTATGCCGAACTGCTGGAGCTTGTAAAGAACAGGGACTATTTTATTATTACCACAAATGT
>JAHZAR010000023.1:18210-20837 GCA_019423835.1 Clostridiales bacterium | reverse complement strand
CCGGATTTGATAAGAAACGGCTGTTTTACACACAGGGTGATTATGGTCTGTGGCAGTGCTCAAAGCCCTGTCACAGAAAAACATATGATAATGAGAGTGCTGTCCGTCAGATGGCTGCGGAGCAGAAGGACATGAAAATTCCTGCAGAACTGATCCCCAGATGTCCGGTCTGCGGCGCTCCGATGACCATGAATCTGCGAACGGATGGGACCTTCGTTCAGGATGAAGGGTGGTCTGCGGCCTCTGACAGATATGGAGGCTTCATGGAGCGCCATAAGCACCGGCATATTCTTTTTTTGGAATTAGGCGTGGGAGCCAATACTCCCATGATCATCAAGTATCCATTCTGGCAGATGACTGCCCAAAACTCCAGGGCTGTCTATGCCTGCATAAACCATGGTGAGGCAGTGTGTCCAGAGGAGATCCGACAGAGAGCGATCTGCATTAATTCAGACATCAAGCAGGTTTTAAATGATATTCCATGAGCGTGGATGGATGCCTGATGGTAAACAGAGTCAAAAAGAAAGAACCATGTGGCCTTGCAGAGCGGTCTCGTCCATACAGCTTTAGGAGCAGTCCTCTGCCTGCTCTCTGCATCGGACTGCTCCAGTTTAGTGTTCCTGCATATATCTGTATCTATTCTCCCATGGATATCTCAATATAGGCTCCATCGCCATAGGGATCGGCCAGCGTCAGAGTTTTGCCGCCGGAAACGAAGAAATAGGACTTTTCATAAGTTTCCGTCGGTTCACCAAACAGCTGGGTCAGGGTCTGGGCATATTCGCTTAAATCAGACTGACCTAAGTTAATGACCGCCTGCTCCAGTACATTGGCGCCCTCCTGATATAAATTAAAGGACAGGGAGACATTGGCATTTTCTCCCAGAAGCGGGAGTGTGTAGCCGCGTTCAAGAATAAGCCCGTCTCCATTTTTCATTTCTTCTCCCTGTCCCAGAACTGCTGTAACCTCGGAATCGGATTTCCCTACCAGCCCTGTCAGAACTTTCAGATCTACACTGGCAGATTTAGAGGCAGCTTCACTTTCTTCCTGGGCGGCAGGCGCGGCTGGCTCCGCGTTTGTCTGACGGGCTGCCGAAGTTTCAGAGACTGCCGAAGTTTCAGAGACTGCCGAAGTTTCAGAGATTGCCGAGGTTTCAGAGACTGCCGAGGTTTCAGCCATGGTTTCCTGTGAATTGCTCTGGCATCCGGTCAGGGCCAGAAGGCAGAGAGAGACTATAAAACAATTACGTAACTTCATATGTTCCTCCTGTAAATAAAATGAGTTTTTTAATATATCGGCCAATATATTTTTGTTTCTATTAATACCTGTTCAGGTATTAATCCAGTGATATCCAGTGACCTGGAAGCGGTTCACCTGCCTGCTTGGCTTGCCAGGAAGACCTAGCAGGTTTTGGCAGTATAGCACAAGATTTTTGGAAAAAAAAGACAATATTCCCAATTGTAAAAGATCCTTAAGAAACATTACGAGTTTGTTTCAGAATATTAAGACTATATAAAGAAATATGCCTTCGATATGGAGCCATGGCATAGGCGAGCCGGGAAAAGCCTAATCTTGCAAAAAACAGCTACTATTATGAGAAAAAACTATTTATGCAGAAGATAAATAGTTCCATCTTCGTAAAAGGCTCATACAGCTGTTCTACGAAAACCGTGGTGTATTTGGTTATCGAAAAATCCATATGCTCCTCCATCGTGAAGGTACAAAGATTTCTGAAAAAGTAGTTCGTCGTATTATGAAGCAAGAGGATCTAATGATCAGACGAAAATGCGGCAGAAATACAACTCTTATAAAGGTGAAATAATACCTGCTGCAGAGAATGTTATAGACAGAGACCTCCATGGCTGCCAAACCAAACGAGAAATAGCTTACTGATATTACAGAATTTTCTGTAAAAGCAGGAAAAGTATATCTGTCTCCGATAATCGACTGCCTTGACGGTATGCCAGTAAGTCAGACAATAGGCACTTTTCTGAACCCAGAACTTGTAAACACTATGCGAGGAATGCCATTGCTATTCTTAAATCAAACGAAACACCAATTGTACATTCTGACAGAGGATACCATTGTCGCTGGCTGGAATGGATTCAGATAGTGGAAGACGCAAACCTCTCAAAACAGAACTGTTTTATGGACATAATAGGGATCAATCTAGTGTTGAAACATTTATCCGGTAGACAGACCGTTATATGTATTGGTATTGTAAAGATCGAATCAAATCAACGCTTGGAGGACTTAGTCCTCTCGATTATAGAAGGAGTATGGGCATAGCAGTCTAAAAAACGTCCGCATGTCCAAGCCAATTCTTGATTCATATATGACTGCACCTTCCTTTATTTCGTGTTACAATTTAAGGTCCACATCCGGGACGTTTGAGTTTCCGTTCTGTCTGGGCGATGAGATCGACTGGACATTGACAAATATGGATTCACAGGTCATCCGCATGAAACAGAATCAGGTCTTCTTCTTTCATGACAGGAACGGGGTTGAAGAAATCTGCTGGAAAACCGGGAAAACGTATCACTTGATCGGGATTGGGATTCCCGGGACAACTGTGACTCAATTATTAGATCCAACTTAGATACTGGCTTTGTATTGCCTGATTCCGG
>JAHZAR010000023.1:9808-18200 GCA_019423835.1 Clostridiales bacterium | reverse complement strand
CCTGCAAAGAACTTGCAGGAAAACTTTATGTCAGCGAAAGTAAGCTGCAGCGTCTGTTTAAGAGGGTATTCGGCATGACAGTTCATCGATATTGCCTCGTCTGGCATGGTATCTGGCCCTGACAGAGCATGGTGCTTCTTCGAAAGAAGCGCTTAAGAGGATTTGGGATCCAGAACATTTCCAGACAGCAAATTTTACTGTCTGGAAACATTCTTGCTATTTTAGTTTTCAAGCTGTCTGGCTGGTTTCCCCCAGCTTCCACCCGGCGGCCATCCGTCTGGCATCCAGAAATTCCCGATAAAGGCCGGGCCGGTCGGCCAGCTCTCTGTGGGTTCCGGACTGGACGATCCGTCCCTGCTCAAGGACCAGGATCTGATCCGCATGTTCCACGGTTTTTAACCGGTGGGCGATCATGATGATGGTTTTTTTCCGCATCAGTTCCTCCATGGCTTTCTGGAGCTTATCTTCATTTTCCGGGTCTACGTTTGCCGTGGCCTCGTCAAAGATGAGGATGGGCGCGTCCTTCAAGATGGCTCTGGCGATGGAAATCCGCTGTTTTTCCCCTCCGGAGAGAGTGGCGCCTCCTTCACCGATCACCGTCTTATAGCCTTCCGGAAGGGCTTCTATGAAATCGTGGCAGCAGGCCTTCTTCGCTGCAGCCACCACTTCCTCGTGGGAAGCCTCCGGCCGTCCGAACTTGATGTTGTTCTCGATGGTGTCGGCAAAGAGATACACATTCTGAAAGACCATGCTGATCTGATCCATCAGAGATTCCAGCGTGTACGCCCGGATATCCTTTCCGCCTACAGTGATGGCGCCTCTGTCCACGTCCCAGAACCGGGCAATCAGATGGCAGAGAGTGGTTTTCCCGCTGCCGGAGGGGCCCACGATGGCCGTGGTGGTCTGATCCGGAATACGGACAGAGACATCCTGGAGGATAGGCTTTTTGTCATAGGAAAAGGACACGTGGTCCAGGGAGATCTCATGGGAGACGGGAGCCAGATCGGTCCCGGAGCTGTCCATTTCCGGCAGAGCCTGGATCTGGTCCGCATGGCCGATGGAGCTGCCCACCACCCGCAGGATGGCTGCGGCGCTGCCGGCGGACTGAATCTGGGAGAAGACCATAAAGGAGATAATCACCGTCATGACCCCATTGGCTAAGGGCATTGTACCATTCAGGAAAAAGAATACGGCCGCTCCCATCATCAGCACGGAGAACAGGTGGAGAATCCCCTCCTGGGCAATGTTGTAGGGGGTGAACAGCTGCTCAATATCCAGATTGCTTTTCCAGTTATATTCCAGTGCTTCCCGAAGCTGCCGGTCCCCTTTTCCCGTGAGGTTAAAGGATTTGATCACGCTCATTCCCTGGAGCTGCTCCAGCACCGCGTCCACCAGCTTTGTTTCCGACTCCTGACGTTTTGGCGTTACCTGGACCGATTTCTGCTCCATCCGGGAGGTAATCCACAGATAAAGGATCGTCCCGGCAAGGACCAGAAGGCCGATCCGCCAGTCAAAGGCGAAGACGCAGAGCATAAAGACCAGGGCGTTAATAAAGCCGCTTAAGATGCTGACAAGCACTACCGGTCCGGAGGTTTCCACCACATCCAGAACGGTAGTGGCAACTCCGGTGATTTCCCCCAGGCTTTTTTCGTTAAAATATCCCATGGGGATCCGCTTCAGCTTATCGCCGATCTCAATCCGGCGGTTTGCCACCATAAAATATCCGGCGTGTGTCTGCTGAAGCTGGGTAAACCGGTTGATCACCGCCCGGCCGATGACGCTTGCTGCCAGCAGCAGGAGAGCCGTCCACGCGGCATCCGCCATCTGATTCCCGCCGGTTAAGGCCAGGACCACGTAGTAGATGGCGCCAACCTGAAACATATGAAACACTGCGTAAAAGAAGCCCCAGAAAACGGACTTGGTGATATTCCACTGTTCTTTTCCGGCGAAACGCCAGATTTTTTTCAATACCTCAATCATACTGCTTCACCATCCTTTGCTCCTATATGTGCATTCCACATTTCCCGGTACAGGCCGCTGGAAGCCAGAAGCTCTTCGTGGGTTCCCTTCGCGGCGATCCGGCCTTTTTCAATGACAAAAATCTGATCTGTGTCCGTGATGGTAGAAAGGCGGTGGGCGATGACAATGACGGTCTTTCCCTTCACCAGCCGGGCTACTGCCTGCTGAATCACCGCATCGTTTTCCGGGTCAATGTAGGCCGTGGCCTCATCCAAGATAACTATGGGGGCGTCCTTTAGCATGGCCCTGGCAATGGCGATCCGCTGCCGTTCCCCGCCGGAAAGATGGGCGCCGCCGCCTCCCACCACCGTATCGTATCCCTGTTCCAGACTGCGGATAAATCCATCGCAGCCTGCTGCCCGGGCCACCGCTTCCACCTGGGCGTCGCTGGCCCCGGGCTTTCCCATGCGGATATTTTCCCGGACCGTATCGTTAAACAGGTAGTTGTCCTGGCTGACAAAGGCCACCTGGTCGTAGAGCTGGGAGAGGGGAATCTCCTTTAAATCCTGTCCGCCCAGAGTGATCTTCCCGTGCCTGACATCCCAGAAGCCGCCGATGAGCTTGGCAATGGTGGATTTTCCGCTGCCGGACGGGCCCACAAAGGCCGTCATGGTGCCTGCCGGGATGGAGAGGGAAAGATTGTGGAGAATTTCCGTTCCTTCATGGTATCCGAAGGACACCTGTTCCATCCGGATATCCATAGAAGAGAAGGAGACCGGAAGCTCCGGATGGCTCTGTTCCTCGCCATTTAAAATAGAATCCACTTCTCCCACAATGGTCCCCACCTTTGCCAGGCTGTCTACGAAATCCATAGCGGCCAGAAGCGGTCCGGCAATTCCCAGGGACAGGATGATGGTGATGAGAAAGGTTTCCAGTTTCAGGCTTCCGCTTACGTACATCAGCCATCCGACGGGAAGGATGGTGATCATGGTTGTGGGCGCCAGGGCCCGGGAAATGGAGACGGGAAGCTGGCAGCTTTTCATCCAGTGATAAAAATAAGAGGCGTTGGCAAGCACCCGCTCCGACAATTTGGCGTAGGAGTGCTTACCCTGGTTAAAGGCCTTGATGCCCTCGATCCCGCCGATATATTCCACGATCGTGGAATTCATGGCCTGGGTAACCTTCACGGAACCTTCATACTGCTTTCCGTAATCCTTCATCACTGCCATCATAAACGCCATTCCCACGGGGATGGAGATAAGAGAGAGGAGAGCCATTCTCCAGTCCAGAACGAAAAGATAAATAAAAATGCAGACCGGGACCAAAAGATTGGACGTCATCTCCGGAAGCAGATGGGCCAGGGGACGCTCCATGCTTTCCACCTGATCCACAATAATCTGCTTTAACTGGCCGCTGGAAGCATCCACGACGGTCCCCAGGGGCATTTTGGGAAGCTTCGCCAAAAGCCGCTCCCGGATATTTTTTAAGATAGAAAACGTGGCCCGGTGGGACATGGACAGGGCGAGAGCGTAGAGAAGGGCCCGGAGAAGATAGCCGGCCAGGGCAGCCATGCACCAGGTAAGATAAAATCCTGTGTCCCGTTCTCCCTGAATCAGCCCGATTAAAATCTGAGCTGCGGCAAAATAGGGAATCATTCCGCACAGAACGCCGATAAAAGCGGACAGGATTGCCCGCAGAAGACCGCTGTGATAGTCACTTCCCAATTCCCACAGCCGCAGCAAAGGGCTTTGTTTCTGCATATAAATACCTCCTTTTGTTAGTTGAAACTAACCTATGATTTTATAAAGAGACTGCTCCCGCGGATCCGAACAGGAGACAGCCTGATTATCTCGGTATTACCTGAAAGAGAGGACCAGTCTGCTTTATGGTCCAATCTCCGGGGACTTCTCCGGGTAAAAGACCGTGGAGAATCCCTGCATATGGTAGCGGTTCAGCAGACGGATATATTTGACCGCGTCCGCTTTCGGCATTCGATGGCGAACCACCTCAAACATGCCGTTGAAATACGCGGTGACAATGATATGGAGAAATTCCTCCGTGACCAGACCGGATTTGACGGTTTCACATCCGATCACTTCCATGTATTTATAGGTGTAGTCCACCTCGATCTGCACCAGTTCATCTAAAAAGCTGGCGAACCGGCTGCCGCCGGCCCCGTTAATCAGCAGATAGAATTCTTCAAAATGCTCATAAATAAAATCCAGAAGCTCCATCTGGTGGCGGGAGGTATACTGGCCCATTTCCGCTTCCTGAACCTCCTCGTCCAGCGCATGAAAGTTTTCCTGAATCTCCAGAAACATTTCTTTCATCCGGGAGGCGGCGGGCCCCACAATGGCCTCGAACAGACCTTCCTTGTCCTTAAAGCGGGTATAGATGGAGCTGGTGCTGGTGCCTGCCTCCTGGGCGATGGTCCGAAGGGAAGCGTCCGTATATCCTTTTTCAAGAAATTCTTTTTTGGCGCAGGCGAGTACGGCTTCATATACGCCTTCAATCTGTTTTGCCATGGGCAGTCCTCCTTTCCAATGATTTAAAACAGTGTTTTATAACACTGTTTTGATTATAGGGCAAATTGGTAATGCTGTCAATATAAATTTTAAAGCCATTGAAATTGCTTTTTCCTTCACCGGCTCCGCAGCTTCTCTTAGTTGAATAAGTGAGAGCAAAGGCACTATTCTTATACTTATTGAAAAGCAAGATATTGAATGAACATTATTCATTTACATTTCAAAAAAAGAGTGCTATACTAATTGGTGGAAAGGAGGTCAAACCATGAACACCATAAAAGAAAACTCGAAAGCTGCATTTAATCAGCAGGCCGCTACCTATGATAAAAATATTAAGGGCCAGCACGCCCGCTCTCTTTATCCCGTCCTGCTGGAAAAGCTGTCACATATTCCATTTCAATCTGCCCTCGATTTAGGATGCGGAACTGGAGAAATGCTGAAGCTCATTTTGCAGAACGATACCCATAAAGAATTGTGCGGCATCGATTTATCAGAGGAAATGCTTGCTGTCGCGAAATCGAAACTCCCGGAACAGGTCCAGCTATTGTTGGGGGACAGCGAGGCACTCCCTTTCCCGGACAACGCCTTTGATGTTGTGTACTGCAACGACTCTTTTCACCATTATCCTGCACCGAAAAATGTATTGAGTGAAGTACACCGGGTATTGAAGCCGGGAGGCACTTTCCTGATAGGAGATTGCTGGCAGCCCTTTGTAGGCCGTGTGATCATGAATTTTTATATGCGTCATAGCAAAGAGGGGGATGTGAAGATTTACTCCGAGGCAGAACTCGTTTCCATGCTTTCAGCATATTTTCATCATGTAGCATGGGAGCAGGTTGGTAACAGGGCGTGTATTGCTATGGGCGAAAAATGATTGATATTCACTCATTGATTTTTTAGAGTGGGCGTGCTATGATAAAAAGAAAGGGGGCTCAGACTATGCGGGTTACAAAGGAGCCGGAAGTACGCAAGCAGGAGATTTTAGATACTGCACTCAAATTGTTCGGGGAAAATGGATATGAAAAGACCTCGATTACAGATATAGCAAAGGCAATCGGTGTGGCACAGGGGCTATGCTATCGCTACTTTCCGTCTAAAGAGGCGCTGTTTGACAGCGCGATTGAACAATATGCAGATGTCCTGGTGGAGCAGTTTGCAGGCGCAAAAAAGGACGATCACAAGACCTTGCGGCAGATCATTGAAGATATGCCTGCCACTATGGAAGAACGGGACACAAAATATTATTCAGTTTTTCACGGCGCAGAAAACAAGAAATTCCACGATCAGCTTTCTCTCAAAGTCTGCGAGAAACTGGTTCCGCTTGTAGAAAAATTATTGCTGCGAGCCCGGCAAAAAGGCGAAATCCAGTTTGACGATATTCAGGCCGCTGCGATGTTCTGTGTATATGGGCAGCTTGGTATTCTGCTGGCAGACGATCTGACACAAGAAGATAAGTCAAAAAGGATTCGTGAATTTCTTATATTTGCACTTCATCTTTGAAACAGTCCCCCGCTTTGGGGCGGGGGATTTTCAAGAGGCAAATAATGAATAGTTTTCATTCAATAATGGAGGCAGTACAATGGATGACCCATCACGTTTTACAAGCATAAATGAATATTACACTTTCATTTACGCTATAAGCTGCATGATGTTAGTAGAGCTTGGTATATGGATCTACAATTTCAAAGGTTGGCTGAAAAGGCCGGACAAGAAAAACAATGATTATGGAACAATTCTGATTGTAATGCTGGGTGTTGGGGGAGTTTTTATTTCAGAAGCCAACAGTTTATACAGATAGCCGGAGAAATACTTTTGCCCCATATTTTTTACTATGTGGGTATAGCTTTTATTCTTGCAGGTACAACTTTGCGCGCTATTGCTGTCTGGAGCCTAAGACATTCTTTCACACTTTCTGTCAAAACGGGAGGCAATCAACAGTTAGTCACAACCGGCGTTTACCGATATATTAGAAATCCGGCTTATGCCGGAACAATGTTAAGTATGCTCGGAAATGCCTTTTGCTTTCGCTCTGTTTTTTCTCCGCTATTGGTCTTACTCATTTTGGCGATCTGTTATGGGATAAGAATTAAGGTGGAAGAAAAAGCATTATATGAACGCTTTGGAGAAGAATTTAAGAATCGTTGTTTCCGTTCGTGGAGATTGTTCCCACTAATATGGTAATTGGCTGCCGCTCTGGCAGCCCTACATTATAGCTTATTTATGAATAGTATTCATTCAATAAAGAAAGGAAGTTTTCATCATGCCAACAAAAATTGATTTTATAGGCGGGAATACGAAGCGTTGCCTTATGGCGATGGCGCTTCCGATGATTGCCGCCATGTTCCTCAATATGATGTATAACCTTGTAGACAGCCTGTGGATCGGAAATTTGCTCGGAGAAACGGCTTATGCCGCCTTGACAAACTCCACTCCTATCATTCTGATCTTAACCTCTGTTGCGATGGGGGCGACTAATGGTGTATCAATTTTGATCTCTCAGGCGATTGGCGCAAAGGACAAGAAAAAAACAGAACGTTTGATTTCTACATCTTTTTGTACGGCGGTAGTTTTCTCCCTCCTTATAACCGTTCTGCTTGAGGCGTTTCTTCCGGGAATTTTGAAAGCTCTGAATACTCCGGCTGAAACTTATGACATGGCATATAGCTATCTGGCAGTCTATATCCTTGGATATTTGGCGGTTTATCTCTATCTTTATTTCACCGCCGTTTTGCGGAGCTTTGGCAATTCTATGTTTCAAGCAGCAGCCATGCTGGTGTCAACAATTTTGAACGCGATCCTCGATCCTATTTTTATTCACTTCATCGGATTTCACGGTGCGGCGATTGCCACCCTGCTTTCTCAGGGGATCTGTCTGCTGTTTATGCTGATTTATCTGAAAAAGAAAAAGCTGTTCTCGTTCAAAATCTCTGCATTTGATAAGAGCGAAGTGCTGCCACTGATTCAGAAGGCAATTCCCTCGGTTATTCAGCAGAGTATTCCGGCCATCAGCACGACTTTCCTTACCGCACTTGTCAGTACCTATAGCGTCACTGCAATAGCAGCTTATGGGGTAACGGGAAAACTGGAAACCATCCTGTTTTATCCGGCGATGGCATTGAACATGGTCTTAACTACTATTATCGGACAATGTGTCGGCGGCGCACGTTATGACCGGGCCAAAGATTATTTGAAGTGTGCATTGGGGTACGGCTGTGGTCTGCTTGTAATTCTTTCTGTTTTGGTGGTCGGGTTTTCAAAACAGCTTTCCGGCCTATTCGTCAAGAGCGATGCTGTGGCGGCCATTGTCGGAACTTATTTTCTGATTGTCAGCATCGGGTACATTCTGAATACGGTTACAAACTGCTTTCTTGGTGCCCTTAACGGTATGGGAAAGCCCTCAAAAAGTATGTTCCTGATGATCTTTTATTATATTGTAGTTCGGATGCCTCTGGCCTACTTACTTTCCTATCTTGGCTTTGGCCTAAATGGAATTTGGGTTGCGGTTCTGGTCAGTCATGTGGCGGCAAGTGTCGCTGCTGGCATCTCTGGAACTATAAGCATGTCGAATTGATGCAAGCGGAAGGAATTTACTCAAACTGCCTGCCCCATTTACGGGAAAGAAATCCGCGGCCAGGGCAGGCAGTTAGAAATTAAGCGTTTTTGCGCCTCATCCATCCCCGGCTCTGCTGACGAACGGCCACAAAATTCCGGTATATGCCGTCCTCCGCTATTAATGTCTCATGGTTTCCCCGCTGGACAATGGCTCCGTCTGACACCACCAAAATCCGGTCCGCGCTCTGTATGGTATTCAGGCGGTGGGCGATGACCAGGAGGGTCTTTCCACGGCAGAGCTCGCTGATAGCCTCCTGGATATAGCTTTCATTGTCCGCGTCCACGCTGGCCGTGGC
>JAHZAR010000023.1:0-9798 GCA_019423835.1 Clostridiales bacterium | reverse complement strand
CAGAATCACAATGGGAGCGTCCTTTAAGATACACCGGGCGATCGAAATCCGCTGCTTTTCCCCGCCGGACAGGCTTTCTCCCCCTTCCCCGATGACCGTGTCGAATCCATCTGGAAGAGCCATAATAAAGTCGTAGCACCTTGCTTTTTTTGCCGCCTCCATCACTTCTTCCCGGGTGGCGTCCGGCCGTCCCATGCTGATATTGTTGTAGATGGTGTCCTGAAACAGGTATACCCGCTGAAACACCATGGAAATGTGGTCCATCAAATCCGCCAGCTTTACCTTGCGGATGTCTGTTCCACGAATCAGGATCTGGCCGGATTTCACATCCCAGAAACGGGCTAAAAGGTTGGCGATGGTGGATTTTCCGCCGCCGGAAGGCCCCACCAGGGCCAGCATCTGGTTTTTCGGAAGGCAGAAGGACAGGTCATGAAGCACCTCTTTTTCTTCGTAGCCGAAGCGGACATTCCGAAATTCCACCTCTGAGCAATGGCCTGCAGAGGGAATTTTCTCCAGGCCCTCATCCGGCAGCTCCGGCTGGGAAAAAACTTCCTCGATCCGGTCCATGCAGCTGTTCATCACCGTAAGGCGGGTGGCCTGGGTATACAAGGCTTTGATGGGGCCGAACAGGTCGAAGACGAAGAGAAGAATGCCGATCAGGTCCGGGACTGTCAGCATTCCCTGCTGCCAGAGGAAAAAGGAGAGGCCGGCAATAGCCGCAGAGCCCAGGCCGTAGACAATATTCAGCCGCAGCTGCCAGGGAGAATGGTCCTCCTCGAATTTCAGACTCGTCTCGCAGCTTCTGCGGAAATTCTCCGACAGGGCCTTTGACTTTTCTCCCAGAAGATGGTAGGTCTTGATGATGCCGATGCCTTCCACAAAGTCCAGGACCGCTTCGGTCAGATGTTCATTCTGCTCCTGCCGGAGAACCGAGTCTTCCATGGCTTCCTTCTTCATTCCTTTTGCCACAAAAAGGATCACCCCGATGACCGCCAGGGCCATGAGCCCGATCCAGGGGTTCAGCAGGAAGAGGAATACCACCATAATGATTTCCGCGAAGATGTAGCTCATCATATCGGCCAGGACCGTCATACAGTTTTCCTCGATAAACACCATATCGGAGGAGAGCACGGAACTGATTTTTCCGATATTGCCTTCGGTGAAATACCCCATAGGCATCCGCCGTAAATGGGCGCCCAGCTCCATCCGCATATCGGAAAATACCATAAAACCGGCGGCAGACTGAAGCCGGTCGGCGATGTTCTGGAAAACAGCCTGAAAGGCCACGCACAAAACCATGGCAAGGCCGCAAAGCAGGCAGCTGCGGGCAGAAATGCTTCCCTCATAAAAGCCGGTCAGCACCAGGAAGGCCAGAATGATGGGCGCTTTGGAAAGCAGGGACTTTAAGAAAGAGAAAACAAACGCCAGCAAAATTCTTTTTTTATAAATTCCCGATACGGTTAAAATCCGTTTCATCAGACTAATCATAAAACTTCTCCTTCCTGAGTCAGGGCGTCAGGCTTTACCGCCCAGCGGGCGCTGTGTTCAGCTGCACGCCATAATTTCTGATAAGCTTCACAGCGGTTCAGCAGTTCCTCATGGGTTCCCATATCTGCCAGCCGTCCCTGCTCCAGCACGCAGATCTGGTCGGCTCCGATGATGGAATACAGGCGGTGGGCAATGACGATCACCGTTTTTCCCTGAATCACTTCCCCGATGGCCTCGTTCATTTTCTCCTCGTTTTCCGGGTCCATGAATGCGGTGGCCTCGTCCAGGACCACAATGGGAGCGTCCTTTAAGATGGCTCTGGCCAGGGAAATCCTCTGCCGCTCCCCTCCGGAGAGCTGTTTTCCACCGTCTCCGGCCATGGTATGGATTCCCCCAGGGAGGCGGGAGAGGAATTCGCCGCACTGAGCCTTACGGGCGGCGGCCATCACCTCCTCATCAGAGGCTTCCGGTTTTCCCAGGCGAATGTTTTCCAGGAGACTCATGTTAAACAGAAACTGCTCCTGGGACACATAGGAAATCTGTTTGTTTAAGGATTCTACGCTCATATCTGTAAGACTCTGCCCGCCAATGCGGATGGCTCCCCCAGTCACGTCATAGTAATGGACCAAAAGCTTTGCCAGGGTGGATTTTCCCGACCCGGATTCCCCCACCAGGGCCGTGAGGCATCCCGGAGCCGCCTGGAAGGAAATGCCGTGAAGCACCTCTTTCTTCTGGTAGGCAAACCGCACGTCCTCGAAGGAAATGCCGTAATCGGCGCCGGAAAAGGAAGCGTCTGTCTGCTGAAGGGCCGGCGCGTCCATCAGATGCTCCAGGGCGTCGATTTTATATTTCAGCTGGGGCATGGTGGACATGAAGCTTAGGGAGCGCAGGAGAGGAGCTCCGACCCCGAAGGACATGCACAGAACCAGGACCAGATCCGGAAGGGTGGAAAATCCCTTTAAAACCAGCCAGGCCCCCACCGGCAGAGTAAATAACGCCGTACAGGGAAGAATGCTGTTGTAGAGGGCCATCCATGGCCAGCACACCTTATACCAGTCCAGGGTGAAATCCCGGTAGCTTCTTACATCCTCCTCAAAGCGGCGGTAGGAATCTCCGTCCCGGTTAAACACCTTGACCACTTCCATGCCGTTGATATATTCCACGATGGTATTGTTCATTTTCCGGGCCGCGCCGTAGTAGGCGTCCATCTTGCTGATGCCGGCCTGGTACATGGCGCCCATGGACACAAAGCCCAGGGGGAGAGAGCACAGGGAGAGAAGGGCCAGCTTCCAGTCCGCAAAAAACATGGCAATAAACACAATAAGGGGAACCGCCAGGTTGGCCAGTCCTTCCGGGAGGGCGTGGGCCAGCAAAAGCTCGATGGAATCGATATCGTCAATGAACATCTTCTTTAAGGACCCGGTGCCCTTTTCCTGGATGATGCCTAATGGCTGACCTTCCAGCTTTCCCTGCAGGGAAATCCTTAAATTCTGCAGGGTATGGTAGGCGGCGTCGTGGGACAGGGACAGTCCCTTTACATACAAAAAGGCGTAGAGCACACCGCAGACGGCGATGGCCAAAACCCTGACCAGGATGTATTCCGGGCCCACATCCTCCCCCGTAAGAAGAGGGCGAAGCAGCTGATAGAGGAACCAAAAGGGGAGGACGTTCATGATAATGCCGGAAAGCATCACGGCAATGGATAGATAGGTGGTTTTCCTGTATTCTCCCGCATAGTTCAATACCTGTTGAAACAATATAACTACCTCCTTTTTGATTAGTTTAGACTAACTTGAATTCAGAAGAAAAACCCTCAAAGAGAGGGCTCCTTCCTCTGGAGAAATCCCAGGGCGTCATGCCAGCGGAACAGGCGGCATACAATCCTGCAGTGATTCTCCATCTGTTCCCAGGTAAAGTGATGAATAAAGGGTTCGTAAATGGTGGTCCAGAAGGCGGAGAGAAGGATGTGCAGCTCCTCCGGCCGGATATCGTTCCGGCAGAGTCCCCGGGATTTTGCCTCCTCCAGGAAAGCGCTGGTGGCCTTCGTCAGGAGAGCCACCCAGTCGTGCTGGAAATTTGAATAGCGGGTACCCTCCGCGCAGGCCAAAAGCAGATAAAAGTCCTCCCGCCGTTTATAAAGATACTGGAACCACCACATCATATCGCTGCCATCCATCTCCCAGGCATGGATTAATTCTTCATCGGTCATGGAAGAGGGGGCCAGATCCCCCCGCCTTTTTGCCTCCGCATAAAGGTCCTGTACCGTCTGTTCCACCACTGCGCAGAAGAGTTCTTCTTTCCCCTTATACCGTTTGTACAGAGCACCTGTGGTCACGCCGGCTCCGTCGCAGATAGCTTTTAAAGATGATTTCTCAAACCCATGTTTCACAAATTCCGCCCGTGCGCTTTGCAGAATCCGTGGATCGATAGAATGATCCGCAACAGCCATAAAACGTCCCCCTTCAATTGATAATTGGATTATCGATAATCTAATTATCAAATTATCATGTTTCATATTCTTTGTCAATGATGAAATCAATCTTTTATTTTTCTGCTGCTGCAGACAATCGTCTGTGAATACGCACTGCAAAAAATATTGTGACGAATGTAGTCAGAACATCAGCAACAGCCTGTGAATAAATTACACCATTCAGCCCCAGAACACTGGGAAGGATCAAAATAACTGGCATGAACAGGATGCCCTGCCGGCAGATATTCAAGAATCCTCCTTCCAGTGCCCTGCCCATGGCCAGATAGAGCGTAGAGTAGGTAAACTGGAATCCAAAGGTAAAAAACATAAACGTATTTGCTCTTAAAGCAGGAACTGCAATTGCTGATACCGCCGGATCATTCCCGAATAGAGAAAGAATGGGGGAAGCCAGGAGGAAAATCAGCACCGTCCAAACAATACAAAAGCCGGTGGTCCATTTCATACAGCTGCGTATGGCATCCCGCAGACGGCGATAATTCTTGGCCCCGTAATTAAATCCAGCCATTGGCTGAAATCCCTTCATATATCCAAAAACTACATTGACTCCCAGCGTGACGATTCTCAATACGATGCCCATTGCAGCGATTGCATCCTCACCATAAGCGCCTGCTGCAGCAGAAATTCTGCTCATAGAAAGACTGGAGAGCAGCTGAAGCAGGAGCATGGAAACTCCCACTTTTAGAATTTCACCATATATTTCTGCAGAAGGCTTAAATTTAGAGAGAGCAATCTTTACATAACTTTTTCCGCTCATAAAAAACCACACATAGATGAAGCTGGTCACAATCTGTGAGATCAAAGTTGCGGCAGCGGCTCCCGTTACCCCCATTCCCAAAACGGTAATGCAGATTGGATCAAGGATTACATTCAAGACGGCACCTGAAATCATAGCGGTCAAAGAGAGATTGGAGGCCCCTTGTGCCACTGCCAGGTTACCAGCCGTTACATTAGCGGTGCTGAAGACAGTGCTGATAACAAAAATAGCAGCGTACTCTTTTGCCATGTCAAAGATAGAGGGGATTGCGCCCATAAAAACCAGAACCGGCTCCAAAAACAGCAGGATCATCGACGCTGCTAAAATTCCCACAATAATACTGCTGAACAGGGCTGCTGAAGCTGCTTTGCTGGCAGTTTCCCTGTCTTTCTTGCCCAGAAGCCGGGAAATATAGGAACCGGCTCCAGCACCGAATGTTAAGCCGATTCCGGAAAACACCAGGGATATCGGAAATGCTACGGACACGGCGGCCACAGCCTGTTTCCCCAATCCGGATACAAAATATGTATCGACAACATTGTACAGTGCTGTTACCAGCATACTGATAACCATAGGAATCCCCAAAACCAGCAACGAGCGGGATACATTTCCCTCACTCATAAGTTTCATTCGATCTGCTTTCATTTTTACACTCCTTTCGCAATTCCTGCCTCAGCTTTTTCTTGCCCGGCTGTACAATCTGAGCATATCGCCTGCGAGCCAATAAATCAAGAAATCAAATATTCTGGAATCTGAATATTGAATCATAGGAAAAGTTCAGTAAAATAAAGGGCTTTATGGTTTCTTTTATTGAAAAATTAAAAATATCTTGACATAAATATACTTGATTGTGATAGTAAGTTGTGCTATATTGCCTTCACGGAGGTATCGCAATGGAACGAACAAAAACTGTGATTGAATACTATATGGAACTGCCGAAACATCTGCACTTTGTGCGGGTGGCGGAGCAGTCAGATGATGGCTGTGATTACTACCGAATGCTTTCTGAATATGGAACGGGAAGTGTTCGCATTCTAAATTTTCATCAACAATTTCTCATCGTTCTGGCTGACTTTACCCCACTGAATAACTTTGAAAAAGTGTCCGAGATAAAGCAGGAATATTTTGAAATCAGTCAATTTGAAACCGACTCCAGTTCTTTCAAGGTTGGTGGACGCAAGGTTAAGCAGGTAGAACGAGGCATCTGCTGCTATGCCAACTCACAGAAAACGGCATACGCCTTTTGTGAATCCGGGAAACCGACTCGATTTACAAAGGTCATAATTACCCGCTCTTATTTCGATCAGTTTTTACAGAGCAGATATGGGGACAGTTATGAAGTATCTAAAAATGCTTTAGACTACCTCCTCCAGAACCCAAACTCTCCGGAGCTGAATTTTGTCTTTCAGCAGATTAAAGATTGTCCGGCTGAAGGGAGTGCCCGAACGCTCTACATGGAGGGCAAGGTAATGGAACTTTTGTCACTGGTCACGCACAACCTGGAGCAGGAACAGAATTGGCGGCATCTGCCGGTTAAACTGGACAAGAAAGACAAGCGTTCACTGGGAAAGGCTGTTACACTGATGAAAAGAGATCTGGCAGCGTATCCGTCCATTGCACAACTGTCCCAAACTGCTAACATGAGCCCTTCCCGTTTTCAAATGGCTTTTCGGCAAGTATATGGAACAACTGCCTATGAATATCTAAAAGTAATGCGGATGAATTACGCACTTTTATTACTTAGGGATTCCGATGATAATATCCGAACTGTTGCACTGAAAGTCGGCTACCGTCATGCTGGTCACTTCTCCAAGTTATTCAGAGATACCTTTGGCATGGGGCCGCAGGAATACCGGGATATTCATCAAATCAAGTAAGGATATATCACGATATAGGCAAATGACAAAACCAATTTCCAGGGAGCCAGAGAGAACTATTCTTATCTGACTCTGTCAGATTGGAAGACAGTTTACCCAGGAGTTTCTGGGAATGTAAGGGTTAAGAACACTTTGACAGATGAATATACCTATAGTACAATTTATAAGAATTATCAATTTCTCCATTTTAAAACTTAGCGATGATTAGCCCAAAATGAATAATTCTGGAAATAATTTCGCCTCAATATTCTGATATTGACTTTACTGCAAATACCATTTATATTGATAGGCAGCCGGGCCGGGACATCAAGGACGGGACTAAAGAAAATCTCGTCACGCAGCAGCCGCCGTCGAAGCGCAGAATCCGGCAAAAACGGGCCGAAAATCAGCTGCAGTTCCGGTCTCCAAACGGCCCTGAAAAGCCTCAAAAAAGAGAAAATTGAAATTTGTGTAAATGTACAGCAAAAGGTGTTTAAAATCATGAAGAAATTAGCATTAAGTGATGAGATTTTGCTGAGTGTTCAGCAGCCTGCCCGCTACATCGGCGGAGAGGTCAATGCGGTCATCAAGGACCCGGACAAGGTGGACATCCGCTTCGCGATGTGCTTCCCGGACGTGTATGAGATTGGAATGTCCCACTTAGGCATTCAGATCCTCTATGATATGTTCAACCGAAGAGAGGACGTATACTGTGAGCGTGTGTATTCCCCGTGGCTTGATCTGGACCGGATTATGAGGGAAAAGCAGATTCCGCTGTTTGCTGTGGAATCCCAGGACCCGATAAAGGAGTTCGATTTCCTCGGAATTACGATTCAGTATGAAATGTGCTACACCAATATCCTCCAGGTGCTGGAGCTGTCCCAGATCCCGCTTCACGCAGCCGACAGGACAGAGGAGGATCCCATTGTCATCGGCGGAGGCCCCTGCACCTACAACCCGGAGCCGATTGCCGAGTTTTTCGACCTGTTCTACATGGGCGAGGGAGAGGTCGTGTATTTTGACCTTCTGGATCGGTATAAGGAAAATAAGAAAAACGGCGGCAGCAGGAGAGAGTTCCTGGAGATGGCGGCCGAGATCCCGGGCATCTATGTGCCTGCCTTTTACGATGTATTCTACAAGGAGGACGGAACCATAGACCGGATGGTTCCAAACAATCCCCATGCTAAGGAGACGGTGTCAAAGCAGCTTGTGATGGAAATGAGCGATACCTATTATCCGGAAAAACCGGTGGTTCCGTTTATCAAGGCTACCCAGGACAGGGTGGTGCTTGAGATCATGCGCGGCTGCATCCGCGGCTGCCGGTTCTGCCAGGCGGGAATGGTGTACCGCCCGGTGAGGGAGAGGAGCCTGGAATACTTAAAGGATCTGGCCTATAAGATGCTAAAAAATACCGGACATGAGGAGATCTCCCTGAGCTCCTTAAGCTCCAGCGACCATACACAGCTGGAGGGCCTTGTGAACTTTCTCATCGATGAATTTGACGGAAAGGGAGTCAATGTGTCCCTGCCGTCTCTGAGAATCGACGCTTTCTCCCTGGACGTGATGAGCAAGGTACAGGATGTGAAGAAGAGCAGCCTTACGTTTGCGCCGGAGGCAGGCTCCCAGAGACTGAGAAATGTCATCAACAAGGGGCTGACAGAAGAGGATATTCTCCGCGGCTCCCACGATGCCTTTCTTGGGGGATGGAACCGGGTGAAGCTCTATTTCATGCTGGGGCTTCCGACGGAGACGAAGGAGGACATGGAGGGGATTGCCGAGCTGGCTGAGAAGGTGGCTGAGGAATACTATAAAGTTCCGAAGGAGCAGAGAGTCGGAAAGGTGCAGGTCGTGTCCAGCACTTCCTTCTTCGTGCCAAAGCCGTTCACCCCGTTCCAGTGGGCCACGATGTTTACAAAAGAGCAGTATCTGGAAAAGGCCCACGTGGTAAACGACAAGATGAAGTCCATGCTGAATCATAAGAGCCTGCGCTACAACTGGCATGAGGCAGATGTGACAGTCCTTGAGGGCGTCATGGCCCGCGGTGACAGAAAGGTGGCAGCAGTCATTGAGGAGGCCTACCGGAATGGGGCCCTCTATGATTCCTGGTCAGAGAGCTTTAAGAATGATGTATGGATGAAGGCCTTTGAGACCTGCGGCGTGGATCCGGATTTCTATACCCTCAGGGAGCGATCACTGGACGAGGTGTTCCCCTGGGATTTCATTGACGCCGGAGTGACAAAGGAATTTTTAAAGAGAGAGTGGAACCAGGCTAGGAACGAAACGGTTACACCAAACTGCCGCCAGAAATGTTCTGCCTGCGGTGCATTAAAGTATAAGGGAGGCGTCTGCTATGAAAATAAGAATTAAATTCAGGAAGCAGGGCGCTGTAAAATTTATCGGCCACCTGGACATTATGCGGTATTTCCAGAAGGTTATGCGCCGGGCTGACGTAAATATCCGCTACAGCGAGGGATTCAGCCCTCACCAGATCATGTCCTTTGCCGCTCCTCTTGGCGTGGGACTTACCAGCAATGGCGAGTACATGGATATTGAGGTGCTTGACACAGACAGCTCGGAAGAGATGGTACGCCGGATCAATGCAGTCAATGTGGAAGGAATCACCGTGACGTCCTACCGGAGACTCCCGGATTCTGCCAAAAACGCCATGTCTCTGGTGGCGGCAGCTGACTATACCATGTGGTTTAAGGAGGGGTACGAGCCGGAGGATGAGAAGGCATTCTGGGACGGACTGGCGGAGTTTTTAAAGAGAGATTCCATCGAGGTTGTGAAAAAGACGAAAAAGGGAACAAAGGAGATGGATCTGAAGCCCTGTATCTATGAGTATGCCATTGACAATGGCTCAGGAGAAACAGGAGCAGGGAGGATCTTTATGAAGATCTCTGCCGGAAGTACAGCCAACGTGCGGCCGGAACAGGTGGCAGGCGCTTACTTTGAGTCTATGGGGCAGGAGTACCCGCCGTTTGCCTTCCAGATTCAGAGGGAAGAGGTTTACGGCGATCAGGGAGATGAGAACAGCCACAGGTTCGTGGCTCTGGAGGACTATGGAGAGGAAATCAAATAAGCTTCTGATTACGAGGTGGAACGGTCAGATTCTCACGGCACTTACCGAGGACGGCAAGTGCCGTTCTCTGAATCTGGAACCGGCAGATTCCCGGGGAATCCTTGGGAATATCTACATCGGAAAGGTA
>JAHZAR010000022.1:22275-32635 GCA_019423835.1 Clostridiales bacterium | reverse complement strand
GACTCCATCAGATAAATACGGTAGGATTCCAGTTTTGCTTCTGTCATTTTTGTTTTTTTCATTCTTTTTTCTCCATTTCTTGAAATTTTTACCAATTCAATATACCATATCAACTATCGGATATATTTCAATAATTATCCCCCTATCTTATTTTTTTCAAAATTGCACGGAAAAAACCAAAAAAATCTCATTAAAACAAAAAAATCAGCCGCCCGGTCTTTCCATAACCGAAGCGGCTGATTTTCTTTCTGATGCCATCTTCTTTTATTTTCTTTTCATGCCCGCAATCTGTCCCAGAAGCTCCACATCCTCCGGGAGAATCTTCATATTTGCTGTCATTTCCCTGCCTTCAGAGGTTTTAATGGTAAGCTCCAGAACGGTTCCTGCACAGAACGCCCCCGTTTCCGAGGCCTTTTTAAAAAACATCGGTATCTTCGGATGCCTCTCCTGAAAGCCGGTCCACATTCCGGCAAGTTTCATCATATCCACTGGATTCATCTGTTATCTTCCCTTCTCTATCAGTCTTTTATAATTCTCTGAAGAGGCACGAATCAGTACGTCCCGCTCGATTCCCCTCAGGCGGCAGATGTGATCGATCACATGAGTGATATATTTCGGCTCATTTTCCCTGTCCTGAACAGGAGCCGGCGTCAGAGAGGGGGCGTCTGTTTCTATCAGGATTCTGTCCATGGGAACTTCTCTCACCGCTCTCTGTGTTTCCTCATCCTCCAGCTCAAAGGTAATATTTCCCGAAAAAGAAATGTACATCCCCATATCCAGGAAATCTCCCATAGCCCGGTATCCCCCGCTGTAGCAGTGCATGATTCCCGGCACACGCAGGTATTCTCTCATATAGCTCCGTGTGTCCTCCGTGGCCAGACGCATGTGAATGGAAACCGGCTTTCCCAGCTCATTCGCCAGGCACATCTGGCAAATGAAGGCCTGCTTCTGCAGCTCTTTCGGAACGGGATTCTCATAAGGATAATAATCCATTCCTATCTCCCCCACCACTCTGATCTGCGGGCTTCGTACAAGCTGCTCCATCTCTTCCCAGTCTCTGTCCGTCACCTTCAGAATATCATTTGGGTAAAAGGCAGCCGCCACGTCAAACATGGGATCCTTTTCTGCCAGTCTGATGGCCTTTCTGGCCTCCTCCACCTCTGTGCAGACAATGAGAATCTTTTCTATTCCGGCTTTTCTGGCCTCCCCCACCACTTCCTCCCATCTGGGAAAAAGCTGTCTCGAGCACAGGTGTGCGTGACTGTCTGTAATCCCCGGCAGTTTTGCAGCATCCCCGGTTCTGCCTTCTTCTATCCATCTCTCCGACTGCTTCATCTGTCTGTACCTCCCTTGTCTGCAGTGTGAGACCTTCTGCAAGCTTTCCCATTCTCTTTTCTGCTCTTTCTGGCCTCTTTTCTGCTCTTTCTGGTCTGTTTTTCTTCTTTCTCTGTCTACCAGTATAACAGAAATCTTCTGTTTCGGAAAGCATCTGATGTTTCTTGATTCTTCCCGGAAAACCGATTATACTGGAACCAGAACCTGTTCTTTCCCGGCCAGGAACAGTTTCCTGTGGGAATCGCTCAGAAGGTCCTAAGACAAAGCAAGGAGGTTTTCTTTTATGATCTATGAAATTACAGGCAGCGGTATCTCTGCCCGGGTGGACAGCCTGGGAGCGCAGCTCATCTCTCTGATGGACGAGCAGGGTACAGAATATATCTGGCAGCGTAATCCTCAGGTATGGTCCAGCTGCTCCCCCCTCCTCTTCCCCATTATCGGAAATCTCAGAGACGGAAAAACCATCATTGAGGGAAAGGTGTGGGAGATGCCCAAGCATGGCTTTACGAGAAATACCTGGTTTCATCTTTTAAACCGCACAGAATCCTCCGTCACGCTGGGAATGTCTGATTCAGACTTCCCGGAACACTCATTTCCCTTCGCCTTCGAATTTTCCATCACCTACTCCCTGGATGGAAAGACTCTGACCTTTTTTACTGAGATCCGAAATCCGGCGGACCGGGAGCTTCCCTTCTGTTACGGACTCCACCCGGCCATCCGCTGCCCGCTCTTTGCAGGCGAGTCCTTTGAGGACTATGTCATCCGCTTCGGAAAGCCCCAGCTTAGAGGATACAGGGCCTATGACCTTGAAACGCTCCAGTTTGACAAAAGCTCCGAGCATCCCTTCCCCGGAAATGGGACAGATATTCCCCTGAGCCATTCCCTGTTTTCCTCGGATGCACTCTGGTTTGACCGGCCCGACAGCCATGAGGTGTCCATCATAAATCCAAAATCCGGCCGGGGCATCCGTGCCCGCTTTGAGGATTTCGCCACTGTCGCTTTCTGGACCAAGCCGGTGCCGGAGGCAGAGTATATCTGCATCGAGCCCTGGAATGGCTCCTCTGTCTGCTCAGACGAGGATGATGACTTTCTTCACAAGAATCACCTTCGCATCCTCAGAAAAGGAGAACAGGCTTCCTACAGGCTGAGCCTGGAAATACGGCAGACGACGGACGTATGAGTCAGCCAGGAAGGGCAGATTAAAAAACCGGTGAAAAAAGCCCGGACCTTCAGAGCAGGCAGTTTCTGAAGATCCGGGCTTTTTCTCTCTTCTCCCCTCTGAACTGAGCCGGCCGGCTGGACAGTCCTGCTCTATTCAGAACGCTCAGGCAAATACATACACAGAAATTACAATAAATACTGCCTGCAGCACTATCATGCCTCCAAACAGAGGAGTCATAAATTTATACCACTTACTGATCGGGATTCCCATCAGTCCGCATTCCAGGGCACAGGCTGTTGGCCAGAACATGTCGGAAAAACCGTCTCCGAACATGTATGCCAGAACAGCCGTCTGCCGGCTGACTCCCACCAGGTCGGCTACCGGAGCCATAATAGGCATCGTGATGGCAGCCTGGCTGGAAGAACCGGTAATAAAAAAATTGATAACATTCTGAATCATCAGCATTCCCAGAGAGGAAATTACCTGGCTCTGTCCGCTCAGAAGCTGTGACAGACAGCAGACCACCGTGTCCGCGATCCGGGCGTCCTGCATGACCAGCAGAATTCCCCTGGTAAATCCCACTACCAGCACAGAGGAAATCATTCCCTTCGTGGATTCAATAAAGGTTCTGCAGATTCTCGTGGCCCCATATCCCCCGACGATTCCCGTAAAAATCATCATCATCAGAAACATGGCTGCAATCTCATTGATGCCCCAGCTAAGCTGTGTGGTTCCATAAAGCAGCATCCCCACTGTACTCAGAAACATAAGGATACACACCCATTGCCGTCCCGTCATGGGTTCCTTCTTCCGCTCATAGACAGGAAGAATGTCTGTCTTTTCTCCCCAAAGCACCGATTTCTCCGGATTCCGCTTGATTCTGTCCGCATACCACATAACATATAAAATAGCTGCAGTCTGAAACACCACAAAGATCACCGCGTGGAACAAAAGCCCGGAAAACATCGGAACTCCGGCAATGCTCTGGGCAATTCCCACGGAAAAAGGATTCAGAGTAGCTGCCGCAAAGCCTGTGGCCACCCCGACAAACACAATGGCGCCTCCCACAATCACGTCATATCCCAGAGCCACCGCAATCCCGGCAAATACGGGAACCAGCCCGTAGACCTCCTCAAAAATCCCCATGGTGGAGCCGAGTACCCCGAACACCGTCATTCCCACAGGTATAATCAGAAAGGTTCGCCTCCCCAGCATTTGAATCAGACCATTGATCAGGGCATTTAATGTCCCGTTGTCAATCAGCATGTACACATAGCCGTAGGCAAAGATAATCAGAAACAGTATATCCGCAGCATCTACATACCCCCTCTGCAGGGCCAGGAAAATCCCGAATAACCCCGGACGCTTTCCCTCCACATAGTGAAAGGAACCGGCCTCCACGATCTCTTTTCCGCTCACGGGATCCAGTATCCTCGTATACTCCCCTGCCGGAATCATATAGGTAAGCCCCACCACCACAAGAAGGATCATTGTCAGAATGACATACGTGTGAGGCATCCTGATATTCTGAAGCCTTATTTTCATCGCACCCATATGCGCCTTGTTCCCCCATTCCCTTTTTTTCTTTAAGAGCTGTCTTCTCTTCTGTTTTACAACGGCCGCAAAGCGTGTCCCCGGACAGTCTCATCCTGTTCGGGGGCACGCTCCCTGTATGCCTTTTACCTTTCTTCGCTCCCGGCAGCTCTTTTTCCCATTATAAAGACAGATTCGGCCTTTGTCTCAAATGCAAAGGGCCTTCCGGACCAGATAACCAGATCGGCATCTCTTCCGGGCTTTATTTCACCCTTTCTGTCTCCAATCCCCAGAACCTCTGCCGGATTTTTCGTGATGGCCTTCAGCCCCTCTGTCTCGTCCATGCCGGCTCGCACCGCCTGAGCTGCATAGACGGGAAGGTAATACACGGGAGTCACATCGTGATCCGCTGTTATGCAGACCTTTAATCCTGCCCGGCTCATAATTCCGGCTGTCTCAAACCGCTTTGCCATACATTCCAGTTTGGATCTGGGATTGATGGTTGGCCCCAGAATGACCGGATAGTCAAACTGCTTCAGATAGTCTAACACAGAAGCTCCGTCTGTGCAGTGTACAATCACCAGCTTCAGATCGTATTCTCTGGCAATCCTGACTGCCGTGCAGATGTCGTCTGCCCGATGTGCATGGGCATGGAGAGGAATCTTCCTCTCAAGCAAAGGCAGCATATGTTCCATTCCTATGTCTGTTCTGAAATAGGAGCCGGCTTTTAGTGCCTCCTCCTTCCTGCGGCGGTATTCTAAGGCGTCTTCGATACATTTCCTGAGAAGCCAGGCATTCCCCATCCTGGACTTAAAGCCGTATCCTGCATTTTTCGGATTCTCGCCAAAGCTGCATTTAACCGCAGCCTTTCCCCTCAGCAGCATCTGGTCAGCTACAGTGCCGGAGAGGCTTATAACGCTGCACATTCCTCCGATTACGCTGTCACTTCCCGGGCAGACGCAGACTGAGGTCACACCTGCCTCCACCGCGGATTTCACCGCCAGGTCAAAGGGATTAATGGCATCCAGTGTGTCGAGATAGGGCATCACGGCATCGCTGTAGTCATTGCAGTCATCGCCCACGGCTCCCATTCCCTCCTCACTGATGCAGATGTGGCTGTGGGCGTCTATCAGTCCGGGAGTCACATATTTTCCTGCAGCTTCCACTGTTTCTTCCCCCTCGTCCGGGGTAATCAGCTCTGCAACCTCTGTTATTTTTCCGTCTCTGACGCGGATGTCCCTGTTCAGGAATCCTCCCTCGTCAAACAGCAGGACCTGTCCGTTTTTAATAACCATTCCTTTCGCCTCCTCTTAACAGTATCCAATGGCAACCGCGATTGTCATAAACACAAACTCCAGCACCAGCACCAGCCCAAACAGCGGCGTGACAAATTTATACCACTTGTTAATGGGCACTCCCATCAGACCGCAGCCCAGGGCGCAGGAAGTCGGCCAGAACATTTCTGCAAAGCCGTTTCCAAACTGGTAGGCCAGAACTGCAATCTGCTTGCTGAGCCCGATCAGCTCGGCTGTCGGCGCCATGATCGGCATGGTGATTGTGGCCTGGCTGGAGGAGCCTGTGATAAAAAATTTAATAATATTCTGCAGGATCAGCATTCCATAAGCGGAAACATATTTACTGGCCCCGGAAAGCAGACTGACCAGATAGTAGACAATCGTATCAGAAATCATGCCATCCTTCATAATCAGGAGAATTCCTCTGGTAAATCCCACGATCAGCATCGAAGATACCATAGACTTCGTAGACTCAATGAAGGTTTTGCAGATCTCCGTAGCCGAATACCCGCTGACAACTCCCACAAAAATCATCATCATCAGAAACATGGCTGCAATCTCATTGATGCCCCAGCCAGCCTGGGTGATTCCATAGAGAAGCCCGCACAGCGTTCCCAGAAAGAGAAGCAGGCACAGCTTCTGCCTTGTATTCATCTTTGCCCCTGTCAGCTCCTCCAGGCTCTTTCTCTGAGTAAAGTCTGTTTCCACCCCATACATAACGGATTTCGTCGGATCTGCCTTCACCTTGTGGGCGTAATGCATGATATAGAGAATCGCCAGCAGCTCAAACGCAATCAGGACAGCAATCCTGAGCCCGAGCCCCGAGTAGAGAGGCACTCCCGCCACATCCTGGGCAATTCCGACCGTATAGGGGTTGAAGGTTCCCGACGCGTATCCGATAGCAACGCCCAGGTAGACAATCGCGCCTCCCACCACCATGTCATAGCCCAGAGCTACTGCAATCCCCACAAAGACGGGAAACAGACCGTAGACCTCCTCGAAAATTCCCATGGTAGAGCTTAAAAGTCCCAGCACAATCATGGTAATCGGGATCATCAGCTGTATCTTTTTTCCCACCAGCCTGACCAGGGTTCCCAGGGCCGCATCCATGGTTCCGTTCTTCACCAGCATGTACACGAAGCCATAGGCAAAAATAATCAGAAACATAATGTCTGCCGCATCCACATACCCTCTCTGCAGGGCCAGGAAAATGTCAAAAAAGCCCGGCGCCTCAATGTCCACAAACTCAAAGCTGTCCGGCACTACAACCGTTGTCCCGCTGACCGGATCCTCCACCCTCTGGTACTGTCGGGCCGGGATCATATGGGTGAGAATCGTCATGATCACAAGAATCGTGATCAGGATGACGTACGTGTGCGGCATCTTGACATTCTCAAACCATTTTTTCTTCTTGGCAGCTCCGCTCATACCCTTATTCCTCCTCTGTTCTTAATAAATGTTTTATTGCTTTGAATTATAAAGCTTCAAGTAACTTGAGAGTCAATAGGTATCTGAGCAGCAGTGCAGGAATTCCCAAAACCCCCGTGTAACCCGGCGGAGGATATGGTATAATGAAAAAACAGAATCCAGCGCAGCGGCGCTGACTGAAAGGAACCAGGGCATACTATGGAAAAATATTTATCCATCGGTGAGGTGTCCCGTCTGTTAGACATACCGGAGCATACACTCAGATACTGGCAGGATGCAGGCATCTTTTCCGTTTACCAGGAATTGAACAATTACAGAAAATACACCATAGCGGATCTTCTGAACATTGCAGAAATCGCCTTTTACCGGAAAATCGGCATTCCGGTGCGTCAGATGGAGCACTTCCGCCATTTCAGTCTGGAGGATTACAGCAAGGTGCTGACAGGGGTGCGGGCACAGCTGGAGGCGCAGATACAGAGCCTTTCATCCATGCAGCGCTCGGCAGAGCTGAAGCAGAAGCATATAGCGGAAATCGAACATCTGAAAAAAGTCGATTTCTCCATGGAATGCGTCCCCTTTTCCTCTGTGACACGTTTTCAGTACAGCGACCGGGACAAGCTGGTGCGCTACACCCAGAATCCCTCTCTCTACGTGCGCCTGATCGACACAGAACATCCTGACAGAGAAATTCGCGGAATGATTGCCGATGATCTGCCCTGCCAGGGGGATCTGATCTGGAAAAAGACAGAAGACCGCGAATACGCTGCCTTTCTGATTGAGGAGCTTCCCGACGAGGGATATGCCAGCAATCTGTGCAAAAAACTCATTCCTATCCGCAGTCTTGGAAGAACCGGTATCATACTGGCCAATTTTCTCATGAGTGAAATACAGGACGGCAGGAAAGTAGACTATCTGAAAGGATATGCGGAAATTTTCCGTTAAATGAGGAGCCTTCTCTGATGCCCTCGAATACCGTACAGTGTCCCCAATATCCCTGTTTCCGGCAGAGCAGAAGACGGAGATATGATTTCGCCGCAGCGCTGAACCCGACTTCCGCTCCTTATGAATGCCGTCAGTTCTTTTTATAACCGAAAACAGCCGCCCAAAGCAGAAGGAACGGTTCTTCTGAACCTTTCTCTCCTGCCGCCGGCGGCTGTTTTCTCTGTCTTCAATGGTTATTTACTGTTATGGCTGCTTTGCTTTCTGCTTCTTTTTCTTTCAGTCTGTTCTTTCCTGTGAGAGGCCCCGGGCATTACAGAAATCAACACCTGAACTGCTTTAGTCTGCCCTGGCCTCCTGGCTCAGACAGCATTTCAGGGCATTGATGAAGCCAGAGATATTGATACTGACTGAGCTGACGGCATCGGTCGCATATCCCTCGCTGTCGGACAGCCCTTCCACAGACTGATTCTCAAGCACATATTGTGCCAGTGTATCCGCCTGTTCGTACCAGAGCGGTCCGTTCTCCGTCATTCTGTACTGGCCGTCCATGGAAAGCTGACGTTTTCCGGTTCCATTCCTGTCCACTGAGTCCCAGGAAAGGGCTGTGATCTTTCCCCGCTCCACTGTTACCCGAATTTCATTGAAGAAACCGGAACCGTCGTCTTCAGAATCCTGATAGCTGTACTCCCCATCCGGCACAGACAAAAGGATACTGGACAGCTCCGGAAGGCTTCTGCTCTCCTCCGCGCTTTTAAATTCCGCTTCAAACAGCTTTTCTGCCTCCGTACCCTCTCTGGCTGCCTGTTCCAGGCATTGTCCGGCTGCCTTTCTGACTGCGTTGCTGGTCATAGTAGCTCCCGAAATGCTGTCTGCTCTGAAGGAATTGTCCCTCCACATCCGGTTCGAAAGCTGAACCGCAGCGGCCTTCCCAATTTCCGGCGTCTCTTCCGGCGCTGAGATATGGACTTTCTCAATCGCATAATCGGAAACTGTCGTCCTGACTGTCACTGGGCCACCATAGCCCCGGCTTGTCCCTTCATAAGTACCTGCATAATAAATCGGAACTTCGGATATTTTCCGGTTTCTTCCGGCAACTGCCATGTAGAGCGGTCCCGAACCGATTACCAGAAGGGCGGATAAAACTATCATCACACCTGCCCCTGCTATTCCGGAGAGGGCGGCGCTTCCTTGCTTCTGTCTCATTTCTGAATCACCTCATTATCTCTCTGCATTTTGTTTTGAGCCAGAAAACAGTATACAAAAATATCCTCTGCTCTGCAACCGAAATTTATACATTGTATAAATTTTAAATTATAATGAGACTGCATAAAACGGACTCATGAGTATGATTTTGGAACAGAAGCGTTCCTGTCCAGTGCCGGAAGGCAGATTTCCCCGGTATGCTCCCTGCCTCCTCCAGTTTCCTGTGAAATAATCTTGAGGTTTATTGATATCCACAGTCACTATGAAAGATCGGATGCTCACCAGGATCTTCTTTTCCATCCAGGTACAAATTTACAGTATATATCTTATTCTCCATGGATATTTTTCTCTTAAACATAAAATATGCTCCCTCCTAAGTGACAAGCTTTTACTATTTCACTTGTCTGCCCAGAAGGGAGCATATCAAATTCCCGCTACAGCAGCCTCTTTATCTGCAATTATCTTTTACTCGGCTGCCGGTCAGTCTGCCCTGACCCCGGTGCCGTCCACATAATGGCCGTCAACCCAGGTACTGACCGCCATGGCGCCATAGTTCTCATCCGGCTTCGCACCGAAGTAATACCATTTGCCATCGATCAGCTGCCAGCCGGTCATCATCTTCCCTTTAGTTCCGTCCGATACGGGATTTAAATAATATCTCCTATCTTCCACTGTAATCCACCCCGTTAACATCTTTCCGGCCTCATCAAAATAATACCAGTCCTTTTTGTTATTATAGGGCAGATAATACCAGCCGGCCTTTCTCATGGCTCCTTTGGTACCATCGGATTCTTCATTCAGATAGTACCACGTATCATCCAAATGCAGCCACCCGGTACACATTCTTCCCCGCGTTCCATCGGCTTCCGGATTCAAATAATACGTCTGTCCTTCACAGGTTATCCAGCCAGTGGCCATATAGCCCTGTTCATCAAAGAAGTACCATTCTGTACTTCCATTATAGGGAAGCAGATGCCAGCTATTGGTCAGAACCGAGCCGTCCGGCGACTGGCACCTCCAGCCGCTTCCATCCCAGGACCAGGAATCATCCGTATATCCCGCCTCTGCAGTTCCCACAGTGGAGCTGGAGCTGCTGCCTCCTCCGGAGCTGCTGCCTCCTCCGGAACTGCTGCCTCCTCCGGAACTGCTGCCTCCTCCGGAGCTGCTGCCTCCTTCGGAACTGCTGCCTCCTCCGGAACTGCCGCCTCCTTCGGAACTGCTGCCTCCTTCGGAACTGCCGCCTCCTTCGGAACTACCGCCTTCTCCGCCATCAGATGGTTCGTCGACCTTCAGCGTAAATTCCTTAAGAGAATCATCAAACTCATCACGGCTGAAGCTTGCCCTTACCTGGATACGGAACACGCCCGCTTCCTGAGGCGTGCCGGAGATCTCGCCAGTTTTGGAATTCAGCCGCAGGCCCTGAGGCAGCTGACCGCTGGCCAGACTGAATGTAACCTTATTC
>JAHZAR010000022.1:7103-22265 GCA_019423835.1 Clostridiales bacterium | reverse complement strand
CTGGTGTCTATCGTATAGGAATACGAAACATTCTTAACCGCGTCATCCAGCGCTGTCGTAATAATGCGCGGATCTCCCGACCATCCGGTTAATTCGATCTCTATGGGTTCCTGATCAGCAGCGGAAATCTTCAGCGTGCCGCTGATCTCTCCCTCCCCGTCCGGAACCAGAGTGATCTTTGCCAGGGAGAGTTCCGAATCCTTTTGGAATTCAACCAGCTCATTGTTGCCGTCTCCGCCTACAGTCCAATACTCATGCAGCTTTACATGCTGGGGTTCCACCAGTTCCGCCTTCAGTCCTGTCAGCTTTTGATCTCCGATATTGGCAATGAGGATGTTGTGTTCATATTCGAAATGCGCATCCAGGAAGACCTCCCGTTCCGATGGGCCGTAAACAAATAATTTCGCACCACCGGTTGCTGGTTCTACCGCTGTGACATAATAGGTTTTCCACTTATCGCCGATTTTAACCTGATATTCCACCGGAGTTCCGTTTGAAAAGTTCTGAGGCGTTTTCCCTGACATCTGTAGATTGTCTTCGACATACACTGTTGCAGAGCCTGGCACAAAAGAAATACACAGGCTAGTCAGGTCCGCATTTCCCCCCGGGGGAATGAGCAGCGTCTGATATCCGTAACCATAGTATGTATCTAATATCATATCCTTAACTGCAATTTTGTTAGTTATATAATCCATCGAACTACTATCAGGATAGCAGCCGTCTACATGAAAGTTCTGATCTCTCTCCCCTACAATCGGCGCCGGATCATAAGTGGTTGTAGTAGAGGATGTGCCCTCTTTTACCCTGATGAAATGCTTAAAGACTCTATCCTCCAAATTCAATTGCACCCATCTTTTGCCTTGGCTGAAATCTATCAGATAACCCTGAGATATATCCGTAATCTCTTCCGCCGCATTCATTCCATCTTCTCCGCCCGTTGTTCCTACCTCCATGCTATTGACTTCGGTATTCTCACTAAAGGCATAATAATAAGTACCCTCTGTTGAATATTCCCCTTCTAGTGCATACTCAATATCCTGATAGTCTATATTTACATGATCGCCTTCCGAATCCAGATCTATGATCCAGTTTAAAGTATTCTTCGGTTTGGAAATCGAATCTACTACAGACACCTTTCGGCCGTCTTCATATACATACAGATTTCCCAGTATGTCCTCCTTCTTCCCCTCATCATACATTATAAATTTCAGGCCCTCATATGCAATTATTTTGTCATCTGAGTCCGAGTATACAACACAAAATTCATTATCTGTTAAATCTTCACCAGCATTCCCTATTGAATAGACTGCTCCGTTTACTTGCAGTATGCCCTCAATGGGTTCCTCTTTCAGATCGTTTACATCCTCAGTCTCTTTGATACGGTCTTCTATATCAGCCATACGATATACCTGTACCTTCACTTCGTCTGAGTCTATAAACTTACTGCTAATACTAAGCAGGTACTTCTTCTCCGCATCGTACTTGGAATAAAAACACGCAACAATGGTTTCCGGTATCTTTGATTTAGAAGACTCCATATATAAAAGGCTAGCTTCACCAGTAATATTTCCCGTCGCCCCGCCTGTTCCATCAGTCAAGTAAAAAGTCAGCCGATCAATCCATGTTCCTATTTTAGGTGATATATACACCGTAACTTTATAGCGGGTCGCGTTGGAATCTAGCTGTTTACCATTGCCTACAAGCAGTACCATTTTAAACCAAGTATCCGTATCCTCCACTTCTATTTGGGTCAGATCTACTGTACCATTTCGCTCAATCTCTTCATTTACGTCTTTGGTGTCTTCGTCCTGATTCTCAAAATACTCCAACACCACATTTTTATCGCCTGAAATCACGATAGGTTTTTGTGGGTCAGATTGGTACAGACTACCCAGCACCGTTTCCCACGGCATTTCCTTCAGTTCTTCCTGTGTATACTTCTTTAAATCCAGATACACCTCCTCCTCCTCCAGAGGAAGCAGCGAATTCGGGGCAATCCCCAGCTGCGCGTCGGAGGGCGTAGCTGTTTCAACGCTGCCGGTTATGCCTGCGTGTCCCAGGGAACCTTCCTGTATTTCTTCAGGCTCTTTTTCCGAGGGCGCGTTGGAACCGCTTGCCGTCTTTACCGGGTCTTTTCCCGTCTGTTCCGGCTGGCTGTCCGCCTCCACCTCTTCCTCCGGATTCTCGCCTTCCTGTATCTCTTCCGGCTCCTTTTTCTGTGGCGCGTTGGAGCCGCTCGCCGTTTTCCCCTGTTCTCCCAGCCCCTGTTCCTGCCGGCTGCCTGTTCCCGAAACTGCGGCCTGCAAAGTCATACCTGGCTGAAACAGACATGCCAGTATGAGAACCAGTGTCAGAAACTTGGCCAGTCCTCTTCTGCATCTTTCCATGTTTTTCCCTCCTTTTTAGCCCTTTATACCGGCGACTGTCCAATCGCCGAACCCGCTGACTTTACCGATTTCATTTCTGACAATTTTTATCTCGCTTTCTGCTGTTTTCTTTTCACATTTCAAAATTATTTTTGAATCTTTTATTGAATTATAACATAAATATAAATGAATATCTATCATCTATTTACAACTTACGTTTTTCATGTTTTCCTCCCTGTCAGGAGAGATGACAGAACCATCAATACAATAATTATGAAAAGAGTAAGCGGGAAAGACTGTTGTTCCCATCGCATAGGGCAGTTTGTGGATTTATCAATATCGGATAAGATTACTTTTGGAGTTCTGAACTTTGAAATATCGAAATGGCTTTGCTTATTCAGGAATACAGAATGGGGCCAGATTTGTTCCTTTGTTTAATCATTCAGCAGTTTAGCGATGCTTGAAATAGGCCATTCTATTCCGCAATTATCTTTATCACAGCAGATATAAAGTAGTATGCTGTTCAAACGCATTTTCTCTGGCTGTCTGCTAAAGACTATATTAGGGAGGCAGATATCTCATCTGCGAAATACTGCGTGAGGATTCCTGGAAAGGAAAAGGTTGGAGCTTGAGGAAAAGTCCCTCGGGCAGCCAGGAGACGCACTGCACGTTATCTGCGCTGATTCACCTTTATGGGTAGGTCATGTCCCTTGCGGTATGATACCTGAGTTAGGGCCGTATACATAGAAACGCGGTTCCCGTCCCTTAAATGGACTGCATATCGCAAAAGGCCCATTTCAGGGAAGCAGCATTTTCAGGGAAGCAAAGCAAAAACGCCATAGGCAATCAGAGCTTTTCTGACTGCCCATGGCATTTTTGTTCTTCAGAGCCTTGCTGCCGGAATAAATGGAAAAACACTGCGTTGTTCCGGCCGGCTAACCTCTATTTGATAACCTTCACCGGGCACTTCTCCGCGCACTTGCCGCAGTTTGTACATTTTTCGTAATCGATGACAGCCACATTGTTGTCCATGTGGATGGCGTCAAATTCACACTGCTTGGTGCACAGCGTACAGCCGATACAGCCAAAATCGCACTTGGACTTGACTGCCGGGCCCCGGTCGTGGGAGCTGCACTGCACCAGATGCTCTGCCTTATAGGGTACAAGCTCGATCAGGTGCTGCGGGCAGGCTGCCACACACTGGCCGCAGGCCACACATTTTTCCTTATCTACCACGGCGATGCCGTCCACCACGTGAATCGCGTCAAATTTGCAGGCCTTTACACAGGAGCCGAAGCCCATACAGCCGTAAGAGCAGGCTTTCTCGCCGCTTCCCGGAACTACAGTGGCCTTCTTACAGTCCTCGATGCCGTAGTACTTGTACTGCGTTCTCGTATGATCGCAGGTTCCCTTACACTTCACGAACGCTACCATCTTCTCGCTGGTTCCGGCCTCCACACCCATAATGGCAGCGATCTTCGCGCCAACAGCAGGGCCTCCTACCGGACAGGCATTGACAGGGGCCTTGCCCTCGGCGATTGCCTTGGCCAGACCATCACAGCCCGGGTAACCGCAGCCGCCGCAGTTGTTGCCTGGCAGCTCCTCGCGGACAGCAGCCTCTTTCTCATCTATCTCTACATGAAACTTCTGTCCAAAAATGCCTAACACGATGCCGACTACAATGCCTGTTCCGGCAATGACGGCAGCCGCGATGATAATTGCAACAGTATTCATCTTCGTTTCCTCCTTCTACAGTAATCCGGAAAATCCGAAAAATGCGATTGCCATCAGCCCAGCCGTTACCAGTACAATAGGAGAGCCCTGGAAACTGTAGGGAATGTCGTTTCCCTCTATGTGTTCGCGGATTCCTGCCAGCAGGATAATGGCGATGGTATAGCCGATGGCCGTTCCGACGCCGTTTACCACACTCTGCACAAAGCTGTAGCCGCTCTGCACATTCGTAAGAGCAACGCCCAGCACGGCGCAGTTTGTGGTAATCAGAGGCAGGAAAACGCCGAGAGCGTTGTACAGGGAGACCATACACTTATGCATGAACATCTCTACCAGCTGCACTAAAGCCGCGATAACCAGAATGAACACAATGGTGTTCAGATAGTCCAGACCCAGGGGGCCCAGGATAAACTGGTAAATCAGGCTGGCCACGATAGAGGCGATGGTGATAACGAAGATAACCGCACCGCCCATACCGGCTGCTGTTTCTACCTTTTTTGATACGCCGACGAAGGAGCAGATGCCGAGAAACTGGCTCAGTACGACATTGCTTACCAGCGCCGAGCTGATCGCAATAATGAGTAACTCTTTCATCTCTCTTCCTCCTATTCTGCCTTATGTCCGGCACAGCTTAAGCAGTCGCCGCTGCAGCCGCCGGATTTTTTCTTCTTCTTTACGGATCCATTTGTGGCGCTCGGCATCTTGAGCTTGTTCTGAACCGCCGTCAGCATGGCCAGAATAAAGAACGCACCAGGAGCCAGGATAAAGATGGAAACCGGAACGTAGGAAGACGGCATAATCTGCACGCCGAAAATCGTGCCGGCGCCGATCAGCTCACGGAATGCACCGATAAGAACCAGGGCAATGGTAAAGCCAAGACCCATGCCGATTCCGTCGAATGCGGACAGGATGGCGTTGTTCTTCATGGCATAAGCCTCTGCACGGCCCAGGATGATACAGTTTACAACGATCAGCGGAATGTAGATGCCCAGGGATTTATACAGATCCGGGGTAAAGCCTTCCATCAGCATATCCACAATCGTTACGAAGGAAGCTACGACAACGATCTCAGCCGGCAGACGCACGCTGTCCGGTATGATCTTTCTCAAAGCGGCAATCAGGATATTTGCCAGCACCAGAACGACTGTCGTGGAGAGTCCCATACCCACGCCATTGATAGCAGAGGTTGTAACTGCCAGGGTGGGGCAAAGGCCGATCATCTGTACGAAAATGGGGTTTTCCTTCCAGATACCGTTATAAATTCGTTCTACATATTTATTCATGAATCTGCACCTCCTACTCAGACAGGCAGTTCTGTACAAAGTACACTGCCGCGTTGACTGCATTTGTTACAGCGGAGGAAGTGATGGTCGCGCCGCTGATCGCCTGGATCTGGTTGTCAGCCGTCGGAGCTGTCTTGACTACCTCAAAGGCAGCAGCCGGTTTTCCGCTGTATTGATCCTTAAACTCCGGCTCCGAAGCCTTCATGCCCAGACCGGGCGTATCGCTGATGCTCAGAAATCCGATTCCCGTAACAGTTCCCTCTGCCGTGATGCCTACTGCGATCTGCACGTCGCCGCCGTAGCTCTCAGCAGAAGTAGAGGTAATCAGATACCCGATGGGATTGCCGCTTGTGTCAAGGGCGTTCTTGGCATCGTTGATCGTAACGGCTCCGAATCCCCAGGAGGATGTGTCTGCGGCAGCCGCGACTGCGTCCGTCATCTCCTGCGGCGTATCAAAGCTGGCTGCATCCGGATAAACCTGCTGATAGGTCGCCGTAGCGGCGGCCTCCTGAGCGGCGGCAATCGGAGCCAGCGTAATATCGTGAACTGCTCCCAGACAGAAGCCGGCCACCAGGGTAATCGCGAAAAGAATTACCGTATCTTTGATTATCTTGCTCATTTCTTCATACCTCCCTTTCCGAACGCTTTGGGAAGTGTTGCCCGTTCAATCAGCGGCACGAACAGGTTGCAGAGGATGATAGAGTAGGAAACGCCCTCCGGGGAAGCTCCCCAGAGACGGAAGATCCCCGTCATCAGACCCAGCACAATCCCGTATACGATCTGTCCCTTTTTCGTCAGCGGACTGGTCACGTAGTCAGTAGCCATGAAGAACGCACCGAAAATCAGACCGCCGGCGCAGATCTCGCACAGCGTGTAGTTTACGTCAAAGCCGCCGAAGATGAAGATAAATACAGCCGTGGTCCCTATGTAGAACAGAGGGATAATCGGCGAAATCACCTTGCGGACAATCATGTAGATGCCGCCGAACAGCAGAGCGATCACGGAAACCTCGCCGATTGTACCGGGAATGCGTCCAATGATCAGACCGGCCAGATCCACCTCTCCTCCTGCCCTGAGGGTTGCCAGAGGAGTCGCGCCTGAAAGGCTGTCAAAGCCCAGACTTGCAGATGAGAAGTCGTTCATCAGTCCGGCAAAGGAAATCAGTAAGAAGCAGCGGGCTGCCAGGGCCGGATTCATAAAATTCTGTCCCAGACCGCCGTAGAGCTGCTTTACCACGACAATCGCAAAGACGCCGCCCACCATGGGAACCCATACCGGGATCTGAGGCGGCATGTTGAGAGCCAGAATCATACCCGTTACTACAGCGCTGCCGTCTGTAATGGTGATCGGCTTGTTCATCAGTTTTTCATAAGCGTATTCCGACACCACGCAGCTTACGACCGTCGCAATCAGGACGAGAAGCGCGTTGAGGCCGAACTGCCACACGCCGTAGACGCTGGCAGGAATCATCGCAATGACAACGTCAAACATCAGGTTCTGGGTCGTGGACCTGTCCCTGACGTGAGGCGATGACGATACGTTAAATAATTTTTCCATTTCTCCCCACCTCCTACTTTCTTCGGCTGGCCGCCACAGCCTTGCGCATTTCCTTGAATGCCTGTGTCAGCGGACGTTTAGCCGGACAGGTATAAGCACAGCAGCCGCACTCCACGCATTCCATGCCGTTTAACTGCTGGAACTTCTCCAGATTATTGTCCAAAGCTGCTTTCATCATCAGAGGAGGAACCAGGTGCTCCGGGCAGACATCCACGCAGCGTCCGCAGCGGATACACGGACTCGGCGCCTGAGCTGCAACCTCATCCTTTGTAAAGGTAGTAAGGGCAGAAGAAGTCTTGGCCACCGGGAAGTCTGTGGAAAACAGAGCCTGCCCCATCATCGGGCCGCCGGAAATGATCTTCTCCGGCTGCTCCTTAAAGCCTCCGGCAGCCTCCACCAGACGGCTGTAGTTTGTCCCCAGCCTTACCTCGTAGTTCTGCGGATGTGCAATGGCGTCTCCTGTCACAGTAATAATCTTTCTGATAAGCGGAGTGGACTCGCACACTGCATTATAAATAGAAACAACCGTATCAATATTGTCCACCACGCAGCCTGCGTCTGCCGGGAGCATGGAGGAGTTGATCTCTCTCTTTGTCACTGCGTAGATCAGCGTGCGCTCGCCGCCCTGCGGATATTTGGTGAGAAGCGGACATACCTCAATTCTCGGCTCGTCCTTCACCATCTCAGTGAGTTTCTTGATGGCCTCCGGCTTATTGTTCTCAATGCCGATGACGCCCTTTGCATTGTCGAAGAGCTGTAAAATGACCTTCAGGCCGCCGACGATCCTCTCCGGCTGCTCCAGCATGAGTCTGTAATCGCTGGTCAGATAAGGCTCGCACTCAGCGCCGTTCACAATCACCGTATCAATAGCAGCCTCGTCCTTTGGAGTCAGCTTCACATGAGTCGGGAATCCTGCGCCTCCTAATCCGACTATTCCTGCGCTCTTGATAATGTCGCGGATCTCTTCCTTGGAAAGCCTGGTGTAATCCCTCTTCTCACCAAATCCCTCCACTGCATTGTCCTGTCCGTCATTCTCCACAATAATGGAATCAACCCTGGCGCCGTTCGCAACCAGCCTTGGCTCAATTCCCTTCACCGTACCGGATACGGAACAGATGACATTGGCAGAAATAAAACCGCCAGCCTCAGCAATCAGCTGGCCCTTCAGAACCTGATCGCCCTTCTTCACCAAAGGACGTGCCGGAGCGCCGATGTGCTGGGACAGCGGAAATACCATTTCTTCACCCTGAATCGGAGGAAGAATCTGAATCGGTTTATCCTCAGACAATTCTTTGCCCTCCAATGGATGAATACCGCCTATAAATGTAGCCAAACCCATCTAATAAACCCTCTTTCTCTAGTTTATTTTCCTTTGCCGCAGAAAACATGTATTTTTTTGTCATATTTTCACAGCAGGATCTATCTTAATAAGTATATCATAGTGAAAAAAAATTAACAATTGGTAAATTAAAGGGATCGAGCTAATCAGTGTATAAATTTTAATACACATGAACCGTGCGAAGGGAAAGGCAGAGAAAACAGGAGGGGAGCCTGCTCGCTGAATGCTTTCTCTGCCTTCCCCTTCATGGGGCGAAGCCCCTAAGCTCGGAAAATCCGTGGTGTTTCGAGCTTTCAGCACGGCGGACAGACGCTCCCCTGCGCTTTTATCCCTCCTACTCTTCCGTCTCCAGCCGGATGAAGCTTCCCTCCTCCCCCTTTTTCACCACAATTTTCTTCCCCATCTGCTCTCTCAGCTCTGCCACATGGGAGATAATGCCGATCATTCGCTTTCCGCCTGACAGCTCCTTGAGAACGGAGATCGCCCTGGCTCTGGCCTCATCATCCAGAGAGCCGAATCCCTCGTCGATAAACAGTGCATCCATCTCCACACTCCCCGCCGTATTCTGAATCACATCCGCCATGCCAAGGGCCATGGAAAGAGCCGCCAGAAAGGCCTCGCCTCCGGATAGGGTTTTCACATCCCGGACACTGTCTGTGTCCACACTGTATACATCCAGATCCAGGCCAGCCTCACCGCGCAGACTCAGATCTTCAAACTCCCGGCACCGGAGGAGAAACCGCCCCTGCGTCATCCGGCTGAGCCTGTGGTTTGCCGCACGGATCATCTGAGAAAAGTACTGCCGCTGCACATAGGTCTGAAAATCCATCCGCGCCGTGCCGCTCACCTTTCCGTCGGCAGCCAGGCAGAGCCGGTTGACCGGCCCGTATTCCTCAAGGAGCCTCTTCCTCTTTCCCAGGAGCCGTTCGAGCTCCCGGCAGGCTCCCTCATTTTCCGCCAGCCTGGAAGCTGACTGGGAGAGGCGGGAGGAGGCAAGCCTCCTCTCCTGCTTCATGGCCTCCTCTCTCTCAAGGAGAGGAGAAAGCTCCTCCCCTTCCAGCCCTTCCAGGCTTTTTTGGCACTGGAGAAGGGCGGAGGAGGCGGCGGTAAGGCTCTGCTCATACTGCGAGATATCCGCCTCCAGGAGTTCCTGTTCTCCTTCCCTGAGAATCGCTCTCCTGTATTCCTCCTGCCCCGAAAACTCCATTTTCTGAAGGAGCTCCTGCCACTCCTCATAAAGCTCCTCCTTCTGCCTCAGCAGCGTTCTCTCTTTTTCCTCCTCAGAGGCAAGCCGTCCTTTCAGAAGACCAGTCTGCCTTCCAAGCTCCTCCATCCTTTTTTCCGCCCTTTCCTTTTCATCCAGAAGCTTTCCGGCAGCCTCCCGGATCTCCGACAGCCTCTCCTCTGCCTGCTCACCTGTTTCAAAGAGAAGCTGCTTTTTCTGCTCCTCTTTTCTCGCCTTCAGGCTGCTCAGCCTGGATTCTGCCCCTGCCAGCTCCTCAGAGAGTTCCTTCCTTTTTCTTTCCAGTTCCTCTCTCTTTTTCTCCTCCGTCTCTATCAGGGCGTCGACCTCTGACAGGCGGATCTCAGCCTTCTCCCACGCTTTTTCTTCGCGTTCCTTCTGCTTCTGCCTTTCCTCTACCTCAAAATACAGTTCTCTCATTTCCTGAAAAGCTTTCTTCCTGTCAAAGAGCACACGTTTCCTCTCCTGAACCGCCCCTGGTTTCCTGAGTGCCTCATACATGGCTTCGCACTGGCTTTCTACTACCCCCGTCTCAGCTTTCAGTGCCCGCACAGAGGCCGATCGCTCTCTCGCAGCCCTGTCGGCTGTCTCCCTCTTTTCCTTTGCACGGTCCAGCTGTTCTGCCGTCACGCGCTCCTCCTGGAGCCGGGCGGGACAGGGATGGCTCAGGGAACCGCAGACCGGGCAGGCTTTTCCCTCCTTCAGTTCCTCTGCCAGAAGTCCCGCCTGAGACAGTACAAATATCCGGTACAGCCTGTCATAGGCAGCGGCAGCCTGCTCATACTCCCTGCTCTCCCTGCCCAGAATATCCTGTTCCTCTTTTAAGCGCTCCTCCCTCGCCTCCAGCTCCTTTAACTTTCTTCCGAGCTGCGCAATTTCATCCATCCTCTTTCTCAGCTGCTCTGCCTCAGCTCTGCACCGCTCCCGGTTCAGGCCGCTGTCCCTCTTTTCCTCTCTCTCTGCCTTCAGGGCATCCAGACGTTTCAGGCATTCCTCCTGCGCCTGCCCGGCGGCAGCCGCCGCCCCCTTCGTCCTCTCCCTGCAGTCTTCCTCTGCACGGATAGAGGCTATGCACAGTTCCCGTTCACGGTAGAGGGGAAGAGAGCGTTTGAGCTCCTGTTCCTGCTCCACAAGTCCTGGCTGCTCAGCGCGGTACCGGTTCTCAGCCGCCTCTTTTTTGCGCTCTGCCAGCAAAAAATCTTCCGTGAGCCTGGAGAGGCTTTCCCTCGTCTTTCTGAGCTTCTCTTCTGCCTCTCTCCACTCTTTCTCCTTTTTCCCGGCCTCCTCCTCTTTCTGCCGGACCGGCGCCGCCTGCCTGCCCAGTCTGAGCCTTCTCTTTTTCTCCTCAAACACCTCCCGGGAGCTCTGAAGCTGGCGCAGGTGTTCCTCTGCCGCTTTCTCCTGCTTTTCAAGCTCAGACACGCGTCTGGCCCTCTCGATCCTTCTGCCCAGCCTGTGCAGCTCCTCTACCAGTCTCTCATCCTCCTTCTGTTCCCTCTCAGCCGCCTGCCTGCTGAACCTGCACGCCTCCCCGGAAACAGCCAGGATCTCTTCCGGACAGCTCTCCAGGCGGGAAACAGCCTGCTCCCACCTGAGGGCAAGTCCGCTCTCCTCCGGCACACGAATGCGATCAGCTTCCCGCAGGCAGAACTTTCCATTGTCCTCCAGCTTTTTTGCAAGCTCACTGTTTCGCTCCCTGAGCCTGCGCTGAATCCGCTCGTAGACTCCCGTGTCAAAGATCCTGGAAAAGATCTCCTTTCTCTCTCTGGAGCCTGCTGTGAGGAGTTTCATGTACTCTCCCTGGGCAATCATGGCGGTCTGGGAAAACTGTCCTCTGTCAACTCCTACAATCTCCCGTATTTTTTCATTGACATCTGAGATTTTTCCCGGAAATTCAGAGCCGTCCGGAAGAAACAGCGATACTCTGGCCGGCTGCGTCGTCATCGCCTGCTCTCCGTCCTTCTTCTTTCTCAGACTTGGACGCTGATAGGAGGGGCTTCTCACAATCCGGTAAACCTCTCCCCTGTCGGAAAACACCAGCTCCACCCTTGTTTCCTGTTTGGGAGAGGCCGACTGGCTTCGCATCATGGAGCCGTCCCGTCTCTGGCCGCTGGTTTCTCCGTAAAGGGCAAAGGCTATGGCGTCAAAGATGGTGGTTTTTCCGGCTCCCGTATCGCCTGTAATCAGAAAAATTCCGTCTCCCAGCGCCTCAAAATCGATTTCCGTCTGCTTCAGATAAGAGCCAAAGGCAGACATGACAAGTCTCAGCGGCTTCACTCTTCCTCCTCCTTTGCTTCCTCAATCACCTGGGCCATAAGCCTCTCCTCCTCCTCCGTCAGATCACTGTTCTGAATCATGGAAAAAAACTGGCGGAACGCCTCCATGGGCTTCAGCACAGGTATCGGCTCTTTTTCATCCTCAAGCCTCCTTCTCGTCCTCTCATTGTCAATCCGTATCTCCAGAATATGATCGTATCTCTCTCTCAGCTGTTCTCGGAAGTTGGCCGGTTCCCTCTCATCCGTCAGGACAATGCTGACAAAATCATGGCAGGACGGCTCAGAAGCCCTGTTCAGAACCTGTTCCAGGGTTCCTCTCTCTTTTCGCACGTCCTGAACTCCGGTTAACGGCAGGAACGAGAGGACGGGCTCCTCGCCTTTTTTTCCGAGCTCCACCATAACCACGGCTTTCCTGTGACGCTCCTCACTGACAGAGTACTTGTAAGGCGTTCCGCAGTAACGGGCGGACTCTCTCCCCACCCGCTGGGAGCCGTGCAGGTGTCCCAGAGCGGCATAATCAAAGCAGTCAAGAGCTGAAATATCAATCTGATCCAGTCCTCCCGCCATGAGCACAGCAGTTTCTGACTCACAGGTTTCCGGCTGTCCAGAGGAGCTCACAAAAAACTGGTGACAGAGAATCACATTTCTCCTGGCGCAGTCTATCGCCTCCCGCTCAATCATCAGCCGGAACGCCTGGTCATAGGTAAGACTCCGATCCGTCAGTTCCTCCTGCCCACCGCTCTCCTCCTCCAGAAGACGGCGCACATACCCCGGCCTCATAAAGGGGAAAAGGTAGAAATCCACCTCCCCCCACCTGTCAGACAGCGTCACCCGCTTCAGACGTTCCCCCTTCTCTGAGGGCAGAAACGTACTGATAAAAATGTGTTCCTTCTCGAGAATCTGCCCTGCAAAGCTCAGGCGCTCCGGACTGTCATGATTTCCGGCAATCACAAGCACCGGAATCCCAGTCCCTGCAATTCGTTCCAGAAATCCTCCAAATATGGAACATGCCTCCCCGGAAGGAACTGACTTGTCATAGACATCCCCGCAGATCAGAACCGCATCCGGCCGGTATTCCTCTGCATATCCCACAATCTGTCCCAGCACAGCCTCCTGGTTCTCCCTGAGACTCCACCCGTTCAGCTGTTTTCCGATATGGAGATCGGAAAGATGAAACAATCTCACGGTGTCACCTCCCTTTCCTGCCCGCTGCCCTCATAAACAGAATTTCCCGGCAGCCCTCCCGCAGTCTCTTGGCCGTCTGTGCCTCCGGCCTCAACGCTGATGCAAAGAACTGCATTTGTCTTTTTTCCGTCATAATAAACCGGAACCGTATATTCCCCCGGCTGATCCAGACTGCATCCGCTCAGATCGTATTCAAACAGCTCCAGGGAAAGTCCTTCCACGTCCGGGAAAAAGTCAGCCGGATCAATCTCTGGCTCCTCACCGGTCTCTGTGTGGATATAAATGTCTGTTCTGGAATTCCCGTCAAACATGAGCTGCCTGTCCGGCCTCTTCCCCTGAAAAGCCAGAAAAAGCAGGATGAGGACCAGAACTCCGCTGTATATGGTAAATCTGAATCTGTGTCGTTTCACTCTCTGTTCCTTTCTCCGTTTCTGCCGGAAAACCTTTCGTCTCTGCCGTTTTTTCATACCTGATCACAAAGGCCTGACATCTGGAACCGCCGCATTCCTGCGGATCTTTCTCCAGGATGTCAGGCTGGCTTTCCTGCTCTGTGTAAAATTTTATCTTAGTCCGGAATAATCAGAGCCATAAACACCAGCTCCTCCTCCGTGTTATTTGCAATCCCGTGCCCGCAGCCGTCAGGAGTAAAGGTACGGTCTCCGGGATTTACAGTCCTTGTGGTTCCATTGTCGTTATACTCGCCCTGCCCCTTTACAATATAGTAGGTTTCGCTCTCCCCGCTGTGAACATGGTAGCCCAGGGAACATCCTGCCGGGATTGTCACCTCGGCAAACATCTTGCACTTTCCATTTAACTCCTGTTCGTTCAGGATGCGTTTGACAAAAATCGTCCCTTTTCCCCCATTGGCGTTCTCTCTTCTCTCAATCTCCATGATCCTGTCCTCCTTACTGAAAGGGTGAACTTCTCATCCCTTCTGTTTTTCTGCGTCCTTCTCTCTGATGGCTTTCAGCTGGCCGCGGAAATACTCCCGCTCCCGTTCAAACTCCTTCGCACCGGGGCTGACGCTCAGGGCATATTCCAGCCTTCCTAAAAGCCTCATCAAGAAATGCTCCTCACTCTCACTCCCTGTCAGGCCCAGATGCTCCATATGGCTCTCTGTCCCGAATCTGCGGCAGTAATAGCATTCCATGCGGAGCTGTCTTCTCAATTCTCTGGGAAGCTGCACCTTCTCATTGACCGTGAGTCCCGTCACCTCCTGACGGCAGTTTCTTCCGTAAACTCCCGTCTTTCTCCAGTTCAGCCTCATACCCCTCTCTGACAGAAAGCCGGAAACCTTTCGTATGACTTCGCCTGCATCAAAACTGCCGGAAAAGGTCATGTCATCACAGTAGCGGCTGTATCTGATATTCCGCTTGCGGCACCAGATCTCCATATGCTCATCAAAGGGCCGCATCACCAGATTGGAAATGGCCGGAGAAGCGGGAGAGCCCTGGGGAAGCCTTCCCCTCAGACAGCACAGGGATGTCAGAAGACCTCTCACCTGTGGAGGAAACACGGTTCCGGGAAATGCCAGCCCATAGACACTGGAGCTGGTGATACTTCCGAAAAAGTCATGAATATCCAGCTTGAGAACCTTCTCCTGCCCTGTGTGGACAGCCGCATTTTCCCTGATTCCCACTCCCTTCCGGTAGGCGTATGCCTGTCCTGACGGTTCAAGGCCGGACAGGACATACTTCAGAATCCGCCGCTGTACTGCCTTCAGAGTGCTGTCAGGAACCATCAGATGCCGGACGCCTCCCGTCCGTTTCGGGATCACAGCCTCCCTGTAATGGCGGGATGCGTGATTGCTCAGCTCATAGAGGACAGAGAGCTGCTCCTCCTCTGTGAGAGCGGCGTAGCCCAGAAGCCTCATCGAGAGAATCATCTTCACACACTGCCTGCTGCTGCAGTGATTCCAGAGCTCTGTCCCTCCCATCTCAAATTCCTCCCTCTTCTGTACATTCACAGCCTGCAGCCCAGGCGGTCTCGTGGCATTCAGGCGTACGGCACTTTCACAGCAATACCGAATCTTCGGAGCCGTACTGAATATCCCCGCAGGGGATACCAGCGTTCATGCACCGCATGGGCGCACCCTGTACGGTGCAGATGATTTGGGAGGCGGCAGCGCTGCCTGCCCCTCCCTTCTGACAAAAAGAGCGACTCGCTCCTTCCGGAACCCTTC
>JAHZAR010000022.1:0-7093 GCA_019423835.1 Clostridiales bacterium | reverse complement strand
GCCGTACGCCTACGCCTGCCCTTTCCCGCGCTCCCGCCGCATCTGGTATCATCTTATCACGGCCTTTCCGAAAAAGAAAGTCTCTAAATTTCTCTTTGCCTCTCTTAGAGCCCGCTCCTTGGAAACCGTTTAGAAAAACCGGCGGTTCCTGTGCAGCTGTCCTCACAGGTTCTGTAATAAATAAACTCCTCCGGGATACGGAAGCACTGGTTTACTGCCTCCCCGGTATGCTCCGGAGCCGGAAGATGTATTTTCTGAAATGCCCTGCTGACAAATCCGGGCACAGGTGTGCACCCGCCCGGGCTGCAATGTTCATAATTTCTTCACAACTTTTCCATATTTTTTTCACACTCACCTGTTATGATAAAGACAGTTAAAAAAGCGGTGACTTTTTTAACTGAGCAGCAGAAATTTCCCTTCCTTTGCAGGGGCGAATACCTGCTGGCACTATCATTTGATTGAATGCGGCGAACAGATGGCTGGTTCCCGCCTTCATGAAACAATCTGTCTGGTCTTCAGACTTGCCTGCTGAGAATCCCGGACAGGTTGGAGCCGTTACAAATTCTTTTTCATACACACCGGCAGTCAGGAATGGCTGCCGGTTCCTCCCTTTTCAGGGGGATTTTTCCTGCATTTTACTGTTTTTAACAGGAAATTTCTATTTTTTTCTTGAAGCCGGCCTGGCTTTCGCTTATAATAGAAAACAGGCGCACAGAGTACTCTGTGCGGCCCATCTGCCCCGGTTCCGAAAGGAGTGCAGCTTCAGCGGCTGTATCGCAGGTGTCCAGTCTCACTCTTTCTTATCCTGGGAACACACTGCGGCCGGGACACTTTTTTATTCTTTTGTATTTTCCTTCCCGCCTCTTTTCCCTGTTTCCCGCTGAACAAAGCCTGAAGCTGATTGGCAGCACCAGCGCTCAGCTACCGCTGTTCCATCTGTGCGACCCGCTCAATATGAATTCCCAGAAAGCCCACTTCCTGCTGAAGCATGGGCTTTTTTAATTCCTCTTCCATATGGCGGCAAATCCTCTCAGCCAGGGCGTAGGCCTTAGGGAAGCTGGTGCGGGCGTACTCCTCCAGATCCAGGTTGACCCGTTCTCCACGGAGTGTCCGCATCAGCATATACCGGATGTGGCTCACGAGGCGGTTGTAGCCCAGGGACTGGACAGGAATTCTGATTCCCATCCCATCCTCGATCATGGCAACGCTCTCTGTCACCAGCCGGGCAGTGGTCATGGACTGCTCCACGTTCTCATCCGAGAGGGCAGAATGAATGTGGAGGGTTATAAACCCCGCCTCATCCTCGGAAATTTTCTGTCCTGCAAACTGTTCAATGATCTTCCTCCCCTTCTGAGCGACCTCATATTCCTCCGGGAACAGGGCTCTGATGTCCTGGTTAAATGGATTTAAAAATTCTCTTCCCTCTCTGGCCCGCTGAACTGCCAGGGCAATGTGATCTGCCAGGGGCAGCAGGATATCCCTGCTGACGGTTTTAAATCTTCTCTCTGCCTCGTCGATAATACGGCCAGTGATTTCCAGAAAAAGCGGATCCATCCCATTGACTACCTGGAGGGCAGTATCTTCGCTGTGCCTTGTTTCTGCAGTATAGACATTGGCCTTTCCTGCATTCTCGAAACGCTCCCCCGTCTTTTTTCCAAAGCCGATGCCGTTTCCGAGAAAAATCACTTCCTTCTTTCCATCCATATCGTAGGCCAGGACTCCGTTATTATTCAGAACCTTAATCACCCGGTACATTTCCGTTCCCCCCTGCTTTAGAGATTATCGGAGCTCTGCCGCAGCGTCCAGGGCCTTTGCATGGGAAACTGTCGTACAGATTTCCTCGCCTTCCTTCAGTCCCGTAAAGACAGTCAGGCATACGTCAGACGGCGCGTGCTCTCTGATATATTGTAAATCAAACTCCATGAGTTTGTCACCTTTTTTTACGCTGTCGCCGTCTTTTACAAACACCTCAAAGCCGTTTCCGTCCAGCTTTACTGTGTCGATTCCGATGTGGAGAAGAAATTCTACTCCGTCCTCTGTCTTTAATCCGATGGCATGCTTGCTGGGGAATACAAACACAATCTCTGCATCCTCCGGGGCCAGAACGGTTCCGTTCTCCGGCTCTACCAGGAAACCGTCTCCCATCATCTTTCCTGCAAAGGCCGGATCGGGAGCCTCCGTGATAGGCTTAACCGTTCCCGTAAACGGAGAATAGAATGTTCTGGCCTTTTTCTCCGGCGATTCTGCCTTCTGTGACTCAGCCTTCTCCCCGCTCTCTGTTTCGGCCTCCTCCATGCCCGCAGAAGCCTCCTCTTCCACGGCTGTCTCCTTTTTGCGGTACTCCGTGTCAGGGGCTGTCGCCAGATAGCTTTCCAGGTTGGACTTGATGACAGATACCTGCGGACCGTAAATCACCTGGACTCCCTGGCCCTTTTTAATCACGCCCACTGCCCCTGTTGCTTTCAGCAGCTTTTCATCCACCAGCTCCGGCTTTGCCACAGAACAGCGCAGCCTTGTGGCGCAGCAGTCCACGGACGTAATATTTTTCTTTCCGCCCAGCGCATTTGTGATGGCCTCACTGCGGCCGTCTCTGCCGCCGCCGGCTTCTCCCTTTCCGTCTGCTTCCGTCCGGGCCTTTCTGGCGTTGACATCCGCCCTGGTATACAGCTTTGTCTCCTCCTCGTCATCCTCACGCCCCGGTGTCTTCAGGTCAAACTTCTTAATCAGGAAGCTGAAGATAAAATAGTACAGGAAGAAATAAATCATTCCAACCGGGATAATGCGGAGCCAGCTTGTCTTGTCATTTCCCTGAAGGATGCCGAAGATCAGAAGATCCAGAAATCCTCCTGAGAAGGTAAGTCCCACGGCAATGTTCAGCACATGGGCAATCATATAGGCAGCTCCTGCCAGCACTACCTGGACGGCAAACAGCATGGGGGCCACAAACAGGAACGAAAACTCGATAGGCTCCGTGATTCCCGTAAACATACAGGTCAGAGCCGCTGACAGGAGAAGTCCGCCTGCTGCTTTTTTCTTTTCCGGCTTTGCCTGGCGGTACATGGCGAGAGCCGCTCCCGGAAGCCCGAAGATCATGAAAATGAACTCGCCGGAAAAGTATCTCGTGGCGTCTGCGCTGAAGTGCACCACATCCGGGGAGGCTAACTGGGCGAAGAAAATATTCTGTCCTCCCTGGATAAGCTGTCCGTCCACCATCATCGTTCCTCCGACAGCTGTCTGCCAGAACGGAAGATAGAATACATGGTGAAGTCCAAACGGAATCAGCGCCCTCTTTACAATTCCGAAAATCAGGGTTCCCAGGTATCCGGTTCCCGTTACCAGACCGCCCAGGGCAAAAATGCCGTTCTGAACGGTCGGCCAGATGAAATACATGAGAATTCCCACAAACAGATACACAACGGTTGAGATAATCGGCACAAACCGGGAACCTCCAAAGAAGGAGAGTGCATTGGGAAGCACAATTTTATGGAACCTGTTGTGAAGCGACGCCACGCCCAGTCCCACGATGATGCCTCCAAACACTCCCATCTGGAGCGTCTGCATGCCGCAGACGCTGGCGATGGTTCCGTCCAGCACTCCCTCTGCCACGCTTCCGTCAGCCAGCACTCTGCCGCTGATCAGCAGCACTGCATTGATGGAGATATGCATAACAAAAAAGGCGATCAGGGCCGACAGGGCGGAAACCTCCTTCTCCTCCTTTGCCATACCGATGGCAACGCCCACTGCAAAGATAAGGGGCAGATTGTCAAAGATGACATTTCCTGCCTTGCTCATAATCAGGAGCAGGGCATTTAACACAGTCCCATCTCCGAGGATGCTCTCCAGGTGATAGGTTGAAATCGTTGTGGCATTGGTAAAGGAGCTTCCAATTCCCAGAAGCAGTCCCGCCACAGGCAAAATGGCGATGGGAAGCATAAAGCTGCGCCCCACCCGCTGAAGCACGCCGAAAATCTGATCTTTCATACTCTTCTTCCTTTCCTCTTGCTAATTTCTCTTTTTCACAGTGTTTCCCCGTTTTGCCATCCGAAACTTCCGGTGAGACAGGAATCCCCGGCAAACAAAAAAGGCATTAACCATCCGGATTCTGCCTCAGGGCTTCAGATACACTGACAGCGTCTGAAACACAATCCAAATCGTTAATGCCTGCCTTACCAGTAACACACTATGACAATATGAACGGAGTCTGTACACCTTGAATCCGGCTCTGCAGAAACCCTCCGTTTTTTCGGTTTTCAGTATAGCGGAGAAATGGCTGTTTGTCAATACGGAATCTCTGTGAAGGCAAAAAATCTGCAGCTGCAGGCCGTAAGCGGCCGGAACAAAGCTCCTGCCGTTCTTCTATGTCTCCCGGCGCCCTAAGAGGCTGCAGATGTGCCTGGCGCAGGCTTCTGCCTCTGCCGCCTCCTCTGGATCCAGACGGCCGACAGCCTCTGCAATTCCTCTTCCGCCAAGTCCGTGAAGCCATTCTGCCATCTGAATGAGAGCGTCTCTCTTCTCTTCCCTGAAAGGCCGGCCCTGGGTATGACTCTGCTGCCCTTCTCCTCCGATTACCTGAAAATAAGAAGCAGTTCCTCCCGTCACCGCCCTTCCCTCCTGATCCTCGCAGGGCCACAGAAATCCCTCTGTCTCTCTCTCATATGCACGCTCTGAACCTGTATCCAGGCTGCATATCACGAACAGACTGGAATTTCTGCAGCCTTCCCGGAGAGCCGGATGGACAAACAGAAAGCTCTCTGTGCGGTCAAAATTCTTCAGCTCCTCTCCCGCTCTCAGAAGCTGTCCGATGCCGCGGTTTACGTCCTCTGTGAGCCGTTTTCTCCAGCTTCCGCTCTCCTTCCTGTCCCATCCGTCGAGCTCCCTCTCCCTGCCCTTTCTGTCCAGGCCCAGAAATACGCGGCGCACCTTCTCTGGCTGCCTCGTCATCTCCGGTATCTGCAGTGTCTGGAAAAATGGCTCCATCTCCTCCTCATATCTGGCAGCTGCCTCTGCATATTCCCGGTCAAACTCTGCCAGAATCTCCTCCCGCTGCTTCTTTTCCGCTTCCGTGAAAAACAGGGTCAGTGCCTTCACCCTCCTCCCCTCCCTGAAAAGGGAAAGCTGAGCCTGAAAATGAAGCTCCACTGCTGCGCGAATCCGCTCTGTCTGCTCTCCTGTCTCTGCTGTCTGTATTTTTTCTGAGATTTCTGCAGACGGCCTCTCCGGTACAGGCACCGAAAGCGGAGCCCTCACCGCCCCCTCTGCCAGCGCCTGTGTCAGAGAATAGCTGAAAATCTTGTTGCACTCTCTCCACGGCTCTGACTCAAACCGTATGGTAAAGAGAGGATTCAGACCTTTCATGGCTTCCAGAGATTTGGAGCTGCAGCCGCTTCCCTCAATCCGGCGGGGTTCATCCACCATAATGGCCGGGCGGACGGCACAGATATCCTCCCAGAGAACCTGCCCGTACTCATCCTCCGCCCTCAGACGGTTGGTAGCCCTGTTAAAGGCCTGCATATTCATAATGCAGACAGAGAGCCCCTTCGATTCTACAAGCCTTGCACTCACCTCTCCCGTACGCTCTCCGTTAAAGGGAAAAACGCATTGGGCCGGATCCGGATACCCAAGCGCTGTCATGCAGCCGGACAGCTTCCTCACCGACTCCTCCAGGCTCATCCTGGCCGCCACAGAAGGCACAACCACAATAAATTTGGTCAGTCCCAGAGCGCGGTTCATCTCCAGAATCATGCGGAGCATGACGAAGAAACGGCCTTCTCCTTCCGGCATTTCCATGGTAAAGCAGCGTTCCTCCCGGGGAAGAATTCCTGTGTTTACAGAACGAATCCCATTCTCCCTCTGAACCCGCTTCAGATTTTTTTCCAGAGCCGGCCCGGCGTCCATTTCCGGGTTTCCCACCGGGATCGCGAATCCCGGAAAGCAGATCCGCCCTCTGTCTGCCACCGTTTCTCCCCCGCCTGAACGATCTTTTTTCTCATCCTTCCCATCTGTTATCTCAAACAGCCCTCTGAACAGACGCAGAGCCGCCTTTACCGCCTCTGTCTGCCATCCGGCCTCTTTCCCCTGCACCGCCCTGTATCGCCTCATATCCTTTCCTCCCGTCCCTGTCATTCTCACCTTCAGGATATAAGAAAATTATACCATTTTCGACAGGAAAATAAAACATCTGACAGACGGAAGATTCTGAAGCAGACAAAAGAGCCTGCCGTCTGAGCCCTCTTTCCTGCACCCTCTGCTGTCAGGATTCCCCGGCTCCTATCTTTTCCTCTATGAAATCCTTCACCTTATCCCGTTCCAGCTCCAGGGAGACGGCCAGCTCTCCGAACAGGTTGTCTTCTGCCAGCTTGAAGTAGCGGCTGTCTGCCGCTGTGATCTTTTTTCCCTCGCTCATCCGCTTTCTGCGCCGCAGATAAATCGTCTTGATGATCCGCACAAGCTCTCTTCCGTCGCAGGTACGCACTGCCTCCCGGTATTCCTCCTCCCGCTTTCTCTCATTCTGAATCCAGAGAGGGCTGATCTCCCGCATCTGATCTATCAGTTCCATGGCCTCCTCCCTGGTCATCACAGGGCGCATCAGTACCTTCTGATTGTCCACGGGAGTGAAGATCGTGCTTCCCGGATCTCTGCAGGGAATCAGTGTGTAGCAAAGCCTCTCTTCCTTCCCTGAGCCGTATGGGAGAACCCCCACCCGCTCCACTCTGCAGGCTCCGCTGCTTCCGTAAATAATATACTCACCTTCCTGAAACATGTTTTCTCACCCGCTCCTTTCTTTCCTCGGCTTTTCTCAGCATTCCATTCTCCTTTTCCGGAGAGTCCTTTTTTAATTTTATCATCGATTTTTCCGGCGTGTAAGCAGTTTCCGGGGCTGCGGTAAATTTTTGTACACTTTTCTTGCGCATCCCTGTCGGGAATTCCAGGTGTTTTTGTGCAGTTTTTCCGCCTCCACGGCACCGTTTTCTCCCTCCATCTTTCCTCCTCACCGGCGCACCTTACACTCCTCCGAACGCTGCTCTTTATTTTTTTAAATTTTTTCAAAAAAACGCTTGCATTTTTTTGGAGATATGATATACTATCTGAGTCG
>JAHZAR010000021.1:25990-32781 GCA_019423835.1 Clostridiales bacterium | reverse complement strand
AGCTATCTCATCCTTTTCAAACCGTCTTCTTTTTCTCCCCGCGAAATTCCCTATATCCCCGGCTTTTTCCATCTTTCTTGCAGAGTAGGTCATGGCTTTCATCGGTCTCAATGACAGTGATACGATAAACAGCACGATAACTGTCAGGAGAAACAGAAGAAACCAGGCTCCTATACTGATAAGGTCGATCTGAATAGCAAAATCACTTCCGTCCATACCCTGCTCCATGGATACATAGGCCCGAACAGCTCCTGCACACGTACCGTCATCAGCGAGTATTGGGACGAATACCGAAATCATATGTCCTTCCTGGATCGTTACATCATCCGTCAGCACCGCTTCGCCTCTCTCCGCCATAGCCTCCAGCGCCGCCGCATTAGCCCCGTACAGTGTATAACTTACAGGGGTGCACAGCAGATTGTTTTGGGAAAGCAGGTAAAATTCTCCCTGGCTGCAGGCATAGAAATCATACAGGATCTGGACGGTGTCCTCGTCTGTGATCCTGCTCCCTCCAGGACTGTAAATTCCTCTGTTCTCCAGGCTGCGGATCTCGCGCTCATAGGCCATTCTCTGGAAATACGCCAGATTTTCACTTGGGCTCTGGAAAAGCTCCCCTGGCATTTCTGCTGCCAGAGCGCGCGCGCCCTCTTCAATCCGCTGCTGCTCCTGCCTCTGGATTCGCTCTGCAAATACGTTCCATACCTGCTGCGCGATAACAAAATAGCTGATAAAGGCCAGAGGCACTGCTACTATAACAATTTTTACAGAGGTCGGGAAAATTCCACGGTTCAGACAGATGATCAGACGGCGGGCTCCTATTACCAGAGCTCCGGCCCCAAACAGCAGAATACTGACTGTCAAAAACAGCGGTACTGCATAGGAAAAGGGGGCTTTCACCCCGGTGATCACCCGGTCCTCCTCTCCAAACACTGCCGGCAGCAGACGGTAGTTTGATGTCATCACCGTTGCAGAGCAGCTTCCATCCTCTTCTTCTCTGACTGTTACCAGGTTTCCGAACATATCCCTCCGCCCATCCAGCGGATCACTTTCCTTCCTGAGTTCTCCGTCGTCGTAGCTGATCTCACAGTAGCTCTTGGAATCCAGGTTGTAAAAGGATAAATGTTCCTGAAAAAACATGTAATTTACATTGTGAGTCTCAGTGCCACTATTTTGGTAAAACAGCTGAGAGTATCCGCCGACCTCGCTCCGGTATACGGATCCGTCGCCTCTTATATACATGAGGGTCCCATCTTGGAGAAATGCGTGCTGGAATACGCGCCCTGAAATGTGCCAGATCCTTCCGGTTTCTTCTGCACTTCCATCCGCTGCCACTGCCAGTCCTGATACCTGTCCATTTTCCGAGAGGTACAGCCTGATTCCGCTCGTATCTCCTTTCTGTTCTTCCGGGGTGATCCCAAAGTATTCCTCATTTCCATCCAGAATGTATGTATAAACCCGCTCCATCTCCTGGGATTCAAAGTCACAGTCATAGAGATCTATCATCTCCTGGTATCCCTCGCCTGTCCAGTGGTAAGTGCATACCGCAAGCCATGCTCTTCCGTCCTCTTCTCCGCAGATATCCAGAATCTCATGTTCGGCGCCTAGCTCTTCCTCGACCCAGGGAAAATCGATCACTCTCGCTTTCTCCGTCTCCAGGTCGATACGGAATACCCGGTATTTCATGTCAATGGAATCCACGCCAAAGCCATATCCTCTGCATGTGTCAAAGACTGAAACCGTCTCAAACACCACGTCCATTCTCCCTGAGCAGACAGCCAGAGCGATGAATACAGAACAGCCCAGCCATATTCCCAATCTCACATACCAACGAATTTTTTTCATAGCAAACTCCTAATATCCCTGAGCGGCTTTCAATAGCGGTCCAGACATATGACGTCCGGCCGTTCCTTCCCATGCTCCATATAATACTGACATCTCTGGGCGTATTTTCTTGCCGCCGTATCTCGTTCGTCCTGGGCAAGTACAAGGATGAATGAGCGCCTTGCTTTCTGGAATTCTCCGGCCATAAAAGCGTCAACTCCCGCCTCAAACACCTCCCGGCTCTGCTCCCGGCTCCTCCTGTCTCTGCTCCGTTCCCCGTCCAGGATTTCATATACCTGCACCAGGGCAGCAGAACGGTTGAGATAAATGTAGCCGAGGGTTCTCTTGTGGTAGGAGCTGTTGTTTTCCGCAGCCGCATGATAAAAGCGGCTAGTCACCAGAAGGGCGGCATTGTATTCTTCTGCAATATGTCTCAAAAACCGAGCCAGGCCTTCCTCCTCAGAGACCATAAGCACACAGGCCCTTCCCTTTTCTCCTACAATTCCCAGCTGCAGCTCCCCGCAGGCCAGGCCTGCACAGAAGCGGTAATTTTCTGTCCTCTGCAGCAGCGTTACTGCGCAGTCCAGGGCAGTTCTGGGCCGGCCTGTGAAGAGGCATTCCATACCCGTGCCTGTGAAGCTGTGAATCATTCCCCCACTTTCCCTGACAAGGGGGATCTGCCAGCTCAGGAAACCGTTGATCTGGTCGAACATCTGGATATTTCCCTGTTTTTCTTCAATGAGCAGAACCGTTCCAAAAACTGTTGTCCCGTCACCAAGGCGCATCTCTGCAGCGCTTTTCCGTCCCATCAGCCTCAGCTCACCTTCCGGCACAAAAGCCTGATATTTTTTTTGAAACAGGTCGATATCCAGGATATGGCGGCGAATCCCGGAAAGCATATTATTGAATGCCCTTCCCAATCCGGCCGCTTCGCTGCTTCCGCTCGCTGACACTTTTGCATCCAAATTTCCTCCAAGTGCGGCAAGCAGCGCTTCTTTTACTTTTCTTAAGGGATACAGATTCACGGCTACGACCAGAAAAACCGCTGTCAGGAATCCGGCCGCTATCCCGAGTATCTGTTTTTTCAGATGATCAGCATCAGCAATTCCCGCTGCCAGTTCCTGGCGTATATCCAGGGAAGACTGAAGAACTCCAATGATGGTCCCGTCTGCAGCCTCCATCGGCGTAAATATGCTGAACCAAAGGCCATCTTTATCTCCGTATGAGGTAAAGGTTGGATGGTTCTCATTGACAGCGTGGAGCATTGCCTGATGGAGCCAGTCCTCCACCTGGTATTTTATAGGGACATTCAGCAGATAATCCTGACTGGCACTGTATATTTCCCCATCCCTCTCATAGAACAGTCTGTCCACAGTTTCTGCGGAAGTGAGCTCCTGTCCATTCCACTTTGGGTCTTCTGAGAAGACGGACAGTCCTGTTTTCTCCTCCTCATTCAGAAAAAGTCCCCTGGTCATATCTGGATCAGCCGAAGGAGAATCTCTGAGTTCCAAAAACTTCTGGATGTCAATAGATAAGACCCGGCTGTTTCCGCAGTTAGCCAGGTATTTGATCCAGTTATCCATCATAGATTCCCGCATCAGGTTCTCTATCACCAGTCCCATGCAGACATATCCGACTGCTATAAAGGGAACCAGGGCCAGGATCATTTTTCCCCATACCGGGAAACCATTTCTGCGCCGCTGAAACAGCCAGAACAGCAGGCCATAGCAGGCCAAAGCTCCGAATCCCGCCAGGGTAATTTTTCCCCATTTGACCAGCAGCTGAAACGCCGTATAGGAAAAATGGTCAATCACCTGCTCTTCTCCTTTGACCGTCAGAACCGGCACACGCCTTTCATCTTCTGTTTGGCGAATTGTCACAAATGTTTCTTCATCGGAGTCGTTTTCCGTCTCCTGAAACTCTTCATTGCCGAACAGAAAAGTTTTCTGTCCATTTTCATCTAGCCTGTATGTCCTGCCCAGAATTATCCTCCCATCGGACTCCAGGCGGTACCACTCCAGCTGACTGCCCCCCTTTATGGTAGCATAATATCGTCCATCCGATCCAATAACCATCTTCCAGTAGGTCTGATCGTCCTTCAGCGGAAGCGTCCATTGGTTTATAAGCCTCTGGCTCTCCAGATCCACCTGAATCACCGCATCTCCCCGCTCATCTTCCCCATCGTACCCACGGTATATCAGGCAGTCCCCGTCAGCGGTGATATTGAGATCGCCGACTTTGTTCGTCGTCTGCCCGTCAATGACCGGAAACGCGCAGGAATCCCATCTTCCATCCTGGACAGAATACCGGAACAGAACATACTGATTATCTTTCAGGTCAATGCCGTAGACCCATCCTTGGCTGTACTGAACCTGGCAAACATTTTCCATTTCATAGACCGAATTTTGCTTTACATACCATCCCGCCCCCGCCATCAGAAGCAGGACAGCTGCTAGAAACAAAAATGGAATCGCACGTTTTTTTCTAATCATTTCCGCACCTGTTTATCCAATCTGAATATTTGTAGTTCCCGGGTTTGTGATCTGAATTACGCCGCCATAAGCACACATCAGCTTGCAGCTGTTATGAAGCGCTGGTTTCCCTCCGATCAGTACCGTAGGCGAACCGGGAGTCCAGGGGCCTGCAATCACCGGAATACAGGGCATTGGCGTCAGGACACCCAGAGCCGCTGCCGTTGCCGCGGCTACTGTAGGATTTGCCAGAGAGCTGCACATCCCAAACGACATGATGTTAACCATCGGCACATTATCCATGATAGTTGCCAGAGGCATCGCTGACATGACTCTCGCTGCCGGCAGTACATTCAGCACAGACGGAGCCATTCCAAAGGAGCAGGCAAGCGAAGCGCCGCCGCACACACAAAATCCCATTATATATCCCTCCTGTTTCTCACAGAGCAGGCAAGTTCCATCTGCCACCGGATCTCTTTTTCCCCCGGCTCCTGCAGAATTACCGTGGCTCCGCAGCCTGATACCGGCACATCTCTCAGCGGAATCCGGTAATATCCATCGGCTCCGCTGACACCTTCGTGAACCGGAAATATTCGTGTTCCGGCTCTCCGATACTCCCTGGAGAGCGGTTTCTCCAGACAGCATCGGAAATTTTCCTTCTCCTGCCGAACCCGGTTCAGATCGAACCCGGCTCCTTTGGCCTGGAATGCCAGAAGGCGCCCCTCCAGCACAGTATCATAAGGACGGTAGATACCAGCCTCCTGTTCTCCCTTCCTGCAGTCTCCCAAAAGCTTCATCGCCATGTCCCTGGATTCACAGACGACAAATATCCGGCTGCCCGGAGGCGCTGTCCCTTCCAGAGTCGTAGTTCCAGCCGGCAATGGCATCGCTGCCGAAGGCACCAGACCAATCCTAATCAATGGGCAGTCATTCTCATAGTCTTCTGTAAATAGGTTAAGAGAATATTCCTCATAAACCGGGCTCAGAAAACGGATCGCAATGCCCTTCTCGTGATCTTTTGCCGTCCCTGCGGCCTTATGGGCCAGAATCACATAAATTCCCTCCCCCTTAGAGACAGCTTGCACGCCCTGGGGCAAAACCAGCCGCACAGTACCCGGCTCTGCCGGCCGTCCAGTAAAATCATCATAGACCTGAAAAGCGGCTATACCTGTCAGACATATCTCTGCCATTCTCATTCATTTCTCTCCTCAATTCCAATCTGGATACTGCGAACCCGGCTGATCTGCCGTTTCTTTTCGGACTCAAGCTCAACCGGTGATACCCGGTAAAAGAGGGATGTCCGGTAGGCCTGATCCCCTCCGTTCCATATTTCTCTCTGCTCTCTTACCTCCAGATCCAGCAGCTCAATCCGCACATCCATACCGCTCTGCCCCTGGCCGGCTGTGTGGGCCGGGATTACGTTGTGATCCCGCAAAAGCTGCATCGTCCTGCCCAGTATCCGCTGTTCCTGTACTGCCCTGAATTTCAGATCACTGGAGGAATAAGCCGTGATCATATAATACAAGTTCAGGTAGGCAGGCGGATAGGTCTGTTCCCTCAGCCCTCTGTCCACCATGCCGTTCACCCGTACCTCCCCGCTCTCCTTCACATCATACAGCCAGATTCCAAGAACTGCATCTCCCCGCTCATCAGGGCTGCACAGCATAATTGCATTCGGATCCTGGATCAGCTCCGGAGTCAGCCCTGAAACCAAAATCTGCGTCAGGATCTCTCCTATATCTGCAATAGATGAATATTTTCCCATCTTTTCTATGACTCCTCTCATTCGACGGACAAATCTCAGGGGACTTCCAGTTCTATGCCGGCCCGGTCTTTTCTGCTGTCCCGGTTCCCGAACCCTTTCCCGGCTCGTCTGACTCCACTCCAGGCCCGATTTCTTTCTGCTCTGCTGTGCCCCCCTGCTCCGCTGAGGCTGTCTCCTCCGCTTCTGCCGTCTCAGAGCTTTCAGCCCCTCCTTCCTCCGATTGGCTCTCACTGGAAGCCTCCAGTTCTTCTTTCGGTGTTACCAGAACGCCGTTCCTATATTCGCCTTCTTCCGTCACTTTTCCGGTAGCTCCGTCGTAGGAAATTCCCTCTCCGCTGTAGTACCCCAGCAGAAAATTTCCCTCGTATATCTTCGCTCCAGACTCATCATAAAGGATTCCTGCCCCATCATAGAGCCCCTTCCTGAACTCTCCCTCATAAATCTTAAAATTCGTCTCAGGATTATACAGGATCCCTGCCCCGCTTCTCAGATTTTTAGAGTAAGCTCCCTCATAAACCAGATTTCCCGTCTCAGGATCATATTCTTTTCCCTCTCCGTCATACTGGCCGTCTGCGAAGCCTCCTTCATAAATCACACGGCCCTGACTGTCATAAAGGATTCCCTGGCCCTGATATTCTCCTTCTGTAAATTCGCCCTCATAGAGCAGGAGCACCTCCTCCCCCTTTGCATCAGGCGGCCAGTACAGGCGGCCTTTCCCTTCATAAACTCCATTT
>JAHZAR010000021.1:11612-25980 GCA_019423835.1 Clostridiales bacterium | reverse complement strand
TTCGCCCTCATAGAGATCGGAAGAGCGCCGCGTAGGGGCAGCGTGCCACTTGACGAGTAGGCCTTGGCGGTCGTCGAATCCTTTAAAAAAATCGCCCTCATATTCCAGTGTTCCATCCTCCCGGTACAGGCGGCCTGTTCCCTGGTAAGCACCATTTTCATAGCCTCCCTGGTACTTTACTGTCCCGTCTTTATACCGTTCTGTAATCTGTCCTGAAGAAAAAACGGAGTCGCCGTAAGTTCCTTCCGCAATCACAGTTCCATTCTCGTAGGTTTTGCCGTTTCCATCCGGAGCCCCTTCCTTAAAAGCACCCTGGTAACTCTTCACACCATCCCTGTATAGAGTGCCCTGGCCGGAATACAATCCGTTTTCAAATTCGCCCTCATAGAGCAGTTCTCCATCCTCCCCGTACAGCTGTCCCTGGCCGGAGTATAAGCCCTTTTCAAAGCTGCCTGCATACTCCAAGGAACCGTCTTTCCGGTATAGCTGCCCCTCGCCCGAGTACAGTCCTTTATCAAAATCGCCATCGTATTTCAGATAACCGCTCTCCCAGTACAGGCGACCCTGGCCGGAATACTGATTCATTGCAAAATTACCTTCATATTCCAGACTCCCGTTCTCATAGTATTGCTCTCCATAACCGTTATACATCTCCATCTGAAAGGAGCCTTCATACATTAGGGCTCCGTCATAGCCGTATAATGTTCCGAACCCGTTTATCCGCCCCTCTTCCAGCCTTCCCTGAAAGAGCATCTGACCTGTCTCCCGATCCGTCAGTCTGACCTTGCCCGTATAGCCCGCGGTTTCAATCGAATCGACAGGCATAGTCCTGGTCAGAAACTGGGACTGGAGGACCGGAAACAGGTAGTTGAGAAACAGAGCAGGGGCAACGATGACCAGCAGAAGCATGAGGTAAAGAAGCCTCTTCGCTATGTAGTGGTCGCCAAAACTGATGTACGCCTTCAGAGACCGGGGCGGATCTTTCAGCTTCTTGACTTCTCCCATCACATCGTTAGTCGCTTTTCTGGCGATCGATGTGGGCTGAGCCATGGTCTTCAGGCTGCGTATAGCTGTCGCTACAGGCATGGACAGCATGCGTCCCATTCTGGTAATATATGTATTCATGCTTTTTAAGAAACCGGATGAATCGTCAAATTTCATAGCCTGTCACTCCTCGCTTTCTTCCTGCTGTATTTCCTGAATCTTCAGATCTCCGATTTGCTCATACTGACGCTGTATTTCCGGTGCCTTTACATACTCACGGATGGACAGCGCCAGATAAGCCAGGGCAAGCAGAAGGATCGCGGCAAGCGCCAGCTTCTTTAACATTCTGCCCAGCATCTTGATCTTTTCCCAGAGACGGAATGACCATTTTCCCGGCTTGAGATCTGTTTCTTCTTTTGCGCTCCACTCTTCGGCGATAGGAATAAAAGCCTTGTGAATATCCAAATACGAAGAAAAGCCTTCATGCTCCATCTCATAGATCAGCCGTTCCAATTCTGGAAGGGCTCTCAGTTTTAACTCGTTTTCAAAAATGAGACGAAACACGCCGCCAAGTTTCCTGGCCCCCTTCTGAAAATCCCCTTCCTCAAAACAGGGCAGCCGGGAAAGATCATAATCGAAGAACACGTCCATAGAGCGGGATACCCGGATCAGCTCCGGATCCATGGCTGCCTCAAAAAAGAAATCCGGGACATCCTGGAGAATCAGATCTGTCAGAATCCCCTCCCCGATTTTAAACCGTTCCCTCAAAGAACATCTTTCTTCTGCCAGCTTCATAGACAGGGGAATCCCCTGCCCTATAATCATCATCACGTACAGATACTGATCGTCTGTAAAGTAATCTCCGAAATCTGCAAAATTGTCTTTTTTAAGCTGTTCAGACACATAGGCAATCAGAGAAGGCCGGACTTGTTTCAGAGGGATCCGGATTATGCGTCTCTCACCGCTCTTTCTTCCGGATTCCTCCCGGCACAGATACTGCTCTCCCTCTTCCCTGCACTTGCGTATTATAATGTACTGTTCTTCCAGATTTCGGATTACCATCGTTTACTCCCTCACAATTATAAAAATAGATGACCCCAGTTCAGGTGCCTCTTGGCACCATGCCCGAACTTCATATACCCCCGGAGAATTGGGGGCTGTATACAGTCCGTCTCCTGTAACAGTCCCTCCATCCTGGGTCTTAACTGTCCATGTTACCGTCATCCCATATATATTTTCACAGACTGCCTCCAGCCAGGCGCTCTCTCTCACCTTCAGTTCCAGGTGGGCAGGGCGGATATACAGGCGTTTTTCCCGGTATTCCTGATTCATGGCCTCACCGGACCATTCTGCCCTCCAAAAAACAACGGCCTTCTGCCGGCTGGTAGGTTCTGTCAGGCGAAGTCCGACAGTAAAGCACCCCCTTGAAGCATCCAGCCTGGCCGCAAGCTCAGCCTTCGGATCCATCTCCTCAAAGATTTCTGCCGATCCGCTGTAGATCCTCTCATCGTCCATAAGGCTTAAATCAATTTTTACATTTCCCAGACCAAGTCCGTGGAAAATCTCGTGGGAAAAAAACCTCTGGCCACGTTTTCCCCCGATTCCCAGATCAATTTCTACTGTTCCCCGTGCCACAGTAGGCCTCTCCTGCCTGTCCTCTTTTTCTGGCGGACTGATTTCCGTAAAAGAACGTCTCTGTTCCTTCAGTTGCTTTACTTCCCGCTCCAGCACCTGTACCAGCCCCATCATAAGGTGGCCGTTGTAGACGTATTCCTCAAAGGGCATATCCTCCACTCTCTGAATCATATAAGTATCTTTGGTACAGATCAGGTATATTTTCGCCAGATAAATGCCCTGGGGATAATTGTTCCGGACAGCGTTCTCCATCGCGTCCCGGTAATACTGCCGCACCAAAGCCGCCGATTCCTCTTCACCGGTAATAGGAATCCGAACCGTATTTTCCTTTTCCTGCTTCAGCTGTCCACCTCCGGCACTCAGGTTCAAATCCTGCGGCGCCACGGAAAAGACAGCCTCCCCTTCTTTTAAATCTCTGGCTTCCAGATAAAAAATCTGCTCATCCTTCTGCCCCCGCTCCAGCAGAAGATCATTCCACTGAAGCTCCAGGCGATTTTCCCCCCTGTAGGAGACACAGTCCAGTTCCTGAGAGAGTCTGCCGCTCACTCTGCTTCCATGTCCCGTATTTTCTAAAGTCACCTTCACAGCAAAGGTCTCCCCGCCCTTTATCCTGCGAGGCAGCGTTTCCATCAGACATAGCTGATCATCCCGGTACAAAACTATACTGCGGTTGAGCAGATCTTCCGCCGTCATTGCCAGGGAGGCCGGTTCCTGCTCTGTCAGGTAGAGACGATAGCCCTCCTGGTATTTGTCGAACTCCTCCCTGCTGCCCTGGGCGCTCTCAACAACATTGTGGGCCGGGGACGTTTCCTTTTCATCATACTCAATGCACAGATAAACGTAACCTTTTTTCCCCTGGCCAACCGCAGCCTCAAAGCCCTCGATCGTGGAAAGACGGCACATCACAGGAGTATCCACCACCAGTTCTCTGCCTGAAAAGTCCAACGCAATTCCCGCTTCTACAGAAATACTCTTCTCATCGACCTGCACTACATTCAGCCCTGCCGCAACTCCAACACCTGCCAAAAAGCGGTTGCACAGCCGGCGCTTATCGTTCAGGTAGCGCTGCTCTTCTGTAAAATCCCGCTCTGTCAAAAGTTTTCCATAATAGTATTTGTTCCTTTCAAAAGGAAAATATTTCAGATTCTTCATTACTCTCCTCCTTGTGTTTGAGCTACAGCTGTAAAAGGCAGCAGGGATAATCCGTCCAGCCGGAGAGGGCGGTAGTGTCCCAGTCTGCTGTTAATCCCCAGATACGAATAATTTCCGAGAAAGAACATTGATTTCAGAGGCATGATCTTGACCGAAATATGAGCCGGAACCGCCATTTCCGCAATCCTGCAGACTGCCTGATAATCCTCCTGACGGGCGATTCGCTCCTCGCGAACCAGCAGAAGAATAGTATATTCATCATCCCCGTAAAGGCGCCGGAGACATTCCCCCTTTCCGCCTTTTCTCAGAAATCTTTTAACCTGAAACGTCTCTACAACCAGCGGCCTCTCCCCGGTATACAGTTCAACCAGCCGTATCAGCCCCTGCCGTGTTCCCCTCATGGAAAACAGCCCAGCAGCCTCCTCCAGAAGCCGCCTGAGTCTGTCTCCGGTCCACAGATAGACGGCAGAGATGTCCAGCCCCCCGGCGACCCATCTCAGCATCTCCTCATTCCCGCTGGCCGGGTCCATATAGGCGCCTCCGTGCTCAATTTTATTCTCCATATCCTGATACATGGACTGAAAGATACCGAGAAACTGCTCTAAAAAAGCGACACTCTTTTTTCCCTCTCCATACACAGCGGGAAGGTAGGACAGCCATGTCTCTCTGGGAAAGTAGACCCGGATTGCTCTGACAGCCGGCCGGCCTGTTCCCTTTCCAAAAATCTCTGCCAAAAACCAGAAAAATCGCCCCGATATCTGGTGGAGCAGGATGTCCCTGGGATTTAAAACTCTCACTTTCAGAAAAGGGGACAGAGCTTTCTCTTTCTCTTCACTGGAAAGTTCTATATCCGCGATCAGCTCGCCGATTTCCCTCTGTTTGCCTTGATACTGGAGCATGGCCTCGTCAGAAGCATAGAACGAGAACTGAAGAGATGCATCACCCCTTTCATCTGTATCCATGATGATCCTGTGCCATATCGTTCCCTGCTCCCGGCTGTCCAGCACCCGCGAAATATAGATTCCTCTCTGGCTTCCTTCTGAAATCGAAATTCCCTCCCCATCCCAAAAGCAGCCGTCAAAACTCCCTCGATTGTAATCAGAAGCCTTATTAAATACAAAATATTTCATGTCAATTCCCCTATCCGTTTACGACACCGCAGCGAACATCCCGAAGGATAACAGCTCCATTTGGGGGAAGAAAAACGTCCCCTCCTTTGCTCCTGAAGATCCTGTTTCCCCTTGCCTCAATAACCAGAGCAGAGATTTCCTCCACGCATTCCAGACTGTCAATCCTCCCGTAAAGCCTGCCTCGGATGATCGGCTGTCCAAACGTGTTTTCAAGCTCCTGAAAATACTTTCTGACCTCCCTCTCCACCTGAACTCTGGCATCCGGATACTGGTGCCGGATCTTTACCTCAGCGTAAAGAGTGATCTCCACATACTCGGGAGAATGGATCTTAATCTCGGTTCCCAACAGGCGCCTGGGTTCCAGAAAAGCAAGGATATTTTCTCGGTAGGGCTGGCTGAGCTTTCCAGCACCCCGTGTGCTGTAAGGCCGGACAACAATCTCAGCACAGTTGTGTCCTCCCTCCTCTCTCTCCCTATCTGTGGGTTCCAGCACCCGGCAGGATTGAATCATAAGGCCTGGCGTCTGCCGGATCAATTCTTCATAATCCTGTGCACTTACCGCTCTGTGAGGACGTTTTGCCTCTTCCCTGAAGCGCTGGAAACACTCTTCAATCGTCTCTCCGTCTATTCCGTCCTTCGCATCCATAAAACTGTCGATATGAATATCCTCTGATAAGCCGGTTGCCTGCCTCAGCTGGCCGCTCTTTACATTTCCCGCCTTTCCCATGGTAATGCTCAGTCCTGCCAGCCGGATCTCCCCCTCCGGAGGCCGTCCGTGATCTCCGTCTCCAAAAATCAAAAGTCCTCTCCCGCTGTCCAGAACATAACAGCGGTCTTCCGGTCCCAGAGCATCAAAGTCATCTGCCCGGGTCCATTCCCGGAAGACGCCGGCTGTCGCTGCATCCTCGACAAGAACGCGAAAATCCCTCTCCAGAACATTTTCCAGGCCCAAGCTGAATATCTGGTCGGGGAGACCGTTTCCCTCAAACTGCAGAACCGCATCCTGTTTTTCTCTCTTCCACACTGTCAGCACCTGCACTTCGGATTCCGCCTCCGGACGTGTCTCTCTCAGCTTTAGCAAAATTCTGCCTTCCTTTTCTGCCCTGGTATCCAGTATAACAGCAGGAATCCATTTCTCTCCCTTTTTCCAATATGCCTCAAGACGATCGCCACCTGCTGCTGAAATCTCCATCGTCAGCTCCCCATTCTCATTCCGGACAGCGATGCTTTCCGCCGAACTCACCAATGTCTCCTTCTGAATCAGGGGGACATAATTAAGGCTGATTCCCGTCAAAACCGGAGCTACATCATAATCTTCCTTTTCCAAGAGCAGAGAAAGAAAATATCCCTCTTCCCCATGCATCCTTCCGAAAGCCATTTCCTGTTCCGTCTTAAATTCAATCCGCCCGTCCCTCAAAAGGCCGCATGTCTCATCCCTCTCTATCCGGGCCGGCTTCCAAGCCGTTCCATCCCACATTTCAAGCCTCACGCGGGCCAGAGGAGCAGGCATCGGTCCCTCTATAATGCCTCTCTTTACCGGATACCCATCATAGAGCATCAGAGATAAATGGTAGACTGCCTCTCTTTCCAGCGGACGGCTTAATCCTATCACAAACCGATCCTCCTCATGGGGCTCTTCTCCAAACGGAGCAAACCGGATCCGGTTCCCAAATGCCAGCTCTCGGCCGTCCAGCCGCTCTTCTCCCCGCCGGGAAACCGATCTGCAGAAACAGATCTCCCCCATCGGGCAGCGCTCCTCCGTCTCCGTCTCAAAGCAGACAGAACCGGCGTAAAACCTGGTTCCTTTCTTTAATAGAAGTTCCTTCTCCCCCCGGATACTGACCGTCATGTTTGCAGGAACAGCCGTGCGGGGCCTTTGTCCCAATAATTTCAGGAACTTCATCCTCTGGTCATCTGTCACCTGATCCATAGAGAAATGCTGCATCTCCTTCAGCCAGGCAAACAGCTCCAGAATGGTGATTCCGGGATCTGAATAATTATAATCTGTCCATTGAGGGTATATGGAGGAAATCATGCTCCTTCCCTCTTCAACAATTTCCTCAAAGTTTTCCTGATCCAGCCTGATTTCCGGAAGCATGGCTTCCACCTCCTTCTTTCCAGGTCCCCTAGGCCCGATTTTCTAATGTCAGCCTTGTTCTACATGAATGGCAATTCTGTGTTCTCCCGACTGAGGAAGCACATAGGGGCAGTCCTTCACATCTGCTCTGCTGACTTCCACAGTGCCGGCCGAGCCTTTGACCAGCCCGATGATAATAAGATTTCGGATATCCAGAATATCTTCCATATCTCTCAGCACCGTATCTATCTGATTCCGATTCGGAAGCGTACCGATTTTCCAGCCCCGGCGGTCAAAGTTTCCGTCCACCGGATTTAAAAAGCGTCTTAAGGCCTCCTCCGCCTCTTTCCTGCATCGGAATATCCTGTCGAAATCCCGAACCCACACATCAGCACTGACTCTTATCTCAACCATTACCGGCTCTACAATATGGAGCCGCCCCTGCTCAATCAGTCCGGCAGGCACTTTGCCCTTTAAGAACTTTTCTATTCTGCCTCGAATCTCAGGGAAAAAAGCTATCTGGTTCCGGTAATCTTTGGGCAGAACTGCCAGGGTCACATGACCTCCCCTGGGTTTTCCTGTCTCATCCAGCCCTCCAAAACACTTCACCTGCTGGATATGCCTTGCCCCTTCCATAGCCAGCTTCTCGTAATCTTCCCTGGTCACAGCTCTGAACTGGTGCTTTAACTCCCAGGCGCTGCGCCTCATGGCCTCCTGAGCTGTCTCGCGGTCATATCCTCCAAAAAATGGCCGCGGATTTGAAACGTTGTTTATAAATCCTGCATCCAGCTCCAGCCCGTTTACCTGACCTTCGCTCAGATTTCCGTCTTCTCCGGCTCCTATACTGTACTCTACAAGGATCCCGTTTAATATGCCCGGAGCCGGTATCTTTCCCCTGGCCCCGTCTCCGAATGTAAGAATCCCTTCATTGGCGTCCAGAATATAGTGTCTGCTCTCTCTTCCCGATGCAAACAGGCTCTCCCTCTCTTCCCACTTGATCCAGGTCTCTGTCACTTGTCCACTCCCATCCCGGTTTTCTCTCAGCAGGCCCGCCGCCTTCAGTGTTTCCCTCTCAGCCGGAGGCAGGACTTGCCTGTTCAGCTCCCACAATGACAGACTGTAGATTTTGCCGTTCTGCAGCCGGAAAGATGCGTGTTCCTGATACCGCTCCATGGTCAGGTACTCTGTAAAGCCAGATCTCACCGTCCATGCTTCCACGGCATTTTCATAAAATGCCTCTACTATCGGTGGGTTGTACCCTCGTTCCGGAAGATAACCTCCCTCCAGATCCGTAAGGCGGAGCCAGTACATCTCTCTTCCAAAGTGCTTCCTTTTTACCCAGTCATCCGGCCCGGAAAATGTCACCGTTCCCGTCTGCTCAAAATATTCCGTTTCGTCAGCCGGATTCAGATCCCGCCACTGATCCGCGGCCTCATATTCCCACCGGATCGGAGGCCGGTTCTTCTGTCCCAGACGATCCATGATCCATAAGAGCCGCAGCGGTCCTTTTTTCCAGGGAAGATCGGTCCCTATATAGACAGCCGGGCGACCGTCCTGTGCCAGGCGAATCGGATAAAATCCGTACATCTGTCCTAGGCATTCAGAAGGCGCCCATAATTGGCGGCTCAGATCGTAAGTCGTTATAAAAGCTGCCGGTCTCGGGCCGTGGTCCGGATAACGGTACTCCAATCTCGTCTCAGACAGCAGGGGGCTGATATATCTTCCCTGAGTCTTGAATGCATTATTAATCTTCAGAATCCTGGCACGGATACAGCGCCCTTCTCTCCCACCGGCCAAGATTGGTTCCATATCTGCCGGGCAGAGAAAGCACAGCGTCTGCCTCTGACGCCAGGTTCCCTCGTCTGTGCCGAACACCTGGCTGTACTCTTTTCCGGGAAAGAGCCGTACCCAGCCGTTTCCATTAAAGTACTCCCAGATCACCTCTGCTATCGTGATATCGTACTCTTTTTCCACTCGGATCTGGCTCTTCCTCATAATCAGCTTCCAGTCCATTTCCTGGGCTGAATCTGAAATATTGAGGGGTACCGGTACAAAATCCCTCAAAAATGACATCTGAATCATTGCTCCGGCTTTCTGAAATACCTCATCTGAATGAAAATAAACCTCATTGTAGATTGAAAACTGTTCGCCAAAAGGAAAATACTCATCCAGGCTGCTGTCAGTCCCATTGGCGTTGATTCCCTCTGCAGGCAGATGGGAGGCGCTGCTGCTGACCGCCGCCTCCCGAAAGCAGAAATCCTGAAAATGCCGTCCGTCCCGGATTCGACATCGGATCCAGTACATCTCCTGATCTTCCATAGAAATTTTTTCCCAGGCACGCTGCTCTGTCCTCTTTTCCAGGATCAGCGTATCGCCTTCTCTCCAACATACGGCAAAGGGGATAAATCCCTCCTCCGTGGAATAGGAAAATTCTGCTTCCTGCGGATCTGCCAGCGCCTCGAGAACCGTCTGTCCCACCGGTTCATTCCTCCCGCTGGAAAACCACAGTTCTATTCGCCCCCTAGTCTTTACGGAAAACACTGTGGGATGTCCGATATAAAACTCATGATTCTGCAGGTTTTCCCCCCGGAATCCGAACAGCGTGAATGGTCCCTTGTTCTCATCTGAATCCTCATACAGCTTCTCTATATAATCCAGGCTGTCGCAGCTTTCATAGATCGCTTTAATGCGTACCGGGCTTACGTAGAGATCCTCCATGGTTTCTACAGGGACAGCCCCGCCGTCATCTCCCTGCGCTGATGAAGTCAGGCCAGTTCCTGCCGGCAGCTCCACCCCGTCTACCTGCTCATTTACCAGTTTGAACACAACGTAACCGGACGCCGGAGACGCCGGCTTCATGGAAGCGCCCAAAGCATTAAAAAATTCGCTTCTGTGTTTTTCCCCCATTCGGTTATACTGCCGGATCGTCCCTTCCTGCATATGGACAAACACGCTGGCAAGAGCAGTTCCCACATCCGGGTCTTCCGGATTAAAACGCCACTGCGGAGTATATCCTGCGGCTTTTTCTTTTATCTCATTGTTCAGTTCTACATCAGACCGTCTGTCCATTGCAGGGACATTTTCCAAGATGATCGCCTCCTTTTTGCCTGGGTTCGTTTTATCCTAAAGCTTTTCTCCCTCGTTCATAAAGAAGGGATATACTAGATTATAGGGGTTATTTGTGGACCGCACCACATACCGGATCTGGATCAGGAGCTTCCCATCTGCTGATGGATCCGGCTGCGCCTCCACCTCTACATCCCGAATTCTTGGTTCCCATAGAACCAGAGCCTCTTTTACAGTTCTCCCGATCTGGGAAAGAGTAGCATAATCCATAGTCTCAAATGCAAAATCATAAATGCCGCAGCCGAACTCAGGCCGCATCACCCGTTCTCCCTTCCGGGTTCTCAGAATGATATAGATTGACTGCCGGATCGAGTCTTCCTGGGACACGGTTCTGATTCTTCCAGTCACGGCATCCGGCTCCACAGGGAAAGCAAATCCACTGCCCAAAAATTCTTTTCCATATGTCTGCTGATCCATAGATTTCTCCCTTGTCAGTTTATTTTTACCATACTCCCCTTAATCTGAGCAACACCGCTGGATTCTGCTTTCAGGCTTCCATCGGCCTTGATCTGAACTGAGCTGCCTTTTATATCTGTCGTCTGCCCCTGGAGTTTCAGGGACTGTTTTGCCTTCAGGCTGATTGTCCCGGCGGTTATCGTTACCTTGTCTTTTTCCAGAGTCACCAGTGACTGGCCTCCGATGGACAGCTCCAGTTTCTTCTCTCCGTCCACTGTCACGGTTCCTTTCTCTCCGGAGATAAAAATCCTGTTTTTTTTGTCCGCATCAGAAATCGCAATTTCCTTTTTTTCGTCCGATAAGCTCACTGTCATGGCCCCTGGAGTGTGAATTTCCATATATTCTTTTTTCTCTTCTTCCGAAAAGATGATCTCATGGCCGCCTTTTGTCCGGATTTTCTTGATGCTGTTCTTTTCATTGGCAGTCTTTTCCGGCAGAACCATTTCTTTGTTCCAAAGAGAGCCAATCACAATAGGGCTGTTGCGATCCCCCATCTGAAAAGCAACAACTACTTCACTTCCGACCTCCGGCAAAAAATACATTCCAGCCTTGTCCCAGATATAAGGCATGGCAACCGGGACCCAACTGCTGCCGCTTTTTCCCTTCTCCCCCAGAAAATACTCTACCTTTACCTGCCCCGGGTGCTCCTTGTCCCAATTTTCACGGACAATCCCAGTTATCACACTGAACATTCTGTTTTCTTCTTTCGGCCGCTCTAAAAGTTCGTCAAACAGGCCCATTATTTCCATCCCTCCGTTCTCAGTGTTGTCTGAAAGCCATCCTGGCTGAAATGGTGGGAAACTTCTATTACATAGTAGCTCTTATCTACCATCTCATCCACGCCGTCAATCTTCACAAAACGGCCCGGTACCAGCTCCGGAAGCCCCACGCAGGATATGGAAGCCTGCATGTTCTGATCCTTCAGTCCGGCTGCTATAGTTTCAGCTCTCTTTTTTAATTCGCTCTCCACATGACAGTCCGGAGCCTTCACTGACGTGATTCCTGCCTCTCCCAGGGCATCCGTCTGCTTTTCATCCGATTTTGCAGACGCTTCACCTATAATCCGCTGAGGCGGATTTCCCTCTGTATAGCCGATCACCTGAATCTTTTTGTTTAAATAGAACGCATCTCTCTGAAAAGATTTCAGGCCCTTCCCTATTCCCAACGTGATCAGGGGACTGGAACTGCTCTTTGGTTTGCGAAAATATGCTTTATCTGCCACTACGAAGAATTCCCGATCTGCTTTCCCTGATCCGATAATATCGTCCACAATAAAGCTGTAGTCTGACGCCTCCTGAAAGATCTGCTGGTCTTTCAGTTTTTCCTGGGTCGCCTCAATAACCGGCTGACACAGCTTTTTGTATCGGCTCAGTACTTTCCGCACTGCATCAGAATAGTAATCCGCTTTGTGAGCGACAATGCGGAAATTATCGTTCATCATCAGGCTGCGTACATCCAGAGCTGTAATCTGATAAAAAATTCCTTCCTGTACATTAAATTCCAGGCCGACAGAAGCGATAAATCCCTTAAATATTTCTATTGTGCTGGATTCATAGCCTAATTCTACGGAAACCTCTTTACCCAAAATCACCTTGCGCTTTAATCGGCTGTCGAATTCATGGTTTTTATAGTCGTACGTACTGCCCACAGTAAAAGAAGCGCTTCCAGCCATATTTTTCGCCAGCGTCAGAGTTACCTGAATGTTCTCAACTGTAATGCCGGACAGTCCCAGAATATCAGTCCCGCCGATTTTCAGCTTTGCCGCCGGTACCGTGAAATTTTTGTATTTTTTCTGCAATGCGGCAAATGTATAGCTTCCGCTCATCAGGTCCATAATGCTTCTCCTTTTTTACAGAGCCGGAACTTTCAGTTTCTGTCCGGGCCGAAGATTCAGGGGATTTACGATGTTGTTGGCCCTGGCAATCTCTCTCCACTTTTCACAGTCTCCATATTCCTCATAAGCAATCTGCCACAGGCTCATTCCCTGAATCAGAGTTCTCACTTTCGTCCTGTCCGGTGATTCAAAGGGCTCCGCCATTTTCGTCATATCCGGCTTTTCCTCTGACTTGATAGTCAGATCTACTTTGGCCCGGATGGGCTTTCCAAAAGGATTGAACATTGTAAAAGTCTCGTTCATCGAGGTGATGAGTCCTTTAAAATTCAGATTTCCCCATTGAAATGCCACATACGGGGGCCTGTGCTGGGTTCCTGCAACCCTCATAGCTTTCACAATCTTTTCTGTTTTATCCGTCACAGCCCCTACCTTTTCGTCCGCTCTCTGTCCATTGTCAACCAGTGATACCTGCTGATCGGCAGCACTGTCAAAGTACAGAGTGAGGGACAGCTCGCTTTTATTTCCTGACAGGTAGACCATCCGTGAAACATCGCTGCCCAGAGAAAGATCCTCTTTATAGTTTGTGGAATTTCTGATCTCATATTGAGAAGGATTAAAGGTGCAGGAAACGGAGTCCTTCTGTTCGCCGTTTTCTCCATATATAATCAGCTTTGCTTTCACCAATTTTCCAATCGCCATCTTCTCTCCTTCCCGTTTAAAAATGAATTACATTCCGCGCCGCAATTTTTCTATTTTAAGCTGCTTCTGCATCTGTCTCATAACAGTTTCCGTCATTCTTCCCGTCTCTGTTCTTTCCAGAAGGCTGCGCTGGATCTGTTTTATCTCTTCAATTTCCTTGTGCTGTCTCTCCTGACTGGTACGTATCTGACGGATCTCTTTTGCATACTCTTCCGATGCAGTCGTAAAAGCAGGAGGCCTTGTCACAAATTTGATATCATTCGTCTGTTCTTTCACAGCAGACGCCACTTTTGACTGAATTTCCTCCAAAACAGGAGGTGACGGTGCAGCAGATGAATATCGCTGATGAGCTGGGCGGGCTGTTATCAGGGAAGCCGGTTGGTAGCTGAAGACCGGCTCCGTATCCTCCACCGCCAGATTTCCGAACAACGGGGCAAATACTCTTTCAGGCTGAATATTTTCTCCTGTCTGCCCGTCCTTTTCCATATCCAGTATGATTTCCTGAAGGTACCGCTGTGTCCTCTGAACCTCCTGTACAGACCCCTCTTCTTTCCTTTGGTAAAGTTTCAGCTCAGCGTACCCATCCTCTTCCTCTACATCTTTTTGAAAGACGCTTTGAATGAGCGGTTTCCATTCCAGAAATTGGCGAACCAGGAAGTTCTGAGCCGGAGTTGCCGGGTTCCGTTTCTCCCGGACATCCCTTCGGTACATCTCCTCCGGCTCCAGCCACTGGTTTACACTCTCCCTCAGCCTCTCGTTTCCGGATCGCTTCGCTATATGAACCAGCTCCTCCAGTGCGGCAAAGCTTTCCTCCCCTTCCAGAAAGGTTAGCAGTGATTCCTTATACTGCAGTACTTCCCTATCCGCGCTGGCCTCTCCTTCCCGGAGATTTAAATCCGTCTCAACGATGAACCGGGACAGCCAGTCTTTCCCTTCTTCGGCCTTTTCTTCACGGGCCGCTTCCGGCCAGGTCCCAGACGCAGAGCTTTCGTTTTTTTCCTTTTGATGGACGGTACTTCCGGCCTCATCCATCGGAATATCGGTATTGAGCCCCTGTGTTTTCTTCCTCCCGGCACTTCGGATCTCCTCCAGAAGCTCTCTCCATTCTTCCGGTTCCATGTAGCCGATCCACTCCCTCAGTTCCTCTTTCCTGTGCCTGATGTCGGCTTTTGTGTATTCCTGGCCGGTTCCGGCTTCCTCCTCCCGGGGAAGGGACAGCCTCTCCCGGACATCCCTTCGGTACATCTCCTCCGGCTCCAGCCACTGGTTTACACT
>JAHZAR010000021.1:0-11512 GCA_019423835.1 Clostridiales bacterium | reverse complement strand
TTCGGCCTTTTCTTCACGGGCCGCTTCCGGCCAGGTCCCAGACGCAGAGCTTTCGCTTTTCCTGTCCCGGCCCGCATCTCTGCCGTCTTCACCCACCAGAATATCTGCACGATCAGCAGATGATTTCCTCTGTCCATCCCTTCGGATTTCATGCAGAAGCTCTTCCCACAAATCCATTTCCAGATGGCTGATCCAGTTTCTCAGTGCCTCTCTTCTCCTGATAACAGCGTCCCGATAAGACTTTGTCCAGCTTCTCTGATCATGCGGCTCTGTTTCCTGCTGTTGCGCTCCGTCAAACTGCTCCAGCCATTTCTCTATCCAGAGCCAGCCCGCATCAGGAATCTGAGACAGCCGCTCCTGCACCGCCTGTATTTCTCCTGGTAATGCCGGGGCATCGGGCCCTTCCTGCTGGATCCGATGTTCCAGCTGCTCCAACAGCTTTATCGATGACTTCTCCTCTGAGCTGTTTTCTATTTCTTGATTTTCTCCTGAAGGCAGTATCAAAAACAATCTGAGCTGAGATGCCGTCCGAGTTTTTGCCGCCATCTGGAGAATTTGTCTCTTCAGCCGGGTTTCCCGTAAGAGCTTCCGGTCCCGGTCTGAAAGATCTTCCAGCGCCGCCTCAGCCCGGTCTGCCATCTCTCTCCAGTTTCGTCTGGTTATATATCTCAGGTTTCCGGGATACTTTTCAGGAGAAACTCCCAAAATCTGAAGGAGCTCCTTTCTGCTTTCCGGATCCATTCGCTCCAGTTCACTGTACAGCCGCGCCGCTGTCTGTGTTCTCACGGGAGCCGTACTGATCTTCCATATTTCGCGGTAATTCGGCATCCTTGCCGCTCTGGCCGCTGCAGCCGCAGTTTTATCGGCCGCTTTTTTTCTCATCCCTCTGTTTGTAAGCTCAGATCGTATGCTCCGCTCTGCCTTCCCAGACGCCTGTCCTGCCTGTAAACTGCCGCGGGCAGCCTCCGAACTTTCGATTTGCCTAAGGCTTTCCCTGATCCGTTCTTCAAGAACGTCCTTATCCTGCCTGCTGCCGTCCGGCGCCTTTTTCCCAAAGGCATCCCCTCCGTCTTTTTTCCTCTCTATCTGCAGTTCTCTCCAGATTTCCCGGCTTTCTCTCAAAAGAGGAGAGGCTGCCTCTACCGCCTCCTCCAAATAATAGTTGATCAGTGTTGTGAATTGGCGCCAGCTGTTCTGAAACGTAAGATACGTAATATCATCATTGGTCTGGAAGCAGCGCAGCGTCAGCATCAATGTCAGCGCCTTGCGGGCGCTTTCATTCTCTTCCTGATCCAGACGCTCCAGAAAGACTAAATCAGGAAGCGGCAGCAGCTCTCCTGCCTGGATCCCGCAGCGTTCCAGTATACTCCTGGCAAAAGAGATATCCCGCTTCAGACATCCGGCAGCTATCCTTATATCCTTCCGACTTCCGTACAATGAACCAATCAGTCCTAATTTTCTTGCTGTTCTGAGCATAAGTCAAAGCACCTCATAAAGCCCGCTGTGAGAAATTTCGAGTTTTTTTATCAAAATATCTTTTCCCATAGCATCCAGTTCCCCTATCTCCCATTTAGTCACCAGACCGCTGTCAAATGCGTATGCCTTAGAGGGTAGGCGATTCTGTCCCATGATCATAATCGTCCCTACTTCTACCTGACTCCCAATAGACAGCAGAATCGACGGGCTGCCTGTCTGAACGCCTCTTTCCAGCACAAGGGTCTGCGCCGCAGTTTTAGGCTTGATAAGGAGCTGGGGTGACCAGTTATTGCCGCCCTCCTGAATCGCTTCTGTTTCCAGGCTGTCTGATATATTTGTGATTTTTGCAAAACTCATCAATAAAGGGCCTATGCTCACCAGAAAACGGTTGTTGGCCAGCAGACTTTCCCTTACGGACACGGCGCGCCTCCTTAGTTCTATATCTTAAATACATTTTCAGGTTCATCGTTCAGCTTCCGGTTGATGGCGGATATCTCATTGCACCATCTGATCCTCTCCATGTGGCTGAGACTCATGATTTCCCTGTGGCTCCAGTGGAGGTAGTAGGCAATAAATGCCGTTTCCTCATAGATCTTGTCAGCCGGATATGTCTTTATTCTCCGGCTTCCATAAAATTTACCGGAACAGAGATTTCCTTCCCGCAATGGGGGCAGATGGTCTTATATTCCGGCATGTCCATCGTATTGATCCTCTGGTACAGATCCTGAAGGTATGCCAGATCCATCGTAAACAGATTTTCAATGACACGGGTATCTACTGCCGGAAGACTTCCCAGTTTCGTAATTACCCTGGCCAGCAGAATGATCGTCAGGTATCCCGGATTCTGCTGAACCCTCGGATCCTTTAAAGGAAGGATTTCATCTGCCGCATTGGCCAGACGCATCGTTCCGTTTTTATGAACGATCCCATCCCGGTCTACATAGCCTCTCGGAAGAGTAAAATCAAATTCTGTCTGAAATTCCATGTTCTCTCCTAACCTACTTCTAAAATATACTGTGATACTACATAAATGCAAAGGAAGAGGCATCTGCCATTACCTGCAAAAGCCCCCTCTTTTTTGCTGCATCAGGATACTCTGGTCATCCCTTCGTGTACAATTTCTAACGTCTCAATTGCAATTTCTGAAGCCGTAGCATTGAAATCCGGAGCCGTATACTTGGTAGGCCATGCATTTATGATCTGCCAGGAAGCGGCCGGGGCCTGCGTTTCATTTAACAGTGTGATCGTCAGAGTCTTGCGCTCGATCTCACCATTGATCCCCGTTGTAATCCAGTCGTAAAGAACTCTGGAATCCGTTACGCCCTGCTTCAGAGTAATGTTTCCGTATTTTTTCAGCCCCGGAACCTTCATGGGTGTCTCTGCCGTCATATCGCCTTCCCGGTACTCGATCGGCTCAATGGTGGCATCAAAGCCAGTCACCTCAGAAAAGCCGCCGGCCTCCAGCCCGTCTATTTCTACCTTATACCTAAATTTTGCATTTGGATAACCTGCCATTGCTCAAAACTCCTTTCCTTTATCGTGCTGCTATTCCGCATCTGCGGTCTTCTGAGAAATTCTAAAGATCACAAACTCAGCAGGCTTCACCGGCGCCACGCCGATCACACAGATCAGACGGCCGTTGTCAATATCGTCCTGACTCATGGTATTCCTGCCAATGTTTACAAAGAAAGCTTCCTCTGGGGAAGTTCCGGCCAGTGAACCGCCTCTCCAGAGATTGTTTAAAAATACGCTAATCGTTCTCTGCACTCTCACCCAAAGAACCTCGTCGTTCGGTTCGAATACAGCCCAGCTTGTATTGGCCTTGATGGATTCTTCGATGAAGATAAAGAGCCTGCGTACGTTGATGTATTTCCAGCTTGCATTGCTGGTGGCAGTTCTGGCGCCCCAGACGCGAATTCCCTGTCCTGGGAACGAGCGGATCAGGTTGATTCCCTTCGGATTTAAAATATCCTGCTCTCCCTTGTTGAACTGGCAGTCCAGGCCTACGCATCCTCTGACGATCTCGTTTGCTGGGGCTTTATGTACACCTCTGGTATTGTCGCTTCTGGCATAGATGCCGAGAACGGAACCAGACGGCGGAATCGCGATGTTCTTCTTGTCTAAGGGATCAAAAATCTCCAGCCACGGATGGTACAAAGCAGCATAATTGCTGTCGAAAATATCTCTGTGGGCAATCAGATCATCCACCTTCTTGGCATCCTTAGGCATATCCAGCACGGCGAAACGGCTCCCTGTATTCTCGCAGTGAGCTACCAGCATAAGCTGCACATTCGGATCAGTAACGCCTGGGATCGCCATCAGAGAAACCATATCATTGTCCAGGAAGGACTGGATCCCCGTACGTTTTCCGGCCCCTCTGTCTTCGCCGATAAAATCAGCTGCCGTGATGGAAGAAATGCTGCCATTGCTGCCGCCTGCCATGGAGACGGTTGCCACAGCTTCCTCCTGCCCGGATATCTGTGCAAAAGGCGTCTCTGGTGTTTTTCCTGGTGTTCCTACATACTGTGCCTCTACCAAATCAGATTTCGCCAGCTTTTTATCTATATAATTTGCTGCCTCAATATTGAAGGATACGTTCTCGTACAGCTCTGTGATCGTATCGTAGCTGACCTCCACAGTAATCTCACAGGTACTGATCGTTTTGACCGGCAGTAGGTTCTTGTCAACGACCGTATCGTCAAACTCTTCTTTAAAGGAAATAATATTGTCCTGATTTTTTACGACCTGATTGTAGGTAACAGAGGTTCCATCGCTGAAAGCTACAATATCACCGGGATTAAAACCGCCGCCGTTCTTGACCAGATACTTTTTCCCTTCTGCTACCTGGATAACTTCTAAAATCTGTGTCCTTGCTTTGCTGGACGGACTGATAACAATACGGATCCCATCACCCCAGATTCCAGGGTTCTTTGCTGTAAACTGCAGTACGGGCGCATCCTTGGAGGGGAGATATCCCTGGGAGCACACCGCATCCTTAGGGGCCACTCGAGATACAAAGCAGCGGGAACCGCCGTTCAGGAAAAAGTGGGTGACCGCATAAGCCAGATAACGGTACTCCCCAAATTCATTCTCAGAAAGGTATCCGCCATACATGCGCTGAAAATCTGCCGGGTTGGTCACCAGCTGGGGAACGCCCTCCACGGGTCCCCGCTCAGCCAGACCGATAAAGCCTGCCGTGCTTGTACTGACTCCCTCCATTGGCTTAGAGCCAGACTCAAATTCTTCCACATAGACACCTGGTGATAAATACTCTGCCATACTCTTCCAGTTTCCCTCTCAGGCCACCGCCTCTCAGAAACTGGTTCCTCCTTTCTCATTTGATTCAACCAAAAAAACTGCTTCTTCCTTGAAATACCCTGTTTTTTTATTATATCAAATCCTTATATTCAATCTTATATACAATTTTCGACCTTAATCGCACAAACTATATGCAGTTTTATGAATTCTGCACATCATCGTTCTCCTCGCCGTCCCAATTGTCTGCTTCTGTTTTGTCAGCCTGCTCCTGTCTTTTATGGCTGCCTAAACTCTCAAAGAAAAAAGGAGCTGGCTTTTCTTCTCCCTGCCGGATTTCCTGCAAAGATTTTTTTACGCTCTCTTCTATTTTATGAAAAAGGGGCAGATGGCCATGAATCCTGCACTCTTTTACAGCTTCCGGCATCAGCTCTGACAAAGTTTCCTGGCGCAGCTGCACAGACAGCCTCCGAAGTTCATTCATTATACGTTCCCCTGAAAGGTCTGCCGTTTCGCTCCACAGGAATGCTCCTTCCTCCTTGTGATGGCTGTCCGTATACCCTTTTCCTCCTTCCATCCTGACAGGAAAAGTCCGGTTCCTGTCAAGCTGCTGACGTGCCCTCTGCATGCTGTCCTCCTGCCACACTCCTGTCCGGGCCGCTTCTATGCCGATACGCTGTCCGTCTACAGCATAAAAAGTAATTTTCCCGTAAGCATTTTCCAAACGGCGTAGCTCACGTCCCCTGTCATCTGTCCTCCTGCCTCTCTCTGCTGTGTTTTCTCTTCCTTCGCTCATGCGAAGAGATGCCCCTGACTGTTTCCAAAAAGAGGCCGTTTTATGCTCCTTTTCCGCCTCCGAAGAGGTCTTCCACATCCATGACATAAGGTCCCGCCTCCTTCCGAAGCATTGTTTTTCCATTTTTTTCATACTCTGATCCTATCGCCCGAATCAGGTGGCCCATCTGAAGGCTCCTCCCTGCTGCGGCCGCAGAGAAAGCGGCCTGATAAACTACATTGCGGATACCGCTCCCTGACAGTTCAAAACTTTCTGCCAGAAATTCCAGATCCAGTTCTCCAGACGGAAGCTCACGTGGAATCGACCGCCGCCAGATGGCCAGACGGCTCTCCGGATCAGGGAACGGAAAATCTACAATAAATTTCATCCTCCGGCGAAATGCCTCATCCATATTTTGTAAAAGGTTCGTTGCCAGGATGGCAATCCCGTCGTATTCCTCTATTTTCTGCAGCAGAAAGGCGGCCTCCATATTGCTGTATTTGTCATTGGAATCCTTCACCTCTGTCCGGCGTCCAAAAAGGGCATCAGCCTCGTCAAAAAACAGTGCTGCCTGGCTCTTTTTCGCCTGTTCAAAAATCTGCTCCAGGTTCTTTTCTGTTTCCCCTATAAATTTGCTGACCACTGCCGCCAGCCTCACCTTGTAAAGTTCCACCCCCAGCTGATCTGCCAAAATTCCGGCAGCCATCGTCTTTCCCGTTCCGGGAGGCCCCGAAAAAATCAGGGAGATTCCGATCCCATACGGCATTTTTTTCTGAATTCCCCACTCCTCCAGAACTTTATGGCGGCAGCGCATCTGAGCACATGCCGCCATCAGTTTTTCCTTCTGGCGCTTAGGAAGAACCAGATCGTCCCAGGTGAATGCATTCCTGACCCGGGAGGCTCTGTTTCCAAAATGTTCTCCCAAAAGACAGTGGCAGCCTTCTGACAGAATCTGCTCCGAAATACACCGCTGCCCATGATATCTCATCTGGCGAACCGACATCTCGAGAACCCTGCAGATCTGCCCCGGAGACAGCGCGTATTTGTTAGCCATCTCCCGAAGAGAAACCTCATCTGCCAGAGGATATCCGGAAGCTTCCCTTTTCCAGATCCGAAATCTCTCACCTAAACCGGGTATTTCCATCTTGAGAAAAAGACTGGCATGCCCTTCCAAAGTCGTTTCTTCCCCGCTCAGCACAAAGACTGCCCTGAGAAGTCTCCTGCCTTCTGAGATTATCGCCTGCGCCTTCTCATTTTGTTCTCCTTCCTTGCCCGGAAGGCTCAGGCACAGAACCGCTTCGTTCAGGGCACATTTTAATATGGTCTCAAATCCTATTTCAGAAATCTCCGAATTTTTCAGGAAAAAGAAAGGGATTCCCGCCAGCGCTGAAGCCGTCTCCGCACACAGCCTTTTTCCGGATCCCTCAGGACCTGTCAGGACGATGCATTCTCCCTTGTCCTGGATGGGATTTTTCAGATATGCAGCCAGCCTCTCAGCTTGGGGGCGGATCCCCCATGCCTGTGCCTGCTCCACGAGTTTTTTCTGTCCCGCAGACGGTTCCTGTGCTTCTCTTTGAATCCACGTTTCCGGACTTTTCAGGAACATGGCCACTGGCCTGGAAAGCCTTATTTTTTCTCTTGTCCAGCCTTCACCAAAAAGGTATGGCTCCCACTGTCTTCTTCTGCTGAGTGACTGATCCAGTTCTCCATCTCCCTGGTGGTACCGGTACAGCTCTTTGGCCAGTTTCCGCCCAACTCCCCATTCACTGTTCCCGTTTTCCAGACACGCAAAGGCAGCGGCGAAGTCCTGATCCGTCTCCAAAAGGAAGGCCAAAAAGATTAGGTAACTCTCCGGTTCCTCCAATTCCATCTTCCGGCTCAGAAACCCAATCTCTCCTTGGAGCCACACCTTTTCCCGTTTCTCTGTCCAATATATTTTCAGTTCTTCTGCAGAATATTCCGGAAAGGGGTTCCACACCGTTTGGCGTCCGGCCTCATACAAATGTTTTCCATATAAAGCCAACTCCATAAATCCAGCTTCCTCAAGACTTTTCCCCATGGTACCTCCTGCAAAGTAATCTATTTTTTTCATAAGGGTCCTTCAATTCATCTTTCAGTTCCCTGCATAACCCCGGTTCCGTATTCTTCAAAAGTTCTTTATAGAAATGGGACAGCCCAAGCTCATCCCCTGTTCTTCCATAGCAGTCCATAAGGCCTGTAATGGCAGAAAGGCCATATGGCTCCAGGAGCAATGCCCGTTGCATACAATGTTCCGCCCTGTAAAATTCCCCCCGATCCATATGGCAGGTTCCAAGCCCTACCAGACCTTCATAGAAATACCTCTCATAGAAGTACCGGTTCTGAACCACCCACTGCCCCTCCACATTGTCCAGATAAGCACCTTCCGCAAAAAACTCTATCAAATTTTCCCAAGAAAGCAGCTTTTCAAATTCCTGGCTGCGAACTGCAGTTACAATCTCTTTGGCCAGTCCGATATCCGTATAAATAAGATCCTGTTTTACGTAATACTTTTTATCACGGAAGACAATAATCTCCTCCTCAAAATCAGTGAAACTTTTTCGGATACTGGAAAGAATATTATGGAGAGCAACTATCTCGTTTTTAGGTCGGTTTCCCTCATCCCACAGGGCATCGATCAGTTCATCCCTGGTGACACCTTTTCCCTCCTGGTGCAGCAGAAATGCCATGCATTCTCTGGCTTTTCTCGTTCTCCATTTGATTTCCTGCCCGGTTTCAAGTACACTGATCCGAAACCGTCCGAAACAGGAGGCAATCAAATGGTTTCCCTGTCTAGCTGCCTGCATATTTCCCCTGGAAATTGCATAAATCTGATATATTTTATGGATTTTTTCTCCCTCATCCTGCGAGATAAAAAGCCTCATTCTGCTAAGAGCCTCAATCCCGGTACAGATCTGACATGCGGCTTCTTTCCAGAAGCCCAGCATGAACAGCAGATAACCTCCTTCCACACGCGCTCTCGCATGGCATGCCGTCTGTGTTTCACTGTCCAGACGTTTTAAAAGGCCATGGATTTCCTGCACATTTACATTTCCAGACAGGATTAGTTTTGCTGCACAGAAACTTTCTGCAAATCTGTTTGGGGAATCTTCCTGATCCAGCCGTGCCAGAATCGCACTCCTCTGAAGGCTGTTGCAGGCAGTTAAAATCCCAACCAGGTTGGCCGCTTCTGTTTTTAAGACCATCTGCCAGCCAGACGGACTTTCCAAATATTGGACATTTTGGGGACGGAGGATCTGCTCCAGAAGCTCCAATGCTCCCTTTTCCTGGTCTGCTATCAGCCGAATTCGGATCCATCCCGCCATACCATCGTACCAGGGACGGCTGTAAGGCTCCAGTTCCTTCTCCACGCCTGCGCGCATACACGCTTCCGCCTGTGCTCCTTCTCCACGCTCTGCCAGGCAGCGTGCTATGCCAAAAAGTGTTTTTATATAGATATCCTGATTACGTTCTTCTTTCGATTTTTCCAGGGCCATCTCAAAGCTTTTCAGTTCTGAATGCTCCCGCTTTCGTTTCCGCTGTATCAGTCCATCCAGAAACAGAGTAAATGCCTTTTTGCCGCCCCCCCTGCCTACCAAAAAGTTGCTCCACTGTTCCAGCTCTTCCAGCTCTCCGCCTTCCAGCATAGCGATTCCATTATCCTGCAGGATCTCTTCCAGTATCGTTCCGTTCCCAGCCTGCATAGCAAATATGGCAGCTTCTTTAATCCTCCCTTTTCTTAAAAGCCAGCAGGAGGCGCGTTCCAAAATCTTCTTTTTCTCTTTTTCCGGCAAGAGTCCCGACAGATAGTCTCGAAGCAGCGGATTCCAGCTGTACTTCCCGCTTGTAGCCTTCTCCTGGAAAATCAGCCCCCTCTGAAACAGCCAGTAAAGCTTCTCTCTGGCCTGGCTTTCACTCAATACCTGAGAGCACAGTTCCTCTTCCAGCCAGTCAAAGGGCGATATAGCAACCATAAATTCTCTCATTTCTTCCGGCTGGCAGGACACGAGCTCACTTCTCACCAGCTCTTTCATCACCGGGGAAGAACACAGCCTGTCTATTTCCTTTTCTCCGTCTGCTGCCGTATTCTGCATGGCAAAAAATATCATCGTTACACCGGCCGGCCAGCCTAGCGTCCGTTTCCATACAGTCCGCGCCACGTTTTCCAGCTGGCCTTGTATGTGCATTTTCCTGGCCTCCTCTTCAATTTCTGCCACTGTCAGAGAGAGATTCTGGCTGCAGAAGAGTCGGCAGATTCCATTGGGGAGATAGCGGAGAGCAAAGCCGGGAATCACCCCCCTGGTCGCAATCAGCAGACGCACCTGTTCCGGGGTTTCTGAAATCAGAGAAGCCAGAAACTGTCCTGCCTTATCGCCGCTGATTTTATGGAAATCATCCAATATAATATCCAGGAACTGCCCGCCTGACTGCTCCGTCAATTGGTAAAATGCCTTTCCAAATTTGCAGGCCAAATTTCCGCTGCCCAGTTCCCCTCCAGTGTTTTCCAATACCTGATCCACGTCGAAGTTAAAATCTGGATATACCCTGCGAACAGACGCCGCCAGATCCCTGGCCAGTATCTCTGGATTGCTGTCCTCTTCAACGGCTCTGCACCACGCAGTCTGTCTCCTGTTCAGGCAGCACCACGAGACCAGAAGAGAAGTTTTTCCGTACCCCATCGGTCCATACAGGACCAGGATTCGGGCTTCTTCTTTATCGATCTCATCCAGAAGCCTCTGTCTGGCTATGGTATCCTTCGTTACTTCCGGTTTATTTAATCTGGCTTCAAGCCAATTTTCGCATTTTTTCATTATTCTCATTGCTATCTGTTTATATTTCTCTATAAGTTATAAAAAATGATATTTTCTGTCGAATTTTCATCTATATTATCACTTTTTTCCTCCAGAATCAAGGCTGAGCCAGCGTCCCGTCTAAGAAACAGCTCTGGGACTGAGCTCAGGACCAATCGGCCCCAGGATGGATGCCCAGCAGCCATTTCCACACGAGCGAGCGCACATTCGGAGCGGAACATTTTTGCTCTATGGAAACCAATATTTTATGTTTTAACGCAGAAATAGCTTTCCTGCAGAGCAAAAAAGACCGGATATGCTTTCACTGCTGCGAAAAAACATAACCGGTCGTGTTTACGTCTGTCCATTGGTATCTGTCTGTAAAAGGATTGAAGGAACTGTCCAATCTTCTATATCTGTTTTATGTCAATTTAATCACTACTGCAGGCTCTCTATCCATGGCTAAATATCCTCCGTTGAAACACTGGAACTGGATTGAAATCTCATCCTTCCGGTGAGACATACCGGAGAGAAAACCAGAGAGCAGGTATCCTGAGTATATCATTTTTCACAGCCGACTTCTACTGGCTCACTATTAACCATATCAGGGTCTGCTAAGCCTTTTCAGCGCCTTCATTCCGTAATGGTCTGCAAATACGAACAGTTCCATGATTACCATATATTCTGCAGCAAAAAGAATGACAGGGCGTTCAAAGTCAAAATATACGAGGAGGGATGGAACATGATGGGACGGAAAAGTGGACAAATGAGCGTGGGAATACTGGATCTATCAAAATTGATTCCAGAAAATCACTTGCTTCGAACAATTAATCAGATCATTTCATTTGATTTTATTTACGAGCTTGTAAAGCCATATTATCCTGCAAATGGCCGCCCATCGGTTGATCCTGTCAGCATGTTTAAAATGCTGTTGGCAGGGTACCTTTACGGTATCAAGTCGGAGCGTCGTTTCGTGCAGGTAGTTCAGCTGAATATTGCGTATAGATGGTTCTGTGGCTTTGAACTTACAGATAAAATTCCCGATCACTCTGCATTTAGCAAAACACGCCTGCGTAAATGGAATCAGAGTCAATGATTCCGACAGGTGTTTTTAGAAATTATTCGACGCTGTGTAAAGAACGATCGTACATGGTAAACCATGCACCTGTCATCTAAATTAGCCGCCTCTTTTGAGGCG
>JAHZAR010000020.1:13281-33541 GCA_019423835.1 Clostridiales bacterium | reverse complement strand
AACTGGCATAAAAATCTGCTTCATGGGAGATAGTCTCCGTCCCGCTTTTTATGCTGCTCATCGACAGCCTGCTCTTTTCGCAGGCTGTCCGGGAAAAAGCCACAATTCTGGCAGCTATCTGAGACTGTTCAAAAGACAATTCTGCCTGTCCTGACGTGACTGAAGATACTGTCTTTCTGAGGGAATCCGGAAACACGGCCCGGAGTGTATCGCCAGACTATGGTAGAGGTAAGCAGTTTCTCTCCCAATGTATGGGACCTTTATGGCATGCATGGGAATCTGGGAGAATAGGGCTGCGCTCAATGATTCCGGAGATTCCGCAATGCCGGATGAGCGGTCTGCGTGGTTTTATACCAATGGAATGGAAAGTCATTGGCAAATAGATAGAATTGATTATTTTCAGGAGGTACTTTAAAATGAAGAAAAATATTGGAAATGCATTAGCCTTATATCCCACACCCCTGGTGGTGGTTGGAGCAATGGTGAATGGGAAGCCAAACTGGCTGTTGGCAGGACATCTGGGGATTATTGGACATGATCATGTGATGGTCAGCCTGGCGTCGGCTCATTACACAAACCAGGGTATCAGGGAAAACAAAAAACTCTCCATCAATATTGTGGATGAAGCAATGCTTGCGAAAGCCGACCGATCTGGCTGCGTCAGTGGAACCAGGGAAGACAAATCCGCTTTGTTTGATTATAAGGCAGATGATGCAGGTGTGCCGATGATCGTTCAGGCACCGGTAACCATGGTATGCAGCGTGGAAGATATTTACGAAACGAAAGGCTTTGAGAGCTTTATCTGCACCATTGACGCAACCTATGCCGAAGAAAGCGTGCTGAATGAGGCAGGCAAGATTGATTACCATATCTTAAAGCCCGTGCTGTTTGAGATGCCTACCTATGAGTATCTGCGGACCGGCGGTGTGATCGGGAAATGTATGTCATTTGGAAAGGAAGGATATTGTGAAACTGTGCCCGGAGACAGATGACAGGCTGTTCTGCACTGGCGGAATGGAATGAATAATGAACGGAGACGAGTCATTGTTTCAAAGTTGTTGCGGTCATGCAGTGGGAATAAAAAATAATAAAGGAGAATTTAGATGCGTACCAGTGATAAGACTATTTTTGAACATGAAAATATTTTTGGCTTAGGGAAGGCCAACACAGCTTATGCTCAGTATTTTATTGGAAATTCCTATTTGAATCCATTAACTGAAGCAGGGAAATGTCCGATATTTCTGGCTAATGTGACCTTTGAACCCGGGTGCCGGAATAACTGGCATATCCATCATGCAAAAAGCGGCGGCGGCCAGATTTTAATCTGCACAGCCGGAGAGGGATGGTATCAGGAAGAGGGAAAGGCGCCGGTAAGTCTTCAGCCGGGGAATGTGATTGTAATTCCGGCTGAAGTCAAGCACTGGCATGGAGCAAAAAAAGACAGTTGGTTTTCCCATATTGCTCTGGAGATTCCCGGGGAAGAGACTTCCAATGAATGGCTGGAGGCTGTCGATGATACAACTTATAATGGACTTGATTCAGGCTCATTATAAAACAGGAAGTCATAAAATGCAGTATCTGAAAAGGACGCTGAGGAACTTTGCAAAGCGGGACGAGGTGGCGGCCATGAAATCCCTGCACTGCACCCAGGAGGAGGTTTATTTCCCCATCCCTTAGTGGAATGACGGCTCAGGATACAAAGAATGCGGCCGGAGAAGGCCATGTGTGGTCTGCAGAGAGCCAGAAAATTCCGCAAAAATGAAACGGGTCAGCTCATATGGCCAGGATGCGCAATAAGGCAATGTCTGGCAGGCCGGACTGGGGAATTTCAGCATCAGAAATACGATGGCTCTGAAGAGGAGGGAGCTGATTACCGTCTGTGCAATCTGCTGTCTGGGCGGATGTGCCCCCGGGGCAGGAGCCAGACTCCGTGTGGGGAATACCTGTGAAATGCTGACTGCATGTTCTGTTTATGCATGGACCGCATTTCCGGTATAGAGCTGGTAATATCTGCCCTTTTCTGCGAGCAGCCGGTCGTGGGAGCCTCTCTCAATGATGCGTCCCTGTTCCAGCACTATAATGCAGTCAGAATTTTTGACAGTAGACAGCCGGTGGGCGATTACAAAGGCAGTCCGGCCCTCCATCAGGCTGTCCATTCCCCTCTGTACCAGCGCTTCCGTCCGGGTGTCGATGGAGGAGGTAGCCTCATCCAGGATCAGGACCGGAGGATTGGCCACGGCCGCCCTGGCAATCGCGATAAGCTGCCTCTGTCCCTGACTCAGGTTGGCCCCGTCCCCGGTCAGCACAGTCTGATAGCCGTCAGGGAGGCGGCGGATAAAGCTGTCTGCGTTTGCCAGCTGAGCCGCCGAGATACATTCCACGTCGGTGGCATTAAGCCGCCCGTACCGGATGTTGTCCATTACCGTGCCGGTAAACAGATGGGTATCCTGAAGGACCATGCCTAAGCTGCGGCGCAGATCACCCTTTCGGATCTTGTTGATGTTGATGCCGTCGTAGCGGATCTTGCCGTCGGCAATGTCATAGAAACGGTTGATCAGATTGGTGATTGTGGTTTTTCCCGCGCCGGTGCTGCCTACGAAGGCAATTTTCTGGCCCGGTGCCGCATGCAGTCTGACATCATGGAGAACAATCTTTCCCTCCTCATATCCAAAGTCCACGTCGTGAAAGGTAATCTCCCCCTCCAGCTTTTTATAAGTGACAGTGCCGTCTGCCCTGTGGGGATGCTTCCAGGCCCAGACATTTGCGGATTCCCCGGTCTCACTCAGACTGCCGTCGGGATTTTCCCTGACCCTGACCAGCTCCACATAGCCGCTGTCACTCTCTGGGGTTTCGTCCATCAGATCAAAGATGCGCCGGGCTCCGGCCATAGCCATGACAATACTGTTCATCTGCTGGCTGATCTGACTGACCGGCTGGGTGGAGTTTTTGTTCAGGGTCAGGAATGATACGAGAGTGCCCAAAGTCAGTCCAAGGCGGCCGTTCAGTGCGAAAAGGGCGCCGATCAGGGCACACAGGACATAGCTGATGTTTCCGAGACTCATATTGACAGGCATGGTAATATTGGAATAGGTATTGGCTTTGTCCGCGCTCCTGCGCAGTTCCTGATTGAGTCTGCGAAACTGTTCTGTACTTTTCTCTTCATGGCAGAAGACCTTTACAACTTTCTGCCCGTCCATCATTTCCTCAATGTATCCGTTGACAGCTCCCAAATCCTTCTGCTGCTTTGTGAAATAGTAAGAGGATTTCGCCGCGATTTTTGAGGTGGCAAAGGCCATGACAAGGATCATCGCCAGGGTGAGAACCGTCAGGGGAACATTCAGCACCAGCATGCTGATGAAGGAGGTCAGTATCGTCACACTGGAGTTGATGACCTGGGGGATACTCTGGCTCATCAGCTGCCGCAGGGTGTCCACATCGTTTGTGTAGACGGACATGATATCCCCGTGGGAATGAGTATCAAAGTACCGGATCGGAAGAGACTCCATATGGCGGAACAGCTCCACGCGCAGGTTGCGCATGGTGCCCTGGCTGATATTCACCATGATGCGGCTGCAGCCGTAGGAGCACAGGATGCCAATCCCGTATATGACGGCTAAAGACACCAGGGCAGATGCCAGTCCAGAAAAATCGGGGTTCTGTGTCTGGGTCAGAGGGACGATGTAATCGTCGATCAGACTCTGCAGAAACAGGGTGCCGCGAAGTGTCGCCAGTGCGGAGCCAAAGATACACACCGCCACCATGAAAAAGGAAAAGGGATAATCCTTCAGCATGAAGAGCAGGACACGCTTCATTGCGGCTGCCTGCTGCCGCAGATTCATCTTGCCTGTATGATTTTGAAAAGCCATTACTCAACACCATCCTTTCTGTCGGGGGCGGGCTGGTCAAAGTCTCCGCCGCCCCGGGTCTGGGCCTCATAAATTTCCCGATAAATCCGGTTTGTCTTCAGCAGGTTCTCATGGTTGTCAAACCCGCTCACTGTTCCATTGTCCAATACCAGGATCCGCTCAGCATCCCGCACACTGGAAATTCTCTGGGCTACAATCAGCTTTGTGGTTCCGGGGATTTTTTGGGAAAAAGCTTCCCGTATTTTTGCGTCTGTGGCGGTATCCACCGCGCTTGTGGAGTCATCTAAAATTAAAATCTTAGGGTTTCTCATAAGCGCGCGGGCAATGCACAGCCGCTGCTTCTGCCCGCCGGAGATATTGCTGCCGCCCCGCTCGATCCGGGAACCGTACCGGTCCGGGAACCGCTCAATAAATTCGTCGGCACATGCCAGCTGACATGCTTTTGCGCACTCCTCCTCGGTGGCGTTCTCCCTGCCCCAGCGAAGGTTGTCCAGAATGGTTCCAGAGAACAGAACATTTTTCTGCAGCACTACAGCCACCTGATTGCGCAGCGCCTCCATGTCATAAGAGCGGACATCTTTTCTGCCCACGCAGACGGTTCCCTCATCGGCGTCGTACAGACGGCTGATCAGGCTGACCAGGCTGGACTTGCCGCAGCCGGTGCCGCCGATTATTCCGATGGTTTCACCGGAACGGATATGGAGATCAATGTCATGCAGCGTCTGCTCTCCGCTGCCATGCCTGTAGGAAAAACTCACATGGTTAAAGTCAATGCTTCCATCCTGTACTTCAGTCTGTGGATGTTCAGGACTGCTCATGTCCGGTACCTCGTTCAGGACTTCTGCGATACGTCTTCCGCTGGCGGCGCTCATGGTAATCATTACAAACACCATGGAGAGCATCATAAGAGACATCAGAACGCTCATGACATAGCTGAGCAGGGAGGTCAGGTTTCCGGTGGTCAGCTGGCCTGCCACGATAAACCGGGCGCCGAACCAGGAGAGCGCCAGGATACAGCCATAGACGACTGACATCATCACAGGACTGTTCAGAGCCAGATTGCTCTCTGCCCTGACAAACAGGGAATACAGTTTTTCAGCTGCTTTTCTGAATCTGATGTTTTCATAATCTTCCCGCACAAACGCTTTTACCACACGGATGGCAGCTACATTCTCCTGTACACCGGCATTCAGCTCATCATATTTGCTGAATACCTCCGTGAATAGCCTGGCGGTCTTAACCGTGATTAAGCTCAGCGCCCCGGCCAGAATCAGAATGGCGGCCAGGAAAACAGTGCTGAGCCGGGCGCTGATGAAAAAGCACATCACCATACTGCAGATCATGGCCAGGGGAGCACGGACTGCAACCCGCAGGATCATCTGTGCGGCATTCTGTACATTGGTTACATCCGTGGTCATACGGGTAACCAGTCCGGCGGTGCTGAATCTGTCGATGTTGGAGAAGGAAAAGGTCTGCACCTTCTCAAAGATGCTTTCCCGCAGGTTACAGGCGAGTCCGGAGGAAGCCCTTGCCGCAAAGCGCCCGGCCAGAACTCCGAACAGCAAGCTCAAAAGAGCCATTCCCAGCATGATGCCGCCGTAGAAATATATCTGCCGGACCTTTCCGGCCTCAATGCCCCTGTCAATCAGGGACGCGGTGACAAAAGGAATCAGCACCTCTGTCAGCACTTCCAAAGCAGTAAAGAACGGCGCGAGGATAGCGGAAGATTTGTATTCCTTCACCTGCGCCAGCAGTGTTCCAATCATATATTTTCCTCCAATCTTGTTTCGATTCAGGCAGCCGGGCGCATCCGGTGGATGATCCTGCTGCCTTTTTGAGATAATAGTTCAGGATCTGACCACCTGCCTTACTTTGATTATAAGGATTTGCCGTTGAAAGTAAATTTGGAATCTGTTACTATTAGAAAGAAAAACTTACTAATCAGAGAGGAGAAGAACCGTGAATACCTTTCAGCTTTCCTGTTTTCTTGCGGTCGCTGAGCATCTGAACTTTGCCCGGGCCGCAGAACAGCTTCACGTGACGCACCCGGCAGTCAGCCAGCAGATCCAGACCCTGGAAAAGGAGCTGAACGTTCAGCTGTTTCAGCGCACGACCCGCTCCGTGAAGCTGACGGAGGAAGGGAAAACCTTCCTGCACGATGCCCGTCAGATTGTGGAGATTTCTGAGCGGGCGAAAAAACGGTTTGACAGCGCCATGCCCAGGGAAATTGAAACCCTGGCTTTGGGATTCTACAATTTCCCCTGTATGTTTTTGCTGTCGGATGTGCTGAAACAGCTTCGAAGGAACCGCCCTGGACTGCATCCCCGCCTGCAGATGATTCCGTTCCAGCATATCTACCGGATACTGGAGGAGGGGGATTTGGACGCAGTGGTTGGATTCAGGGAATCTCACGCTGTAAGGCTTTCTGCGATTTACAGGGAATTTGTAAAAGTTCCGGTTGTCTGTGTCTGCCCCAGCGGTCACCCCCTGTCCGGGCAGACAGAGACGACGCTTGACAGCCTGAAGAAGGAGCGCCTTGTTCTGTTTCAGCCTCCGAGATCCTTTAATCTGGTTGCGCAGCTGCAGGGCAGGCTTATAGGAAAGAGGCCGCCGTCAGAGCTTTATTTCTGTGAGTCGGCGGAGGCGATTGCAGTTCTGGTCACAGCGGGATACGGAGTGTCCGTTCTGCCGGATTTTCTAGTACCCGAGTCGCCGCTTACCTCCAGGATTCTGCTGTCTGATGTTGAGCCCTTATCCTTTGGGGTGTATTATCGGTCGGTGCAGGGAAAACCTGCACTGAAGGCCCTGATTCAGTGTGCGAAGGAGTATTTTGCCAGATAGGATCAGGGAAGGAGGAACCTGCCGTTCCCCCTGTTTCCCCTTCAAAATTATTTCTTCCCCGGTGGGATTGGAAAGGGGGAGCTATCGATCCGGAGAATTCCACCCGCCTCGGGAGCGGTGAGATCTTCCGGAATGAGGACTGGAACAGGGCATCTGAACAATAACAACAGAAGTCCGGCCTCACCGGCTTTTGGATCGATCATCCCTAAAAATCTCACCGGGAGAACAGAACGGAGTGATGGAGCGGATTTTTGGCGGTTCCTCAAAATATTCCCAGACACCTGTGTGTCCGGTGCCAGGGCAAGAGAAATCGCTGTTTCACTGATAAAGGATAATTTTTAATGCTTCCTGTTTCAGGCGTGCCGGGAGTTCTGTTCAGCCCTTCCTTTTTATTGACACGAAAATCTCTTTTGCTTATAATTGATTAGAGAAAAAACGCGCTTTTCAGTGGGCCTTCCGCGGAAAGCAGGCGGAAGGAGAAGATATGATGAGCAATGAAGAAAAAAATACGGCAGTTCTGGAAAAAAAGGAGCTGCTCTTAAAGATGAGAAATGTGCCGGAGCTTTATGTTCTGATGTCTGTTTGTACGAAGCAGCCCTACGTGGTCTGTGACCCGGAAACCTTTGATGATGAGATTCTGATGTTCTTCACAGAGGAGGAGGCAAGAGAAAAGGGAAAGGCGCTTCTGGAAGAGAAGATCCCTGTTTCGATTGTGAGGGTGGAGGAAAAGCAGAAGCTCCTGTTTTTCACAAGCCTCTTTACACTGGGGGTGAACGCGATCCTCATGGCCAATGGCAGCGAGGAGACGCTTCTGCAGCTTGAGGAGCTGGTGAGAAGGAAGAGCCAGGAGGAGCAGCCGGAGGGAACGGTGTGGATTGAGAATCCTCAGCTTCAGCTCACCTCTCTCTACTATGCCCAGGAGATGAGGAAACAGCCGAATCCGCAGCATGATGCCAATACGGCAGGACTCCTTGACGAGCTTCTGGCAGATTTTAAAAAGGGCAGATTTATTATGGCAGTGCAGAAAGAGGAGAAGGGCGTTCCGCTGGCAAAGATGAAGGATGGAAACCTGTATCAGCCGGTTTTTACGGATGCACTGGAATTCCAGAAATTCAACAGGGAAAACAAGTTCCGCCCGATTGCTGTTCCGGCCGAGAAGCTGGCTTCCCTTCTGGTTCCGGATGCCAGAGGCGTTGTGCTGAATATTATGAGTATTAACCTGCCGTTTACCATCAACAGGACGCCGGCAGGAGCAGGTCCAAAGGCTTCTGAGGGCCAGGTGGAGGCTGGTCAGGTGGAGGCTGCCCGGACAGAGGGGGAAGAGCCCAAAATGGTATAGAGAAACTTCTGCTCCCGGATGAGAGGACGCAGGCGGAATATTGTTCCGCCTGCTTTTTCTTGTATTATAGCAAATTCCTCTGAATTTCCTATAATATAAAAAGCCCTGCGGTGCGGGATGCGCATGCCGCGCAGAGGAAAAAGGCTGCTTCAGGCATATTTCTTTGTGCTGCAGACCTGCTGGATGCAGAATACGTCTGCCTATCCCGGGCCTGTTTGTGAAGGAGGAGAGGAAGGGGAAGCGGGAGAAAACCTCTGTACAGGGAAGAGAACAGGAGAAAAAGAGTTTCTTTCCGTATGTGCAGGAACAATCAAAAGGCATGGCTGTTTTGCCGCCGAAAAGGCTTTTCAGAAGAAAGGAAGCCTGCCGTTCCGGATATGGGAGAGGCAGAAAGTCTGATGGCATAGGGCAGGCAGAAAACCGGTGAATGTAAAAAATGGATCAGGGATTGTATAGAAAATAAAAAATGTAAGTATTGTTCTTATAAAATGTAAAATACAGGTAAAAAGTTAGTTAAAAAATGAGATTTCTCTTGAATTTTTAGAAATTTAAGGTAGAATTAGCTTTGTTTGGAGAAAAACTTAAAAGCAAAGCTGACAGAAGGAGCGGAAGACAGGCTGAAAGCAAGCAAAAGAAAAGGCAGACGAACATACACCCTGACGGGGCCGCCGATTCCTCAGCATGGCAATTATAAAAATTCACAGGAGAACAGAGATGAGAAACTACAAATTACTTACGCCAGGTCCTCTTACAACTACGGACACAGTAAAACAGGTCATGATGTTTGATCACTGCACATGGGATGACGACTATAAGCAGATCACTCAGAGGATTCGAAGAGAGCTTCTGGATCTGGCCCATGTCAGCGAGGACGAGTACACGGCAGTGCTGATGCAGGGCTCAGGAACCTTTGGAGTGGAGAGCGTACTCAGCAGTGCAGTGCCTCAGGATGGAACGGTGCTTCTGCTGAGCAACGGCGCTTACGGCGAGAGGGCTGCTAAAATATGTGAATATCACCATATTTCCTGTATTCATATAACGCAGGCTTACGATAAGACACCAGATGCAGGAAAAGCAGAGGAAGCCTTAAAGAACCACCCTGAAATTACCCATGTGATGATGATACACAGTGAGACCACCAGCGGAATCCTGAATGACATTGCGACCATTGGCGGGCTGGCTCATACTTACGGAAAGGTTTTTATTGTGGATGCGATGTCCAGCTTTGCAGGCGTTGATATTCCGGTTCGGGACTGGCACATTGATTTTCTTGTGAGCTCTGCCAATAAGTGTATTCAGGGTGTTCCGGGATTCTCCTTTATTATTGCCAACAGAAAATTGCTGATGGAGTCTAAGGGGCGTGCGAGAAGCCTTTCTCTTGATCTCTACGATCAGTGGGCAGGCATGGAACAGGACGGAAAATGGCGCTATACCTCCCCGACCCACGTAGTTCTCGCTTTTGACCAGGCTATAAAGGAGCTGAAAAACGAGGGCGGCATCGAGGCAAGGCATGCCCGCTACCAGAACAATATGGATACCCTTGTGAAAAACTTTGAAAAGCTGGGCTTTAAGCTCTATGTGGACCAGGCATGGCAGGGGCCTGTTATTGCCACTTTCCTGTACCCGGAGGGAAGAAAATTCGACTTTCAGGATATGTACCATTATATCAAGGAGAGGGGATATGCAATCTATCCCGGAAAGCTGACGGATGCAGATACCTTCCGGATTGGCGTGATCGGCGAGATCTATGAGGAGGACATCCAGAAGCTGACAGAGATTATGCAGGAGTACATGGAGAAGACAGCACAGCAGTAAAACCAGAAGAAAATGGAGGCCAGCGCAAAGACGGCAGCAGATCTGCCGACTGTCTCAGTTCAGCAGGATGGGCGGCTGGCTAAAGATGAATATAAAATTTGAGGAAAGAAGGCAGAAAAACCATATCTGCCGGGAGGACAGGAATGAAAATAGAAGGTGTGATTTTTGACTGGGCAGGCACGACTGTAGACTATGGATGCTTTGCACCGGTCAGGGCATTTATGGAGATTTTCAGAGAGTATGGGATTGATGTGACTATGGAAGAGACCAGAAAGCCCATGGGGATGCTGAAATGGGATCACATTAAAACCATGCTGTCTATGGACCGGATTCACAGCGAGTGGGTGAAGGTTCACGGACGGGAGTGGACGGACCGGGATGTGGACGAAATGCACGAGAAGTTTTCGGAGAAACTGCTGGGGATTCTCCACGGGTATGCAGAAGTAAAGCCTTATGTTCTGGAAGCAGTAAGGCAGCTGAGGGACAGAGGAATAAAAATCGGATCCACAACGGGATATACAGATCAGATGATGGAGATTGTAGTTCCAAAGGCAGCAGAAAACGGATATGAGCCGGATTTCTGGATCTCCCCGAACAGCGTGGGAAATATGGGGCGTCCTTATCCATATATGATTTTTGAAAACATGAGACAGCTTGGGCTCAGGAATGTGCATACAGTTATGAAGGTGGGAGATACCATTTCTGATATTCAGGAGGGGGTAAATGCAGGAGTGATCTCTGTGGGAGTCTTGGAGGGAAGCTCTGAGATGGGACTGACAGAACAGGAGTACGAGACCCTTTCTGAGGCTGACAAAGAAGCGGCTAAGGAGAGGCTGACACAGAGCTACCGGGCAGCAGGTGCAGACTATGTTATTGACCATATGGGCTGCCTGTGCGCTTTCATTGACGAGATTGAGGGAAAGTCTGTCTGAAGAAGACAGAGAAGCACTCTGGAATATTCGGATGGAGCTTTTGAAGCAGATTCTGGATTTTAAAATAATTCTGGCAATTTTTTATAAGATTTGTTAAATTTTGATTGACAGAACAGCCTGCCTGTGATATGATATATCTCGGCTCAGGGAGCCGGGAAGTGCTGTTGTAGCTCAGTAGGTAGAGCGTCGCATTGGTAGTGCGGAGGTCACGGGTTCGATTCCCGTCAGCAGCTTTTTTCTTTTGCCCTTGTAAATGCTGGATTTTTCCTGTATTTACAAGGGTTTTTGCGTATCTGCGCTTAATTTGGATATATTCTCTGCTTCGCGACAGACCAAAAGCTCCTGGAGCCTTCCTGGGATGAGGAAAAACTGTCACAGGAGCGATCGGTTCAGCATTTCAATATAGTAAGGAAAAAGAGGAAAAGCAGATGGATATAACAACCTTAATGCAGTATGTATCCTATGGATTGATTGCGATCGGTGTAATGGCCTTTTTAGTATCGGCAATTACCCAGGTCATTAAGAGCTGGCCAGGGCTTTCCAGGCTGCCCACTTCGGCTGTGGTAATTGTTCTGAGCCTGATACTCTGTCCGGCAGTTCTGGTGGCAGCCATGGCGTGGCTGGCCCAGCCCATCGAATGGTATATGGTATTTGCCTGTATTCTGGCAGCATTTATTGTAGCCCTGGTATCCATGGACGGATGGGAGCGGCTGAAGGAGATCTGGGAGAGAACCGGTTATAAGGATAAGAAGTAGGAAACCTGTGAAATAGAAAAGCTCCGGCGTGAAACCGGAGCTTTTGTGAAGTATCTGGTAAAGTGCCATCAGAATTTCTGGAAGTTCTCCACATCCAGCACGAATATGGTAGCGCCGCCGACTTTCATATTCATGGGAACTGTCATATTGACAGTCGGACAGCAGTTGCCGGCCATGGTTGGCGGAGTGTATACAAGCTGCTCTCTCTGACCGGACATTTTTTTGATAATGGAAATGGCCTCTTCCACCCTGGCATTATCGACGCCCAGCATCAGAGTGGTACTCTTCTTTTTCAAAAAACCGCCCATGGTGGAGAGTTTTGTGACGAAAAACGAGTTCTGGTTCAGCTCATAGACTAAATCGTCGGCATCTTCACTTCCGATAATCGCAATAATCATTTTCATATGCAGCACCTCCTGTTCATTACATTCTATTATTTTACCATTAAATCAAGAATATTGATATAAAAAACGAATAAAAATTTCAGTTTTTTGTAAAAGTCTTTGAAAAGGAGTCAAAAATAGGATTTTTTAGTCAGGGCTCTCAGAGTGTCTTTTTTATAAAGACATTCGATAACTATTTTTTATGGGAGAGATAACAAACAGATATGGATAAATACAGAGGGAGAATAGATTTTTTGCTGTCAGTCTGGTATGATGGAACTGTTTGTGTCTGAAAGACAGAAGGCATAAAAGAAAAAGTTTTACATCAGGAGGAGAGCAGTATGAATCAGAACAGAAGCCAGTGGGCCAGCAATCTGGGCTTTATACTGGCAGCGGCCGGCTCAGCCATAGGGCTGGGAAATATCTGGAAGTTCCCGGGAAAGGTGGGAGCTTACGGAGGAGGCGCCTTTATTCTGTGCTACATCGCCATGGTAGCCCTGGTTGGTTTTCCGGTTATGCTGGCTGAGCTGTCAATGGGAAGGGGGACCCAGAAAAATGTGGTAGGAGCTTTTCACCAGCTGAACAGAAAATGGACGTTTGCAGGCGGAATCGGAATGGTGACGCTGTTTGTGATCCTTTCCTACTATGCAGTAGTAGGCGGATGGGTTATGAAGTATATTTTTGTCTATCTTATGGGGGCAGACTTTGGAGAGGGGGCGGATGTCTATCAGACTTATTTTGTCAATTTTATTGGAAAACCGGTAGAGCCTCTCATATGGGGCCTGCTGTTTCTTGTGATATGTATCTATGTGGTAGTCAGAGGTGTATCGGCTGGTATCGAGAGAATGAGCAAAATCCTGATGCCTCTGCTGTTCCTGCTTTTAATTGCCTGTGTTGTGAGGGCTGTGACGCTTCCGGGGGCAGGGGACGGCGTTGCCTTTATGCTGATGGTAAAACTGGAGGATTTTAACCGGGATACCCTGGTCGGAGCCCTCGGACAGGCCTTTTTTTCACTGTCAGTGGGAATGGGAATCATGGTTACCTATGGTTCCTATGTTCCGAAGAAGGAGAATCTGGTTAAGAGTGCAGCCTGGATCTGTTTTCTTGACACCATGGTGGCGATCCTGGCCGCCTTTGCCATTATCCCTGTGGTCTTTGTGACCCTGGGCGCAGAGGGCCTTGGGATGGGAGGAGGCTTTGCTTTTATGGCGCTTCCGGAGGTGTTTGCAGGCTTCCCGGGAGGCACTCTGTTCGGACTGGTCTTTTTTATCCTCCTGTTCCTGGCTGCGCTTACAAGCGCTATCAGCATTCTGGAAAGCTGCTGTGCCTTTATTACAGAGGAGTGGAAGGTGTCCAGGCTGAAGGCTGCTGTGGGACTGTCTGTTCCCATGGCGCTTCTGAGTATCGGATACTCGCTGTCTCAGTCGGAGGCAAGAGGATTGAATCTGCCGTGGTTTGACTTTGCGGACGGGCTTCAGATGCTGCCCATGAACGCGGTGATGGAGAAATTTACCGATAATCTGATGATTCCTGCGGGAGCCTTTTTGTTCTGTGTTTTTACCGGATGGGTCTGGGGAATCAAAAAGGCAGAGACGGAGATCGAGGCGGAGGGAAGCTGCCGGTTTCGCCTGAAAAGTCTGTGGGGTGTGATTGTAAAATTTGCAGCTCCGGCAGTGATTCTTGTAATTTTGTACTTTACAGTAGGCAAAGGTCAGGGGCTGTCCTAGAAAGCTTTCTGAAGGAGCAGTCCGGCAGAGAAGGAAGCTGATGAAAAAGAAACCGGACAGAGAAAGAGCCGGAGACGAAACAGGGAAATGAGAAGACAGAGGACCGGAACCGGAGAAGTCAGGCTGCGGTTCTGGCGGGAGGTTGAGTTTATGCTGGAAAAAAAGATTAAAAATATTGTGTTTGACATGGGAAAGGTGCTGCTGGATTATGATCCTCTGGGAGTAGCCAGACATTTCACAGCTGACCCGCAGGAGACAGAACTGCTCAGAAAAAATGTGTTTGAATCGGATGAATGGATTCTGCTGGACCGCGGTGCAGTTTCAGAGGAAGAGGCTGTGGAGAGAATGAAAGGACGTATGCCGGATCAGCATATGAGAGACCTGGCAGAACAGTGCATGGCACATTGGCACCAGTACAATATCAGCCCCAAGCCCGGAATGGACGGGGTTGTCCGCGATTTGAAGAGAAAAGGCTACAGGACATATATCTGCTCCAATATATCCCTCCGGTTTCATGTATTTCAAGACAGAGTTCCCGGAGTTGAGCTGATGGACGGTATTCTCATTTCAGCCGAGGAGCACTGCCTGAAACCGGAGAGGGAGATCTATGAAAGGCTGTTTGAAAAATTCGGCATACGGCCCGGGGAATCCTTCTTTATCGATGATCTGGAAGAAAATATCAGAAGTGCAGAAGCCTGCGGCATGGGAGGGTACTGCTTTGCAGACGGAGATGTGGATAAGTTGAGAAAGTATCTGGGAATATAAGAGCAAAAATGGGGAAACGGATTGCCAGCGGCTCCGGTTCCCCATTTTTATACCGGCCCGGTTCCCCTTTCGCCGGATGGCTGCATCCGCTGTAGGGAGAGAATTCTGGCATGTAAAAGAGAGGCATCTTCAGAGGCATGGGTGGACAGAAGGAGAGGACGGCTGTTTCTGTGCTTTCTGATAAAGTGGATAACCTGATGCCTGGTATCCAGGTCAAGGCCTGAGAAGGGCTCATCCATGATAAGAGCGTCGCAGTCGGAGAGAAGAGCGCGGGCTGCTGCCAGGCGCCGCTTCATGCCTCCGCTCAGGGTGTGAGCAGGGCGGTCAAGACACTCAGGCGGAAGAATTTCGCAGAGCACAGAGGCAATCTGCTTCCTCTGTTCTGACTTTGGGCCAGGAGCCATGACAAGGCGTACATTTTCAATGGGGGACAGGTGCCCGATGAGGCGGTTCTCCTGGAAGACAGCTCCCAGGCGTGCCGGCACAGAGATCTCTCCGCTGTCTGCCGTTTCAAGTCCCATAAGGATGCGGAACAGGGTGGTTTTGCCGGAGCCCGAGGGCCCCATCAGACAGCAGATCTCTTCGTCCTCCACAGAAAAAGAGAGATCGGAAAGTACGGAGAGCTCTCCGTAGGATTTAAAAAGCCGGCTTACAGAAATACAGTTTCTCCGTTCCGGGATATTCTCAGAAGCGGCAGGGTTCTTATTAAAGGAGGACGATCCGGGTAAGAGTTGCTTCGCTGACATAAAATTTCCTGCTTTCCTAAAAGATGTATGGTTTCTCAAAGTCTGTTTCCCAAGTCTATTTTCCCTGCATTTTCAGCAGATGGTTCATCAGCAGCAGAAACAGCCGTTCCAGGAGAGCTGTAACTGTGATGATGACCAGTGTCCACGCAAAGAGGTTCGCTGTCTCAAGATATATTTTTGAGGTATAGAGCTGCTCTCCGATGGAGAAGCTGGGGAGACCGATCACCTCGGCGGCTACCCCGGATTTGATCCCCATGCCCAGGGCAAAACGGCAGCTGCCGGCCAGATAGGGGAGAAGGGCAGGCAGGTAAATAGCGCAAAACTTCCTGACTCCGGAAAGGCGGAATACACAGGCCATTTCCAGGAGCTGCGTGTCTGCATCCGCGAGGCCGGAGAGCGTGGACTCGTAAATCATGGGAAATACCACCATAAAGGCGATAAACACAGAGAGATTCTCCGAGCCAATCCAGATGAGAGCCAGAATGACAAAGGAGGCTACGGGGATAGATTTCATGAGCAGGACTGCAGGGGCCAGGAATTCCCTCAGGACAGGCAGAAAAAAAGAGGCAATGCCGGCAATGGCTGCCAGAAAAAAAGCCAGCAGAAAGCCTGCCGCAATCCGGAGAACGGAAAAGCTCAAAGAGAGCCAGAATTCTTCTGTCGGAAGCTGGAGGAAAAGCGCCCGGGCCACATCAGAAGGTCCCACAAATATAATGGAATTTCCAATGAGAACAGCGGCTGCCTGCCACAGCACAATCCAGAATAAGATGACAGCAAAGCGGAAAAGCCGGGACCTTCCCGCTCTGCTGCGGCCAGAAAAAGACACCGCGTTCACCTCCCGCCGCTACTGGGCCAGGTAGTAGAAATCATCGCCCGGAAGTGCGCCGCCTACCGATTTCGGATCCTGCTCAAAAAGAACTTCCAGATAACCGGACAGAGCGGACTTCATCGCTTCACCCTCAATGCACACAATGCTGCAGTAGGGAAGCGCTTTTTTGGCCACAGGTTCTTTCTCGATAATACCCTCTTTTACAACGAGAGCTGCCGTTGCATCAGGGTCCGATACGGCCAGTGCAGCAGATTCCTCATGGGCATCCAGAAATTCTGCGACAGCCTCCGGGTTTGTCTCAAGAAGATCATCACTCACCACAGTGACCCCTGTCACAAGCCGGCTGCCGCCCTCACCCTGAAGCTTGTCCCATTCCGAAGTCATGTCAAAGACGAGATTCAGGGCTTCGTTCTGGCTCATGGCAACCGTGGCAAACGGCTGGGGAAGAAGGCCTATAGCGTCTGGATTTTCACTGAGGAGGGAGGCGATTTCAGTGGCCTCTGACTTGTATTCCAGTTTTATATCGCCAACCTCAAAGCCGTTGGCGGCAGCCTGCTCTTTCAGGAGATACTGAAGAACATAGTCCGGCGTAGTCCCCTTTCCGGTGAGATAGATGGTCTTTCCGGCTAAATCGGCCCACGAACGGATGGAAGAATCGCCGGAAACCAGGTACAGGACGCCCAGTGTGTTGATGTCAATGACCTGAATAGTTCCCTCTGTTTTATTATAGAGTACGCTGGCCACGTTAGCCGGGAGCAGGGCAATGTCCAGATCACCGGATACCATGGAGGCCAGAAGCTCGTCGGCAGCGGCAGCCATGGTAAAGTCATAAGTTTCCGAAAGCGACTCATCATTCATCATGTGGACAAGCCCCATGGAGGTCGGCCCCTTCAGGGAACCGACGCGGATCAGGTCACGGTTCTCCCCGGATTCAGTCTCCTGAGCCTGCGCAGAGGAAGCGGCGCTTCTGCTCTCAGCTGCTGTCTGGTCTGAGGCCTCTGAGGCATCCTGGAAACCTGATGCAGAACAGCCGGCCAGGGCAGCGGTCATGGCCAGGGCAGCGGAAACGGAGACAAGACGGCGGACAGTCCTGCGGCGGCGGCTGAAGTTATCTGTAGTGTAAAAATGAAGAAATTTTCTGCTTTTCATATCAAAATCCTTTCTTAAATGAAATCCTTTCCTGTGAAATCGTCTTTTGCCAGTCGGAAAAAGTAAGCCAGCGCTGACTGTAAGTATACAGGAAATTGAAATAAATATCAACATTTCAGGCCGCCAGTCTCTGAAAGCCGTTAAAAGACTGAAGCAGAAAAGGTGGTTGACAGGTTTGAAAAAGAAAAATATAATTAACAATGTTAAATATATGTGATGACGAAAAAGAGCCGGACTGTATAGATCAGGGATGGCAGTCTGCAGTCTTGGACAGGTGCAGGGACGGCAGCAGGAGGAAAAGGGAGTATTCTGTCAACAAAAAGTACAGCTTTCAGGAGGATGGGATAATGAAGAACTCAGATGAACGAAATCTGGAAAGTACGGTTAGCCGTAACGCTTCACCCGATTGGCGGGTGATGTGGAAATGGATGCAGGAGATCCACCGTTTTTCCAGAAATATGACAAAACAGCAGCAGAACCGGGAGTTAACGATGGGGGAGATGGAAATTCTTGCAGTTGTGAGCCTGGAGGATAAGGCAACGCCTCTGGGACTCAGCAGGGCGACTGGAATGAAGCTGGAAGCAGTCAGCCGGACGCTCCGCTCCCTGGAAGCAAAGGGCTGCATCAGGCGGGAAAAGATTCTGCCCGATGCCAGAAGCGTTCTGATTACTCTCTCGGAAAAAGGAGGAGAACTTCTGAAGAAGGACTGCAGTTTATTTCTGGGTCCTCTGTACCGGCTGGAAAGAGAGATGGGGGAGGAAACCAGGGAGATGGTCGCCCTGATAGAACACGCCAACCGGCTGTTTTCAAAAGCTGAAGAGACGGGGAAGAAAGAGAGGCAGGAAGAGAAGGAGGAGAAACATGAAATTTTATGATGCGCTTCAGCTGGATCCGCCGGCATTGAAAGACAGGATCAGAGAAGCATCTGGCGGAAGGGAAAGGCTATGGTTTACGGCAGCGCTTCTTGTGAGGGATGTGCTGCTTGTCGTCTTTGCCGTTGTCTTTATTTCGCTTCTCACATCAGTGTTTGGGCAGGAAAACAGCTCCATGGCTGTCATGATTTTCTGCATTCTGCTCAGCATCCGTTTTGTCAGTTTCGGCTACAAGGTAGAGCATTCCATGATAAATCTGGCAGCAGTCTTTGGGATTCTGACGATCTCTCCGGTGGCTGCGCAGCAGATCGGCCCTCTGGCGGGCTTTGCCGTTCATTTTGTATCTCTGTTTCTGATTCTTGTAAGTACATGTGAATACCCTGAGATGGGAAATGGAGGGCTTTATCTGTTCGGGTATATCTTTCTGGCCGGAAATCCGGTCAGGGGCGCTGCTCTGGCCGGCCGTGCTATGATGGCCCTTACTGGCTTTGGAATATGTGGGGCGATCCTGTTTCTCAAGCACCGTAAGAAGCATAAAGAGGTGTCATTTCTGCATGTCATCGGCCGTATGAGCATTCACGATCCGAAATGTCAGTGGCAGCTTCGGCTGGCCCTCGGGTTAAGTCTTCTGTTTCTGCTGAACAGGGCACTGAATTTAAACCGGTTTATGTGGGCAGGCTTCGCCTGTTCCTCCCTTCTCTCCTCCTATCCGGTCAATCTGCGGGAGAGAACAGCAGGAAGGGCAGGAGGAATTGTTCTGGGATCTCTGCTGTTTGCCGCCGTTTACAGTCACCTTCCGGAGTCCCTCCTGTTCATGGTCGGGCCTGCCGCCGGGCTGTGCCTGGGACTTTGTACCGGCTATTTTGCCAAGACCGTCCTGAACTGCTTTGGTGCTCTGCTTATGGCATCAGGCATCTGCGGTCTTTCGGAGGCGGTGGCTGTCCGCATTATAAACAATTTGATCGGGATTGCCTTTGGTCTTCTGTTTTTCCATGCGTATGAGAAGGCAGTCGGTGCACTCTTGAATATGCCGGGATGTCTGAAAAAGAAAAAAGATGACAGAATGCAGAGCGAAAATCAGGAACCGGCCGGGGAAGCCGGGTAAGAGCGTTTTCTTACCCGGTCTCCCCGTTTTTTAGAATTCTGGCGGTTTGAAAGCCTTACAGCGGCAGACGGCCGCTATCCTCTCCAGTCTGAAGAGAGAAGGGGCTGGATGGTATCGGGCGAAGGATTCCAGTTAAAGACATAGAGCGTGTGAATGCGCCCGGAGGTTATGCGCAGGGTGGAAGAGATGAGAGTGTTTCCCGGGCGTTCAGAGCGGGCAATCCGAAGCGGATAGCTTCCGGAATTCAGGCTGCTGAAGGAAGTGGGCTGGCCAAAGGAGACGGACTGGAAAGTGAGATTGCCCACTGATACGTTGAGATTTCCGCTGTACCAGGCCAGATTGCAGACTCGCAGGCATCCGCCGGGGAATGAGGCCGGGCAGGACGGATCCGGAATTGAGAGAATGTTAAGGCCGGACGGCCCGTTGGTGAAGGCGATCGTAGCCATTCCGCTGTCGACATAGATCGATTTTGAGGTATTTATGTTCTGTGCTTCGTCGACAGCCAGGAAGGTATGGTAGCCCTGGGATATCCGCCTGTAGCCGGTCAGCTGGGCAAAGTCCAGAGCAGTGGCAGCCAGCATCCCGTCGATGTAAATGCGCAGAGCGTTGTAGCCGACGGCGGTATTCAGAAGCCGGATGGCTCCGGCTATCCATGGATCGCTCTCACAGAACAGACAGGGATAGACGGGAATCTGGCCTGCCGGGGGGATGCTGGGAACGGAAGGGGCAGAGGGAAACACAGGGATAGAGGGAATGGACGGCGCAGAGGGATACACCGGTGCAGATGGTATGGTGGGGGTAGACGGTACGGTAGGAGTGGAAGGCGCAGACGGCTCTTCCGGTGTGACGGAGAAGCCGGGATCGATCTCCTCATCAAACGGCGGAATGGATGAACTGCCTGGCACAGAGAAGTCGGAGTCGACCTCTTCCGTTTCCTGGGCTTTTAGGGATAAAGAATAGGGAATTTCTTTCATGGACAGAATCCTCCGATGATTTCTTATGTAACAGAATATTCACCGAGAGGGCGGGAGGTGACGGGAGAGGGCCCAAAAAGAAAAGCAGTGAGGAAAGCGTTTGGAAGGGGGGGGGCGGATGGGGAAAGAGAGGACGAAAAAACTGCCGGGAGGAGCGCTGCA
>JAHZAR010000020.1:5320-13271 GCA_019423835.1 Clostridiales bacterium | reverse complement strand
AGCTCCAGCCGGCAGTGGCTCAGACCCTGTCAGATTTTTTTATCAGATTCGCTTTTGCTGTCCTGGCGGCTGTTCGTATTTTCTTCCGTCCGAAACAGCCGGATTACGCCGTTTTCATTGAGGTAGCGCAGGAGGGACAGACAGATGGGGAAGCCGAACAGGCCCAGAACCCCGAAAAGCTGTGCGCCCACAAACATGCTGGACAGGGTGACAACCGGGTGGAGGCCAATCTGCGCGCCCACAATCTTTGGCTCAATGATATTCCGGACTACCGTGACAAAGAGGTAGACAAGAAGCAGCGCCAGAGCCAGAGAAAAATTCCTCTTAAGCGCTTCCAAAACGACCCAGGGGATCATAACGCCTCCCGTTCCCAGGACCGGAAGAATGTCAAAAATGGCGATCAGGAAGGCGATGAGAATGGAATTTTCTATACCCGCCACGGTCAGGCCGATGGAGAGCTCCAGAAAAGTGATACTCATAATCAGGGCGTAGGAACGGATGCAGACAAACAGAGTGCCCACCACATATTCCTTAATCAGCAGAAATACCTCCCGCCTTTTTTCATCCAGCTGAAGCAGGCAGAAACCGGTCAGCCGTTCGTAGTCAGCCGATATAAAAAAGGTGGAGATAATTAGCAGCAGCAGGCTGATAAATAGTCCCGGCAGAGAGGAGGCCACGCCGGACACATAGCCCATGGCAAGTCCGGAAAGGCTTGAAACCATCTGTCCCAGGGACTGGGAAAACTGAGTCATCATTTCTTCAAGAGCCGCCAGAAGCGCAGGATCCATATGGAGGAAGGACTGCTCAATTCCACTGTAGATATCGCTTAAAATCGGTTCCACATGGGAGGCATAGAGGGCGGGAAGGTTAAAGAGAAAGCCCCTTGCAGCCGAAAATGCCTTAATGCCCATAAGGAAGATCAGAAGTCCGATGGTGCAGTAAAAGACAAGCACAGTGAAAATTGCTGCCGCCTTCTTCTTTACCCGCAGCCGCTCAGACAGAAAGCAGATCGGCGGCCGGAGAAGATAGGCAATGACAAAGCCTGCCGCGAACGGGGCTACCATAGGAAGGCCGTATTTGATGAGTACAAAGGCGGCCAGAAGTATGATGGCGAAATATAAAAAATTGATAATAAAATTCTTGCGTTTCTGTATTTCCATGAAAGTCCTTTCTGAGATAAATCACAGGGCGCAGCCCTGTTTCAGCTATTCCGGTGAGGAGAGGGCCAGCTCCTGTCCGATATTCAGCATGTGATCTCCAATTCGCTCAAAGTCGGTGAGCATTTCAGAATAGAGGATGCACGCTTCGTCTGAACAGGTTCCCTTCTGCATGCGCTTAAACTGGTTCTGGCGGAACAGATCCGTCATATCATCGATCTTCTGCTCCAGGGCAGCCACCTCAGAGAGAGAGGATACGGATAACTCCTCCATGGAAAGAAGCAGCTTCATGGAAGAGGCACAGACAGTCTGCATCTGGGAAATTTCGCTTTTTGCCTGCTCGGAAAAAGAGATTCTCTTTTCCTGCATCCGCTTGGTGTATTCGCAGATATTGACTGCGTGATCGCCGATCCGCTCAAGATTTCCGGAAATCTTGAAGAAGGCGCTGATGAGAGCGGAGTCCTTTTCGTTGGCCTCAAAGGCAATGGAGTGGGAGATGTATTTGGAAATCTCCTTGTTCAGGAAATCAATGTACTCCTCAGTCTCCTCCACCTGGGGAAGCGAGTCAGGGGTCCCGTCTATTACAGCCTGGAAGCTGCGGCTCACATTATCGGCAGCCATGGCAGCCATGCGGCCAAGCTCCCGGCGGACACTTCCGATTACAATGGCAGAGGAACCGATCTGATGATCCTTGGAGGACTCCATCGGATGTATGTAGGCAAGGTGCATTGTGTCTGTGTCCTCGGTTCCCCGATCAGGAAGGATCTTTGTGGCCAGCTTTGCCAGATGCGTTCCAAAGGGGAGGAGCAGCAGTGTTGTGACAATGTTGAACAGCGTGTGCATATTGGCAATCTGGGCCGCCGGCTTATCGGGAGTCAGCGACACCATGAAGTCTGTAAGGGGTGTGGCCATACAGACAGCAGTGAAGAGGACAGTGCCGATAATATTAAACATCAGATGAATCACAGTAGTGCGCTTCGCGTTCCGGCTGGTTCCGATGGAGGCCAGGACGGCTGTGATGCAGGTTCCGATGTTCTGGCCGAAGAGGACATACACGGCAGTGGGAAGTCCGATGACTCCGCTGACAGCTAAGGCCTGCAGAATACCTACAGAAGCGGAGGAGGACTGGATCAGTGCAGTGAAGGCTGCTCCGGCCAGAATGCCGATAAACGGGTTGCTGAAGTTGGACACCAGATCCACAAAGGCCGGTGAATCGCGAAGAGGCATCATGGCTGAGCTCATCATCTCCATTCCGATGAACAGGATACCCAGTCCGGCAATGATCTGGCCGTAATGGTGGAAGACGATCTTTTTCACAAACACGATGAACACAACGCCGACAAAGGCAAAGAGAGGGGCCAGCGCTCCCACATCGAGGGCAATGAGCTGTCCCGTGATGGTGGTTCCGATGTTGGCGCCCATGATAATCCATACTGCCTGCTTCAGTGTCATCATTCCGGAATTTACGAATCCGACGACCATGACAGTGGTGGCAGAGGATGACTGAATGACAGCTGTGATTCCGGCACCCACAGCCACACCGAGAAAGCGGTTGGCCGTAAGGCGTTCCAGAATCTGTTTCATCCTGTTGCCTGCCGCGTCTTCCAGTCCGGCGCTCATCATCTGCATTCCGTAGAGAAAGAGGGCCAGGCCTCCGAGAAGGCCAAGTAGGTCTGTTACATTCATAATAACTGTTTTCCTCCTGAAATATTCATTCAATGGTAAAATATCCGGTGAATTTCTGACCGCCCTGCAGCTCCGGCCCTCTGTCTGTCCGGAACGAAAAACTGCAGAATTTTTCCTGCAAAGGATGGGAAAAATGTCGAAACGCACCCACTTAATCATATGAAAAAACAGCCTGAAAGACAAGAAAAATTTTAAAAAATTTACGAAGTATTAATTTTAAACCATTTGGAGATGAATTAACTGATAATTGCCCGGTAAAGTGAGGGAAACTGTCCGGAACATGGCGGCTGCATCTCCTTCTGTCTGACTGAGACAGAACGGACGGCTGCAGGAGAATATACAATTTTCAAACACAGTCTAGGAATTTTATGGAAGATGTAGTAAAATAAGGGCGGTTTTTGCGCTTTTTAAAAGTTGGTAATGAACAGAGGAGATTAAACATATGAGTGAAAAAAAGGGACAGGCCGGCGGAAACTTTCTTCTCCAGGGGAGTATTCTGGCGGCTGCGGGGATTCTGGTGCGGCTGATAGGCCTGCTTTACAAAATCCCCATGACGCGGATTCTGGGAGATGAGGGAATCGGATATTATAATACCGCCTATGAGATTTACAATATCGGCCTGATTCTTTCGTCCTACAGTCTTCCTTTGGCGGTGTCAAAGCTGATTGCGAAGAAGGAGCAGGAGGGAAGGAGACGGGATGCAGGGCGCGTGTTTTGCTGCGGCATCTTTGTGGGAGTGTTTGCAGGGGGAGTGATGAGCGCGTTTCTGATTCTCTGTGCGGACTGGATTGCCGCAGGAATTTTTAACAGTCCGGGAAGTGCCCTGCCCCTCCGTGTGATGGCTCCCACCATTCTCGTCTTTGCTGTGATGGGGGTGTTCCGGGGATTTTTCCAGGGCCACGGCAATATGATCCCCACCTCCGTATCTCAGGTGGCAGAGCAGGTGGTACATGCGGCCGTGAGTATCTGGGCCTCCTGGGATTTTATGAACCGGTATGCAGGCGCTGAAAATCCGGCCTCCTTCGGAGCCGCAGGTGGAACCCTGGGAACTCTGGTGGGAGCGCTGGCTGCCTTTGCGATTCTGGCCTGCTGGATGGTAAAGTCCCATGGAAACGCCGGAGGCTGGTGGAGAGCGGCGCAGGGAGCAGAGAAAGAGGGGGATGTCAGGAAGGACGGTTCCGGCTACAGAGATATTATGAAGCTTCTGCTTCTGACCTTTGCCCCCATTATTATGAGTCAGTTTGTCTACCAGCTGAGCGGTTCAGTGGATAATTCCATGTTTGGAGTCATTATGGGAGGCAAGGGACTGGATGAGGCAGAACGGCTCTCTCTGCTGGGAATCTACGGCGGAAAATACAGGCTTCTCACCAATGTGCCTGTGGCTATCGCGTCCTCTCTGGGGGCGTCCATGATCCCGAGCATTGTGGCATCCCGTGTCATGAAGCGTCGCAGGGAGGTAAAGGAAAAAATCTACATGACCATCAAATTCAATATGCTTCTGGCCATCCCCTGTGCGGCGGGCATGTTTGCCCTCTCTTCCCCGATCATGCGTCTGGTGTTTGGAGATGGCAGAAAAATGACCTCGGATCTTCTGATGCTGGGCTCCTGTGCCGTAATCTTTTTCTCACTTTCCACAGTGACGAACGCAGTGCTTCAGGGGATAGACCAGATGAGAAAATCGGTGACCCACTCGGCCATCTCCCTGGCCATCCATGTGGTTCTTGTCTATGTGATGCTAGACCGTCTGAGCTGGGGAGTATACGGACTTGTAATAGGAAATGTGACCTTTGCCCTGATTGTCTGCATTCTCAACTGGGCGGCTATCGGCCGGACACTCCGGTACAGACAGGAGGTGAAAACCACCTTCCTTCTGCCTCTCGCCTGCTCTGCGGTTATGGGAGCAGCAGTCCGCCTGGTCTATGAGGGGATCGGCTGCTTTGTGCCTTCCAATACCTTGGGGGTTCTGGCAGCAGCCATGGCCGGGGCGCTGCTCTACGGCTGGCTGCTTGTAGTCACCGGGGCTGTCAATGAGAAGGAACTGAGGAGCATGCCCATGGGACGGCTGCTTCTGCGCTTTATGAGATAACCGCTCAGAATGGAAAAGGTGTACAGAAATGATGTTCACAGCAGATTGGCAGTGTACAGAATGCGGGGATGAAATCGTATGAAAGAAAAACGGACAGGAAGGAAATCAGAAAAATGGCAAAAAGTGAAATCAGGGATATGACGGCAGGTTCGCCGTTCAGGCTCATTCTGGGATTTGCGGTTCCAATGCTTCTGGGACTTTTGTTCCAGCAGTTTTACAGTATGGTAGACACAATTATCGTGGGAAAGTATCTGGGAGTGAAGGCACTGGCTGCCGTCGGCTCCACTGGCTCCATTAATTTTATGATCATTGGCTTCTGCACCGGCGTGTGCAGCGGATTCGCCATTCCGGTGGCCCAGAGATTCGGGGCGGGAGATTACCGCGGACTGAGAAAGTTTGCGGCAAATGCAGCCTGGCTGTCTCTGTTTTTTTCCGCTGCAATGGCTGTCACAGTCTGTGTGCTCTGCCGCCGGATCCTTCTCTGGATGCAGACGCCGGAGGATATTATTGATCAGGCGTACAGCTATATCTTTATTATATTTGCGGGAATTCCTGTGACCTACCTTTATAATATGACAGCCGGAATTATCCGCTCTCTGGGAGACAGCCGCACACCGGTCTATTTCCTTCTCCTGTCCTCTGTTATTAATATTGTCCTTGATCTGTTTACGATCATTGTCCTCAGAATGGGACCCGCCGGAGCTGCCTGGGCGACGGTGATCTCCCAGGGAGTCTCAGGAATCCTCTGCCTGTTCTATATGAAAAAGCATTTCGAGATTCTGAGGCTTCAGAAAGACGAGAGGAGGATGGACGGCCGGATTATGATGATTCTCTGCAAAATGGGAATCCCCATGGGACTTCAGTACTCCATCACTGCTGTCGGAAGTGTGATCCTTCAGGCTTCTGTGAATACCTTAGGCTCCATGGCAGTGGCGGCAGTGGCCGCAGGAAGCAAGGTCAGCCTGTTTTTCTGCTGCCCGTTCGACGCCCTGGGAGGGACCATGGCCACCTATGCAGGACAGAACGTGGGGGCAGGAAAGCTGGAACGAATCAGGCAGGGAGTAAAGAGTGCGTCTGTGATCGGCTGTGTCTATTCCGTGGCAGCCTTTCTTGTGCTGCTGCTGTTCAGCGGAAAGATTGCACTTCTGTTTATGGACCCAGGGGAAACGGAGACAATCAGCCGCGTCTCCCTGTTCCTGACAGCCAACAGCGCCTTTTATATTCCTCTCGTCTTTGTCAATGTGGTGCGTTTTACCATTCAGGGTATGGGCTACAGCACCTTCGCCATTCTGGCGGGTGTGTTTGAGATGGCTGCCAGAGGTCTGGTGGGACTTTTTCTGGTTCCCGTATTCGGCTACATGGCAGCCTGTTTTGGAAGCCCCCTTGCCTGGGTGTTTGCGGATATCTTCCTGATACCCGCTTTCTCTCACTGCCTGAAAACGATGAAAAAGAGCTTTGAGGAGAGCGCAGGGAAGAATGTACAGCAGGGCAGCTGAATGAAATCTGAATGAAATAAGGAAATGATTTATCAGGAGGAATGAGATATGAAAGTGGAGCATATTGCATTATATGTGAGAGATCTGGAAGAAGCCAGGGAGTTTTTTACCCGCTTCTTTGGGGCTGAGGCAGGAGGAGAGTATCACAATCCCAGGACGGGGCTTAAGACCTGCTTTCTCTCCTTCGGAGACGGGGCAAGGATTGAGATTATGAACCGTCCGGAGATGGAGGATGAGGAGAAAGGGCTGATGCGCACCGGCTACATCCATCTGGCTTTCAGTGCCGGGAGCAGGGAGGCCGTGGACCGCCTGACGGAAGAACTGGCCGGGGCGGGCTACGAGGTGCTGAGCGGTCCCAGAGTAACCGGCGACGGCTATTATGAGAGCTGTGTGCTGGGATTTGAGGACAATCAGATTGAGATCACAGTGTGACATAGAGGAAAAAGGGAGGTTTTACTGCCACGGGGAAGTGACTGAGAACCCTCCCTTTTTTTGCGGAGCGCAATAAAGAGGCGCGGGAAGGGGAGATGAGGACAGGGAACGGACAAAATGAATGAATAAAAATACATAAAAAAATCAAAATTATTATTGACAAATCCTGTTTTAAGCGGTATTATACATAACATCTTAAATATATATGCATCTTAAATGTATAAAAATTAATTTTGCCAGAATGAGGAGGACGAGATTATGAAAATGAAACATACGGCAGTTCTTACAATAGCAGGTTTGGTGGCGGCAGCATCTCTGACAGCATGTTCCGGCGGCTCACAGACAGCGGGCACAGAAGCGTCAAAGACAGAGACGCAGGCAGCCGGGGAGACGGCCGGCGCTGCGGCGGCAGGTGAGACAGAGAAAGCCGATGCAGCTTCGGAAGGACGCCTTGCAAAGATTAAAGAATCAGGAAAGATTGTAATGGCCACAAGCCCGGATTTTGCACCGTTTGAGTTTAAGGATATCAGCTCCGGAAAGATGGAGTATGTGGGGTGCGACATTGAGCTTGGAAAATATATTGCAGAAAAGCTGGGCGTTGAACTGGAAATTCAGGCGATGGATTTTGCAGCAGTTCAGGCAGCCGTTACCTCCGGTTCTGTGGATATGGCGATTTCCGGCTTCTCTTATACTGAGGATAGGGCGCAGAGCATGGGCCTTTCCAATAAATACGACTATGACAGAGGAGAGCAGCCCAGCACGCAGGGAATTCTGATCCTGGCAGAGGACGCCGATACACTCAACACGGCAGAGAGCTTTGCCGGGAAGAAGGTGGCAGCCCAGAACGGAGCACTCCAGCAGTCACTGGTGCAGGAACAGCTTCCGGATGCGCAGATGGAGACAATCACCAATGTCAATGACGGCGTGATGATGCTTCAGACAGACAAGGTGGATGCAGTGGCTGTGGCAACCTCTGTGGGAGAGACCATGATTGCCAATTATCCGGAACTTCAGTTCTCTGATTTCTGGTTTGAGACAGATGATGAGGGAAATGTAGTTGCAGTTCCCAAGGGTGAGGAGGCTCTTCTGGAAGC
>JAHZAR010000020.1:0-5310 GCA_019423835.1 Clostridiales bacterium | reverse complement strand
TCTACACAGAATGGCATAAAGAAGCTGTGGAGAAGGCCGAAGCTCTCGGAATCGACATGAACTAGGCGTCAGCTGAAAGCGGAAACAGGGAAAAAAGAAATAAGCGCCGGAAGAAAACGGCGGGGAGAGATAGTTTTGATTGAGAAAATAGTTCAGATTTGGGATAGATACTGGATGCTGTTTATGCAGGGACTGGGAGTTACCCTCCTGCTAAGCCTTGTGATCGTGATTGTGGGAACCCTTCTCGGGTTCCTGCTGGCGATGCTCAGACTCAGCAACTGGAAAATTGTAAAAATCAGGCCGTTAAATACACTGGCCGGAATCTATGTGGAGATTGTCAGGGGTACGCCTATGCTGCTTCAGCTGTATTTCTTCTATTTTATGCTGCCCATGGCATTTCCGAGCATGAATTTAAGCCCCATCGTCTGCTGCGCAGTGGCCCTGTGCCTGAACTCTGCAGCATACGTTTCTGAGGTTATCCGCTCTGGTATCCAGGCGGTTGACAAGGGGCAGATGGAGGCAGCCCGCTCTCTGGGACTGAACCACCGTCAGGCCATGGTGAAAGTAATCCTGCCCCAGGCGATAAAAAATATCATGCCGGCTCTGGGAAATGAGTTCGTCATGATGATCAAGGACACATCCCTGGCATCCACCTTCTTTGTGGGAGAACTGATGACCGTATGGCAGACAGTGAGAGGCGTACTCTATCTCTCTCTGGAGCCTCTGATCATCGTAGGCTGCATCTACTTTATTGTGACCTTCAGCCTGAGCAAGGGAATCAATTTCATGGAGAGGAGAATGAGGGCAAATGAGCGATAACATTATTACAGTGGAAAATTTACACAAGAAATTTGGCTCCCTCCATGTATTAAAGGGTGTGACAGAGCATATTGCCAGAGGAGAAGTGGTCTCCGTCATCGGACCTTCCGGCGGCGGAAAGTCTACTTTTCTGAGATGCCTGAATCTTCTGGAAACGCCGGAGGAAGGAAGGATTTTATTCGAGGGAACTGATATTACCGATAAGCACGTGGATATCAACATCCACCGCCAGAAGATGGGAATGGTGTTCCAGCATTTTAACGTATTCCCCAATATGAGTGTGGGAAAGAATGTCACCATGGCGCCTGTACTCCTCAGGAAAAAGACGCAGAAGGAAGCCGACGAGATGGCCAGGGAGCTGTTAAACAGGGTAGGGCTTCTGGAAAAATTTGACGAGTATCCCGGAAAGCTGTCCGGCGGCCAGAAGCAGAGGCTGGCCATTGTCCGGGCCCTTGCCATGGAGCCGGAGGTTATGCTGTTTGACGAGCCCACCAGCGCTCTGGACCCGGAGATGGTAGGAGAGGTTCTGGATGTTATCAAGGGGCTTGTGGACACGGGAATGACAACGGTAATTGTAACCCATGAGATGGGTTTTGCCAAAGAGGTTTCAGACCGGGTATTTTTTATGGATGGAGGCGTGATTGCCGAGAAGGGAACTCCGAAGGAAATTTTTGAAAATCCGCAGAATGCGAGAACGAGGGAGTTTCTGGGCAAGGTGCTCTACTAGAGAGCTGCACCAGAGCCGGAGGGAGTATTCCGGCCGGAAGGGAGAAAATAATGGGAAAAAAGGAAGCGCTTTTATATATCGACAGCAAAGCAGACCTGATCACAGAGGTGTCGGATAAAATCTGGGGCTATGCAGAGCTGTCCCTGATGGAGCATCAGTCATCTGAGCTCTACGTGAAGGTTTTAAAAGAAGAGGGATTTTCCGTGGAAACTCCTGTCTGCGGAATCGACACAGCGTTTATCGCCACTTATGGGAGCGGGAAGCCGGTGATCGGAATTCTTGCAGAGTATGACGCTCTCTCCGGCCTTTCTCAGGAGGCGGGAGCTGTAGAGAGGAAGGAGCGGATACCGGGCGGCTGCGGTCACGGCTGCGGCCACAACATGCTGGGCGCAGGAGCTATGGCTGCGGCCCTGGCGGTAAAGCATTATCTGGAGGAAAAGGGAGAGGGAAGCGGAACTGTCAAATTCTATGGCTGCCCCGGAGAGGAAGGAGCTGCTTCCAAGGCATTTATGGCCAAGGCAGGGAGATTCAATGAGCTGGATGCCGCCCTCACCTGGCACCCGGGAACGGAAAACGAGGTGACAAGCGGTACCTGCAATTCCTGCATCCAGACGGAATACCAGTTTACAGGACTGGCCTCCCATGCGGCCGGAGCGCCGGAGCTTGGACGCTCTGCCCTGGATGCGGTGGAGCTGATGAATATCGGCGTGCAGTTTTTGAGGGAGCACATGGGAAGCGAGTGCCGGATCCATTACTCTATCACCGACGCAGGCGGACAGTCGCCCAACGTGGTTCAGCCGAAGGCTCAGGTGCTCTACATGGTTCGAGCCAAGCTCATGAAGGAGGCCATGGAGCTTCAGGCCCGGGTCGATAAGATTGCAGAGGCGGCCGCTATGATGACAGAGACCACGGTGAAGAAAAAATTCATTGACGGCTGTTCCAACACAGTGACAAACAGGCCATTGGAAAAGCTGTTCTATAAAAACTTTGAGGAGATCGGCGTGCCGTCCTACACGGAAGAGGAGCTTTCGTTTGCCGCAAAGCTCAACGCTTCCTGTGAGCTGGGAAAGACGGCTCTGCCCGGCTCCTTCACAGACGAGAGCTTTGAGCTTCAGGAATTTGTGGACAAAGCCAGCAACCACGGCACAAAGGCCATGAATGATTTCCTGATCCCCTACTTCTACAGTGAGAAAATGAAGGCCGGCTCCACAGATGTGGGAGATGTGAGCTGGAACACACCGACGGCTCAGATCCGGGTGGCCTGCTTCCCGTCGGCTGCGCCGGGACACAGCTGGCAGAATGTTTCCTGCGGCGCTACCTCCATCGGACATAAGGGAACGCTGACAGCCGGAAAAGTTATCGCAGGAACAGCTATTGACCTGCTGGAAAATCAGGAAATCCTCTCTGCTGCCAGGGAGGAGTTTGAGAAAAAGACAAAAGGCGGTTACTACTGCCCGATTCCGGACGGCGCAAAGCCGGTGTTAGCCGGAGAACAGATGTAGAGAGCAGATTCTGAAAAGCAGACACAAAAAGGCCTGGAAAAGCAGGCGTAAAGAAGGGCGCTGTAAAACCATCCCTCAGAGAATACAGAAAGACTTCAGAAGTCGGAAAACTGTATCCTGTGAGGGAGAAGTTTTACAGCGCCCTTGTTGTAAGCGGACAAAGAAAACTGTCATGAGTCAGGCTGCGGCGGATGGACATCCGGGAAGCGGGAAAGACCATAGGCTGTCTTTTTGGCCATCAGACGGTTCTGCCGGGGCGGGAATAGAGGGGGAATTGAGGATTGAAAACAGGCAGGGCAGATGATATGATACAACTATCAGCTGGACGAGAAGTGAAACAGAAAAACAGCGGGAGGAGAGCTCAGAGGACGGCTGTGGGCTCAGAGGTCTGAAAGGAAAGGTGAGCAGGTATGCAGAACTATTCGGGAGAAATTGGATTGATGTATCACTTACAGATCAGGAGGGGCGATGTGGGACGGTATGTGATCCTTCCGGGAGACCCCAAGAGGTGCAGAAAGATCGCAGAGTTTTTCGATAATCCGGTTCTGGTGGCGGACAGCAGAGAGTTTGTGACCTACACGGGAACGGTTGAAGGGGAGAAGGTGAGCGTCACGTCCACCGGAATCGGCGGTCCCTCGGCTTCGATTGCCATGGAGGAGCTGGTACAGTGCGGGGCTGATACCTTCATCCGTGTGGGAACCTGCGGGGGCATGGATTTAGAAGTGGTGGGCGGAGATATTGTCATTGCAACAGGCGCCATCCGCATGGAGGGAACCAGCAGAGAGTACGCGCCCATTGAATTTCCGGCAGTGGCGGATCTGGATGTGACAAACGCCCTGGTGGGAGCGGCCAGGGCTCTCGGCATGAAGTATCACACGGGCGTGGTGCAGTGCAAGGATTCCTTCTACGGCCAGCACGATCCGGAGCGCATGCCGGTGAGCTACGAGCTTTTAAACAAGTGGGAGGCATGGAAGCGCCTGGGCTGTAAGGCCTCCGAGATGGAATCGGCAGCTCTGTTTATTGTAGCTGCCCATCTGGGCGTGCGCTGCGGCTCTGATTTTCTGGTGGTGGGAAACCAGGAGAGGGAGAAGCTGGGAATGGAAAATCCCATTAAGCACGATACAGAGGCGCCTATCCGGGTGGCAGTGGAAGCTATCCGCCGTCTGATTCAGGCAGACCGCCAGACAGGGGAGAGAAAATAGAGATCAGGGAGGAAACGGCTTGTCATGCTGTTTCAGGCTGTGGTAAAATATGCTGTAACCCATAGGAGGAATACGAAAAGCCGGAAGCAGGAGAAGAATCAATTGCAGTCAGAAGGAGGCAGAGCTTGCGATGGGACAGTATAAAAAGTATAAGAGAATTTTTACAATCGTTTTGGATTCCCTGGGCGTAGGGGCCATGGAGGACTCCCCAGAGTACGGAGACATCGGTGTTGACACCCTGGGGCATATTTCAGAGTCTGTGGACACCTTTGAGATTCCAAACCTGAGAAAGCTGGGAATGGCCAATCTCCATCCCTTAAAGCAGGTGGAGAAGGCAGAGAATCCTCTCGGAAAATACATGAAGATGAGGGAGAAAAGCTGCGGCAAGGATACGATGACAGGCCACTGGGAGATGATGGGGCTCTATATTACGACGCCGTTCAAGACTTTTACGGAGACAGGATTTCCGAAGGAGCTGATTGAGGAGCTGGAGAGGAGAACCGGACGGAAAATCATCGGCAACAAGAGCGCCAGCGGAACAGAGATTTTAGACGAGCTGGCAGAGGAGGAGATTGCCACAGGCCATCTGATCGTCTACACCTCCGCTGACTCCGTTCTCCAGATCTGCGGAAATGAGGAAACCATGGGGCTTGATAACCTGTATCACTACTGCGAGATCGCCAGGGAGCTGACTCTCAGGGATGAGTGGAAGGTAGGACGCGTGATTGCAAGGCCCTATGTGGGAAGGAAAAAGGGCGAGTTTAAGCGCACTGCCAACCGCCATGACTACGCGTTAAAGCCCTATGGGCTGACAGCCTTAAACGCCTTAAAGGACGCTGGCTGTGACGTGATCTCCGTAGGAAAAATTTATGATATCTTCGACGGGGAGGGTCTGACGGAGTCCAACAAATCCCAGAGCTCCGTTCACGGAATGGAGCAGACCATCGAGATTGCAAAGCGTGATTTTACGGGTCTTTGTTTTGTAAATCTGGTGGATTTCGACGCGCTGTGGGGACACAGGAGGGATGTGAAAGGATACGCGGAGGAGATTGAGCGGTTT
>JAHZAR010000002.1:84049-91499 GCA_019423835.1 Clostridiales bacterium | reverse complement strand
TTACCCTGCAGCATACTGTCCCGGAATCCTGTGGAAATATAGTAAAACGGATTCAGCTTAAATATCGGCATCAGCCAGGGATGAGCGCCTGTAAACATAGACTCATGGTACATAATCGGCGTCAGCCACATGCCAAACTGCAGACAGATGCCCACAATCTGAGCCATATCTTTGAAAAACACCTGGATAGAGCTTGTAATGTAGGTAACAGCCAGAGCAAGCATGGACACTGCAAAGGCATAGTACAATACTTGGATCCAGGTGGCAATGGGGAAATAGCCCCCTACCAGGTAAAAGCCCACCATGATTGCCAGAAAGCAGGCATGTACCATAAAGCAGGAAATCAGCTTGATAATCGGAAGCATCTCCACCTGAAACACGACCTTTTTCACCAGATAGTGGTACTCCTGAAGACAGTTTGTGCCGGAATTCAGGGCTTCGCTGAAATAGAACCAGGGCACAATTCCCGGAACCATCCAGATGACATAGGAAGCCCCCGGCACAGGAGGCGGGCTCTTAAAGCCGTACTCGCCGAACAGGAAGGCGTAAATCAGAATGGTTACAAGGGGCTGGACAAACATCCAGACAACTCCAAAATACGAGCCCACAAACCGCTTCTTGAAATCTGCCTTGGCCAGATCCCAGATCAGCTTTCTCTTCTCAATGATCCCTTCAAACAGGTCAGTATAGTAATTCATTCATTTCCTCCGGTCTTTGCTTTTTGTGGGGAATGGGATTGGTATTCCGGCTTTAGAAGCGGAAGGTATCCTTAAAGCCTCCCCACTTCTGATCCTTCTCGGAAATGATCAGCTTCATTCCCTCCTCGATGGGCCACTCTACACCGATTTCAGGGTCATTCCAGGCCAGACCGCCCTCGTCTCCGGGGTGGTAGAAATCCGTACATTTATAGGCGAACTCTGCCTCGTCAGACAGAACCAGGAAACCGTGGGCGAAGCCCTCCGGAATGTAAAACTGCTTCTTATTTTCTGCAGAGAGAACCACTCCGAACCATTTTCCATAGGTTTCAGAGTCTGCCCTCAGATCCACAGCCACGTCGAACACGGTTCCGCGGACAGCGCGCACCAGCTTGCCCTGGGGATACTGCTTCTGGTAGTGAAGTCCCCGAAGCACGCCCTTCACGGACATGGACTGATTGTCCTGGACAAATACCATATCAAGGCCAGCCTCTTTAAAATCGTTCTGATTGTAGGTTTCCACAAAGTATCCTCTCTCATCCTTAAACACGGTCGGCTCAATCACGTAAAGCCCTTTGATATCACATGGCGTTACTTTAATTTTTCCCATTTTCTGCACTCCTTTTCTATTATCATTTTCCCTGACACTCTTTTTAAGCCATCCGGCAGGCAGACCTGTCTCCTGCCGACTTACCTACTATACCACCAGAACCGGCACCTGACAAGGTAAATGGGTACCAGAAAGGTCGCCGCTCCTTTTTCCGGTCCCTTTCTTCCTTCACGGCTGTCTCAGCCCTCTCTGTCCGCCTTTTCAGGACAGTCCGTCTTTCCGGCCTGCCTGTCCCGCTGTTCCTTGTCCTCGATGGCTATTTTCTGAACCAGCTCTTTGAGTCTTGTCTCCATCTGAGACTGCTTGATGGTCATGTGGAACAGCTTGACAATCAAAAGAAAGATCACAAACAGGAAGATAAAATTCGATGTAGAATACGTCCCTGCAAGCTCTGACAGGACAGTCGGCACAACAGGGAAGACGCTGAACAGGATCAGCATAAAGGAAAAGCCGATCCAGAAGAGAGAATCCTCTATCTGCAGCTTTGACTGGCGTATTTTCCTTAAAATCAGAACCGTTGTGAGAATGGACACCACAATGAGAACGGCCCTAAGAAGCATGGTCATACTTCCTCCCCCTTCCTTTCACGTTTTCTGAAGCTCTGAATCAGCAGAATGGACGACAGAATTTTCGCCATATAGCATACGGATTTTACGGGAGTCAGATAGCTCACTCCCTGAACCCGCTCATCCATGATAACCGGGATCTCCGCCACCTTTGCTCCCCCCTTGATCAGATAGGATACCGTATCCGGCTCAGGTCCGTAATTCAGGCCGCCTGCAAATTCTTTTATCATTCTGTGGTTGAACATACGCAGGCCGGAGGTAGGATCCTTAATCGTCACTCCTGTGGTCAGGCGGATCGCCCACTCAATCAGGCGGCTTCCTATCATCCGCATGGACAGGGGCTTTTTGGCTCCCACAAACCGGGAGCCGATGACAATGTCATACCCCTCCTCCATCTTTTCTATCATGGCCTCCAGATATTCCGGCCGATGCTGGCCGTCCCCGTCCAGCTGCACCGCGTACCGGTACCCTTTTTTCGCCGCATACTTGAGCCCTGCCTGAAATCCCCCGGCAAGTCCCAGGTTTACCGGCAGATCCAGAAATTCATAGCCCCGCTCCCTGCATATCTCCCCCGTCCTGTCTTTGGAGCCGTCATTGATGACAAGGTAGTCATACTGGGGAAAATCACGTATCAGGCGGTCCACCACACGCTCAATATTCTTTTCTTCATTGTAGGCTGGTATTACGATCAGTAACTCCGACATCATGTCCTCCATCGCTGCACTTCCTGTATTTTGGCTGCCGGCAGCGGACTGTTCCGCTTATCCTCTTCATTCCGGCATTTTTAACCGTCTTCAGTTCCAGTAATTTTTATTCATGGTCAGCCAAAGCACCAGACTCCTCGGCAGCCTTTTATACTGTTTCCCAAGTAGGTATCCGGCATACTTGAAGCCGCTGTGCACGGCCAGCTTTGGTATGAGCATCCACTTCCCCTGTCTGACGAGAAAGGCCGCAGTGCGTCTGACCAGCCGGATCCCCTCTCCCTCTGACCGGATCCCCAAAAAGACCTCCGGATGGTCGGCCTGGGAAACTGCCAGATCAAAATTCCGGTGCAGCTGCTCCATTGCCGTATAGTTGTGTGAGTGAAACACCCTTGCGTCCGCCGCATAGGCAATCTGACAGCCGTTTTGGATGGCCTTTGCCGCATAGATCATGTCTTCATTGAAAATTGTCTTTTTGATAAAGCCTCCCAGGCGCCTGTATATGGCTGTATCGTAGGCCGCGCAGACGTTGGAACAGAAGTAGGTTTTGATGCCAAGCTCCTCCAGATCCGCTGCCGACTTGATCCGGCTCTCTGCCGGATAGTTGAAGGCTCTCGTATATTTCTCCATCAGAGAACAGTCCTCGAAGGGCAGCTGCCTGGCGTAGGCCGCCGCAATGTCCGGCCCGCTCTCAAGGGCTTTTATGAGGTTTCCTACCAGCTTCCTGTCTGCCGGAACTGCGTCGTGGGTCATCAGGATGCACACCTCCGCGTCAGACAGGCGGATGCCACGGTCCCTCGTCCCGCCGTGATCGAACTCCTGTCTGGACAAATGATGCACTTCCATCCGCGCTTCCTGAGTCCCTTTTTTCTCAAAAATCTCCTCATACTCCTTCTTCCAGAACTGCTCCTCTGTATTCATGATGATGACCCGGCGGATGGGATAATCCTGCTCCCGTATTCGTTTCAGAAGCTCTTTAAACCCCTTTCCCGGCCGGTACACAGGAATGATCAGATCCACTGACTTCTTCCTGTTCTCTGCCGGTTCACAGACCGCCTGCCTGCTGCCTTCTTTATCTGGCGCCCCTGCTTTCTCTCCTGCTGCTTTTTTCAGTTCCATATCCGTCTCTGCTTTCCTCCAGGCAATGTTTTCCATATCTTCCTTCTAATCCTGCTTTCCGTAAGCGTCATAGGCCTTTCTGTAGAAATGCATCAGAAGCCTCACTGCCGGCTCCGGCCACATCTTCCTGAACATGGCCGTCTCGTCCTCTTTTCTCCGGTTGTCCTCGATGCACTGTTTCGTAGTTGCCCCCGGATGCACCCTGTAATAAATCAGCGGCCGTTCTGAGCAGACAAACCTGCCTTCTCTTCCCGCCAGCTCATAAAGATTGTCCCAGTCCAGGGCAAACTCGAAGGAAGACTCAAAGAGGCGGCTTCTCAGCTCCTCTTTATTGTAGGCGCAGGACGGACAGCAGATGGAATTTCCAAACAAAAGGGCGGCCCGCTTCACGCCGGTCCTGTCTGCCAGAAAACGCAGACGCAGAGGGAGCCTGAGCAGCTTTTTCACCAGCCACACACGGTTCACCGCCTGCAGTCTTGCCCGAAGGCTTCCATCCGGCTGCGGCTCCATCATAACAGCGGCGTAATCACTGCAGAATACCGTCATATCCGGGTATTTTCTGTACATAGCCAGAAGCGTTTCTGTGTAATTTTTCCTGTACCTGTCGTCCTGGTGGGCGATTGTCACGAACTTTCCGCCTGCCTTCTCATAGGCGAACAGCCAGTCCTCCCGAATGCCGCTTTTCCCCTCCCGCACATACAGGGGGATGCCGTATTTTTCAGCCAGACGGCTGATATAGGGGCTGGGCGTTGAGGTACAGCAGATAACCTCTGAGCTGCAGCTCTGGCGTTTCACTGAGGCCATGCACTCCTCCAGATAGGGTGAGTCCTTATAGGCGCAGATGGCAAAAGTATGAAACCTCAGCGGTTCCTTTTTTTCTTCCATGGCTTCCTTCCTCTCCTTCCATCAATCCTTCCCCCGCGCTACAGACAGTGGGGGATGAGAACATCTGCTGTGTACACAGCGTACAGAATCACTCCGGCCAGGGCCAGAAGCGCCGGATAGTACACCTCATTTTTCAGGTGAACCGTCACAGCGGGCGGACTCGCCACAAGCCACAGCAGGAACAAAAACGGCAGATAATATCTTCCCTGCACGCCCTCTATATAGGTGTTGCCTGGCGGCGTAAACGCAATATACATGGAGGTCCAGACAAGCACCGCGCAGGCGCCTGCCAGCACAAATATCCACCATCTCTGCCATCCGGTCAGGCGTTTTCCACAGGACGACCTGGTATCCGTGAGGATAACTGCCGTACTCCCCGCATACAGAAGCCAAGGGAAGGAAAGCGTCCCCAGATGACCCAGCACGCCGAAGGCCCCCTCTCCCAGCACATAGGACGGGAAGTTCAGAAAAATATTTTCAAACAGAATCCTTGCGTAGGCGAAGGGCTGTCCCAGGATATAGGCCATCTGGCCTGCCTCACTGGTGGCTCCGCCTCTCAGATCGCCGGTTTCGCTGGGCGAAATTAAAACAGGAAGCACAAAGGAGGCCATCAGGATGACAAACAGCGCCACAAAGCCGGCCCGCATCCACCGCATCTGGTTTCTGCTCCCGTATCTGGACGCCGGGATCAGAAGCCCTGTCAGGATCAGCGGCGCGTAAACTGCCTTGATCCTGCAGCCCCAGAAGAAGGCAGCCAGAATGAGCACGTATTCCTTCACCGAGAGCCTTCCCTCCGGCTCCAGCACAGCCTTCAGGATGCAGGCGCAGGAGAGAAAAAGGAAGGCTGTCACCGCAGGATCGTAGGAGTACACACCGGCCAGCATAAGCGGCGCCGGCATTAAGCCGATAAAAGCCATAATCCCCTTTCCCACGGGAGTTTTCCGGATGGCCAGGGCCATGACCAGGCAGTAGACAGCAAGATTGCCCAGGCGTCCCAGCTTAAATAAGAGGGAAAAGGGCAGATTCAGGGTCTGGCAGACCTTTAGGACAGCCGCCTGTCCCAGATAGCCGGTGAAGGTAGTCTTATTCAGATCCGCACTCCAGAGCATACTCCCGTTTCTGTAATCTCCGGTTTCATTCAGGTAATGGTTTAACTCCCTCTGCTCCTCAATCCCTCCCGGCTGGTTCAGGGGCCAGGTGTCAATCCCTGCTGAAAATTCCTGGAAAATCGTGGGCGACAGATGGACCGGACTCCTGTAGTTGGCAATCCAGAAGCTCTGCTCAAAGTGGATCTCCTCGTCGAAGCCCACCTTGTCAGCAGGAAGAGACAGAGAGAACAGGGTCCCCCCCACAAGGGCCACAATAAGAAAGCCAATCTCTATATGACGCCCAATCTGTCTTCTGGCCATGATAAGAAACAGAGCCGTTCCGCAGGCAGCCCAGAAAAAACACAGCCTGTAAGGATTTACAGCAGGCTTCGTCACTGCAGAAAGTCCTGTGACGGCCAGGGGCATGGAGGAAACGTCGATGTAGGAGAGTCCCGGCTCAAAAAGCCCTTCCCGGCTCACGGTCAAGTCCACCGACTCTGTCTCCCTCCTGATATTCAGCCAGGTGGTCTTATTTGTCTTCGGGTTTCTGTCCTGGATTTTAATGGCATCCCTCTCTCTCACTTCCCCGTACTCATTTTCCACATGGGCCTCAGCCGTCAGATTCAGAAGGCCTTCATACTCATAGCTGCAGGCCAGCTTTCCGATAAATTCGCCCACCGGTATGTGGATTCGCCCGACTTCTCCGGTCAGGACAAGAGCCTGGCTGCCGTTTTCAGCCGTTCTCAGCTCAAATCCCTCGTACTCTGCCTGCGAGAGGGGAATCTCAAAATTGCCTTCCTCACGGTTCCGAATAAGAGGAAGGTTGCAGAAAAGCTCAAACAGGATGCCGAGAGCAAATACGACAGCCACGCAGGCAGCCGCCTTTATGAGCAGCGTTCTTTCTGGCTTCCGGCTCCCTGCCCCGCCTTTCTCCCGCTGTTTCTCCTCTTTCTGCTTTATCTCTATCTGTTTCCCCCCAAACTGCATGGCTCTAACCTCTCAATTCCTCTGTGTTCCAGTATCCTCTCATAGTCCTCGATGTAGTCCACCTCGGCCCAGAACTTTCCCCGGATATCCTTTACATAGATCTCCCGCTCCTTTGCCATGCCGTAGAGGACATTTTCCCACCAGACAGAGTGTTCCTGGACTGCGATCATCTCATCCATCCTCTCCAGGAAAACAGGGATAAAGCGGCTGTCGAAGCGGCCGATCCCGATGTATTCTCCGGTTATATCCCCGCCTGTCAGCTCTTTTCCGTATTTTTTCAGGACACCGTTCTCATAGTAAAATTTGTAGTCTGCCGTTTCCTTCCGGCTCTCATCCGCAAACATGACAGGGCTCAGCTGTTCCGACAGGATCTGGTCGAGAAGACTCTCCTCCATATAGACATCCCCGTTCATAATCATCAGATCCTCCCCGTCAGACGCGGCCTCCTCGAGAAAGGCCCTGGCAAACCAGGCAGAGGCAATGCTGTTTGTCACATCATAGAAGGGATTGACGAAAAACTCCGCGCCGCTGCCCTTGAGCACCTCCCGTATCACCTGGGACTGATAGCCCAGCACAATGCCGATCCGGTCAATGCCCCGGCTCTTTAAAAGTTCTACTGTATACTGTATCAGGCACAGTCCGTTTCCAATGTCCACCGTACACTTCGGTTTCCCTGACAGGTATCGGGAGATCCTGGTCCCCCTCCCTGCCGCAAGTATCAGAACTCTCACAGAAGCCCCCTGTTCTGCATATCTTTCAATGCCTTTATCAGTCTGTCATTGTCCGCAAAGGTCAGATT
>JAHZAR010000002.1:74940-84039 GCA_019423835.1 Clostridiales bacterium | reverse complement strand
TCAGATTTCCCATATGCCCCACACGGAAGATCCGGTCAGCCAGCTCACCGCCGTTGGGACACACAAAGATCTCGTACTCATCCTTCAGAATCTCGAATATCCTGTGGGCCGAGACGGCGGTTCCGTCTGCAGCCCTCCCTGTCGGGTGCAGAGGCGTTTCCGCACTGGAGAGGGATTCCGAGACAATCTCAAAGGGCAGCTCTTTTATCTTCTCCCTGAAATCCTCTGCCTGAGACCGGATCCGTTCCTGCTCTTTCGGAAGCCCCGCCCTGTCAATCTTTCGAAGCCTCAGGTTCAGCTGCAGAAGGATGCTGACTGCCGGCGTGTAGGGTGTCTGTCCCCTCTCCCCGTCCTTCAGGTACTCTTTCAGGTCAAAATAGATGGATTTCACCTGATTGTTTCTGATGCGCTCTGCAGCCTTTTCATTCAGCACCAGGACAGAGAGCCCCGGCGGAAGAGCGAGTGCCTTCTGAGAGCCGGTGAGAACCAGATCGACTCCCCATTTTTCCATCTCAAAATCGTCTGCCAGGAAGGAGCTGATGGCATCCGCCACAAGAAACAGCCTGTTTCTTCTGCAGAACTCCCCGATCAGTTCCATGTCATAGTGAACGCCCGTGGAGGTTTCATGGACATTGACCAGAAAACCGGTAAAGCCCCTGCCCTCAAAGGGCAGAAGGTGCTCACGCTTCAGGGCCTTGCCCGCCTCCAGACAGATCACCTCATGAGGGATCCCCAGAACCTGGCAGAGTTTTACAAACCTTGCCCCAAAACTGCCGCCGTTTACGATGAGAACCCGATCCTGTTCCGTAAACACGTTTAAGACCGCAGCCTCCATGGCAGCTGTTCCGGAGCCTGTCAGAAAGACAGCCCTGGAATCCTCCCCTGCCTTCATAAACTTTTTCATCAGGGCCTCATTTTCTTTCATAATGCCGGAAAATTCCGGCGTCCTGAAATATGGAATTTCCTCTGCGCCCAGAGCCCGGATGTCCTTCTCCATCTGAACCGGGCCCACTGCAAAATTAATCATCCTGCCCCCTCCTTTCCTTTTTCTTTTCTCCCAGGTAAAATACTGCCGATGTGACGGCAAAGCAGCCGGCCAGCGTCACCATGAGAATCAGGTAGGACATGGCCCCTCCCAGGATTCCCGCTGCACGCACGAACGGGGTGGAAAGGCTGACCGCCATCACTCCCACCACTGCATAGCCGATGAAAATAAATGGCTGCTTCTGCATGATAATTAGAGAATAATAAAACAGGTTTACATAGGCATTTCCGGCGCCTCCCAGGATGATCAGGAGCAGTGCCGGGCGGCAGTCTTTTAAGGCATAGCCGATTTTCGGGTACAGCATGCTGAGGACCGGAATTCCCAGAAACCATGCACAGCCGATGGCAAAAACCGTAAGTCCCGCGATAATGGCCGCAAGCTGCCTTATCACCCCCAGAAAGCTCCTGAAATCCCGTCCCTCCCAGGAACCGGAGAGCTTCGTCAGATAGGGTCTGATGACAAAGCCCGCCACCAGGTTGATAAAGCTGGTGGGCATAAAAACCGCTCCAAACACAGACATATCCCGGCTGGCCATATTGGCGTCCACCGCGTACTTGGAGGCGGAAAACACATAGAAATCAATGATGACTGACAAAAACAGCAGCGTATTATCCCTGAGAAGCCACCAGGTCTTATGTTTTCTCACCTTCCAGTCCACGCCGGAAATATGTCCGATGACTGAAAGGTCAAACAGCAGGACGCCGGCCGCCTGGGCAGCCACCGCCACGCCGCAGGAGAATACCAGCTCTCTCGTCGTCACCAGGCTTCCCATGAAGCAGACAACAGATAGAAGGGTGCGAAAGGTATTTGATTTTCCTGTCAGGTACAGCCGGCCATCTCTCTGGAACTCTGCCTCGTAGGCATCTGCAAAGCCGTCAATCACCTTGTAGCAGACCATCAGGAAAACAGTCATCGCCTTCTCGGAGGTGTAGGTTCCCCCGTGGGCAGCCACGTAGAGAAGTCCGAAGAGCAGCGCCGCGCCGCAGGTAATAAAGCGAAGGCGCAGATATTCTCCAAAGGTGTACTTCTGTCTCGTATCAGTGATATGGAACGGCCGGATCCCGAAGTAGGCCACCATGAACATATGCTGTCCGAAGGTCGTGAAGGCGAAGGTGAAATCGCCTCCCTGATCCTCCCCCACCACCTGAATGACTGCGATGGTGAGCACCATGGACGCAAAGGCATAGAGAAAGCTCCCCAGCATGTTCCAGATCATATTTCTCTGTTCAATGTTCTCATCAGAGCCGATGAGAAGAGTTCTCAGCAGTTTCATCTGTTCTCCTCAGAAAATTCCAGCCGGTAGGGGTAATGGGTCTTTCTCTTTTCCACCGGCGGAAGCTCCATATAGTCTCCGTACATGTTCCGGAGCATCTCGTCGATATTGGCGGGGAAGTTTAACATCCTGCCCTCAAATTCCAGCTTCTTTAAAGGGTAGCATTTCGTTCTGTCCACCACATTCCAGTAAGGACTGGTATCCGGCAGGAAGGCCATCCTTCTGGTATCCTGCTTCCTGCAGCGGCGGCAGGCCTTCTCACAGCGCCAGCGGATGCCGTCAGGCGAAATCCGGAGGAGCTTCATCCCCTGGTACACCAGCCTGCAGACAGCCCAGATAAGCTCCGCCTTCAGACCCCTCTGGGCGAGGGTCGGCCTTGGAATGCTTCTCAGGATCAGGAGCTTGCTGTAAAACCAGGCCTCCCAGGACTGAATCTGGTAGAGGAGAGGATTGTCCGACACATTGTCAAGCACGTAGAGATCCAGAAAGATCCCGAAGGGGCAGTCCACCTCCTTCATGACCTTTTCCACAAAGACAGTCCCCTTCTTTACAAGGCGGGTCGTCATGAGGGGATAATTGGGATAATTCTTCCCGTTTAAAATCAGGTACTTATCCCCCATGGTCCTCTCCACAATTTTTATCAGCCGCTCAAAGTCCTTCCTCGGCATGGCAATGTCAATGTCATCGTCCCAGGGAATAAAGCCCCTGTGGCGGATGGCGCCGATCCCCGTGCCGGCAATGCCGAAATATTCCAGGCGGTATCTGTCGCAGATCGCCATAAAATCGTCCAGGATGGAGAGAATCTCCCCCTGAAGCCGCTTTAAGGTTTCCGGCTCGTAAAATTCCGGGTGTCCCATTTCGTATTCCTCCTGATTTTTGGTTCCTGTAAGTTGGGCAGCCTCTTTCTGCCGCGCTTTTCTATCCTATTCCCCGAATTCTTCCTTTGCCCGGTCAAGGGCAGAGCGGATGACCTTGTCCATGTCGTAATATCTGTACTCTGCCAGACGGCCGCCGAAGATCACGTTCTGCTCCTCCCCGGCAAGCGCTCTGTACCTTTCATAGAGGGCCTGATTTTTCTCATCGTTGACCGGATAGTAGGGTTCCATTCCCGGCTTCCAGTCTGCCGGGTATTCCCTGGTAATCACCGTCTTTTCCTGTGTCCCGAACTCAAAGTGCTTATGCTCAATAATTCTTGTGAACGGAGTTTCCCGATCCGTATAATTCACAACCGCGACACCCTGGAAATTATCTGTGTCCAGTGTCTCTGTCTCAAACTTCAGGCTTCTGTACTCCAGATTTCCGTACCTGAAACTGAAATAGCCGTCAATGGTCCCCGTGTATACCACACGTTCTGCCGCATCCCTGTACTCATCCCTGCACTGCAGGTAGTCCACCCCTGTGCGGATCTCGCAGCCCTCAAACATTTTTTCAATCATGGCGTTGTAGCCCTCCACCGGGATCCCCTGGAAGGTATCGTTGAAATAATTGTTGTCATAGGTATAGCGCACCGGCAGACGGCGGATGATAAAGCCCGGAAGCTCTCTGCAGTCCCGTCCCCACTGCTTTTCCGTATAGCCCTTAACCAGCTTTTCGTAGATATCCGTTCCCACCAGGCTGATGGCCTGCTCCTCCAGATTTTTCGGTTCTCCCGCAATCACAGCTCTCTGTTCCTCTATAATTGCCCTGGCCTGGGCCGGAGTGGAGATATTCCACATTTTGCTGAAGGTGTTCATATTAAAGGGCAGGTTGTACATCTCACCCTTGTAGTTTGCCACCGGGCTGTTGGTATAGCGGTTGAATTCAGTAAACTGGCTGACAAACTCCCATACCTCCCGGTCTGAGGTGTGGAAAATATGGGCGCCGTATCTGTGAACCCGGATTCCTTCCCTCTCTTCACAGTAAATATTTCCGCCGATGTGATCCCTCTTTTCAAGTACCAGGCAGCTCTTTTTGTGCCGTCTTGCCATGCAGGCGAACACCGCGCTGAAAAGTCCGCTTCCTACCAGCAGATAGTCGTATTTTTTCCCTGTCATTGTCTGTGACTCCTTTTTCTCTGTTCTGCCCGTATCTTGTGCCCGCATCCTCTGCGGCTTTGGCAGGGCCAGCCAAAATCCATCCTTTTACACGATTTCTTTATTTTACTATAGTTGAGAGGGAAAGTAAAGGCGGCAGTGATTCTGGTTTATCTGCCTTTTGGTCTCCCGTTCCCGAAAATGCAGGTCCAAGGCAGAAAAAGACCAGGCCGCCCTTTTTGGGGCGGCCTGGTCTTTTTCTGCCTGTTAAACATCTATCATCTTTATAAGCAGTCCTGTCCATCAATAGAACAGCCTGTTCACCGCGCTGAAAATGCCGCGGATGGAGGATCGTGTGATATTGGAGCTGATGCCCACACCATAGGTTGTCTCCCCTGTCTTTACATTCAGCAGGTGGATGTAGGAAGCAGCCTGTGCGCCGGAGCCGGAGCGCAGTGCGTGCTCGGAGTAGTCGAGAACACGAATCTCGATGCCGAGGGCATCCTCCAGCCCTCTCTGAATTGCATCGATGGGGCCGTTTCCGACTCCCTCAAACTGCTTCTCCTGGCCGTGATCGGTGTAGATCACATTGGCCACTGTAGCAAACTCGCCCTCGTCCAGCTCTCTGTCTGTGATCTGGCATCTTCTGAAATGGATCGGCTCCTTGCGGTCCATATAGTTTTTCTTGAACTCGTCGAAGATCTGCTCCGGGGCAACCTCTCCCTGCCTCTCCGCAATCTCCTGGATAATGTCCGCGAACTCCTTGTGCATTCCCTTAGGCAGCTTGAAGCCATAGAAGGTATCCATCACGAAGGCTACGCCGCCCTTGCCGGACTGGCTGTTGATGCGGACAACCGGCTCGTACTCCCGGCCGATGTCGCTGGGATCGATGGGAAGGTAGGGAACCTCCCAGATACCGTCGGTCCGCTTGGAGAGCGCCTGCATTCCCTTGCTGATCGCATCCTGGTGAGAGCCGGAAAATGCAGTGAATACCAGCTTTCCTGCATATGGATGGCGGGGATCCACGGGCATCTTCGTGCAGCGCTCGCAGACTTCCACAATCTCCTTGATATTATCAATCTCCAGCTCAGGATTGATTCCCTGAGAAAACATATTGTAGGCAATATTTAAAAGATCCACATTTCCGGTGCGCTCGCCGTTTCCGAGAAGGGTTCCCTCCACTCGCTCAGCGCCGGCTAACAGCGCAAGCTCTGTGGCCGCAATTCCCGTTCCCCTGTCATTGTGGGGATGAACGCTCAGAATAATCGTGTCGCGGTTCTTGAAATGTCGGTTCATCCACTCGATCTGATCCGCATACACATTCGGGGTGGTCATCTCCACGGTAGCCGGAAGATTAATAATCATCTTGTGTTCCGGCGTGGGCTGCCACTCCTCCTGGACAGCCGTGCAGATATCCAGGGCGAAATCGAGCTCTGTGCCCGTAAAGCTCTCCGGAGAATACTCCAGGATAACCTCTCCGTCATGATCGGCCATGTACTTCTTTACCAGCTTTGTCCCCTCGACGGCGATCTCCTTGATCTCCTCCCTGTTCTTGTGGAACACCACCTCTCTCTGAAGAGTGGAAGTGGAATTGTAGATGTGGACGATAGCCCTCTTTACACCCCGGATAGACTCAAAGGTCCTCCTGATCAGGTGCTCCCTGCACTGGGTAAGTACCTGAACCGTCACATCATCCGGGATCAGTTTTCTCTCCACAAGCTGTCTTAAAAAGTCATACTCAATCTGGGATGCCGCCGGGAATCCGATCTCAATCTCCTTAAATCCGAGACGGAGGAGGAGGTTAAACATTTCGATCTTCTCCTCCACTACCATAGGCTCCACCAGCGCCTGGTTCCCGTCCCTCAGATCCACGCTGCACCAGACAGGCGCTTTCTCAATCTCCTTATCCGGCCACTGGCGCTCCGGGTAATCAATAACAGGAACTCTCTTATATTTTTTATAGTTCAGCATCTTCTTTTCCTCCAATTCTCAAGCTGTTTTTCTGACGGTCCTTCTGCCTAACTCAAGCCCTGGAGTCGGTAAATCACGCCGTATTTCTTGACTATGAAAATCGTTACTTTCTCAGGTCTAACCCCATACACATCATTTCCTTTCACTGTCTTCATCCGCCCTCTCCGGACGGTTCCGGTGTCCGCCGGGGCGCACACCCTGTTCTTCATTCAGTTAAGTATAGATTATATCATGTTTCTGCCCTGGGCTGCAAGGCTTAACCTGCCTCTCTGGAATACCAATTTCACATAGCTTTTATAATTTGAAGTTATAATTCTATGCAAAATTATTCCTCTTTGAGTCATAAACAAAAGCCGCAGGGTTCACAGGCCCCTGCGGCTCCTCCTCTCTTAAGCGTTTCATTTTTTACCTGGTCCATGTCCGGACATTGCTCTGCCCGTCCTCCCTACTTGCAGCTCTCCGAGAGCTCCTGGTGCTTCTCGAGAAGCTCAATCGTCAGAGGCTCCGGGAAGGTCTTCGGATATTTGGAGCTGTTCTCGGAGCTGGTGGTCTCACCTTCATAGACAGCATTCGGATAGTATTTCTGAAGCTCCGGGCGTCCCTTCGTGATAATGCACTCTGCCATCTCCTGGGCTAACGGATTTGTCTTGTCGCCCTTGTCCACCACAGCCACTGACTCTGTCAGAGAGAAGTTGCCCTCTGTGGGATCCACATAGTCGATGGGAAGGCCTTCCGCCTTATCTGCCACAGCCTGCTGGCGAAGTCCGAAGCCGACTGCCACCTCCCCTGCCCTGACCTTTTTAAGAGGAGCAGAGCCGGAGGTCTCGATGTGCGGGCCTGCATTCTCGTAAATTCCTGTGAGAACCTCCTTAGCCCCATCCTCCCCGTAGGCATCCACCAGCCCCTGAATCAGCAGCCAGGCAGTGGAGGAGCTCTTGATATCCGTCACAGAGATCAGATCCTTATACTCCGGCTTTGTCAGATCCTTCAGACTCTCCGGCATATCCAGATTCTTTTCTGCCATAAGCTCCGTATTTACAATAATCGTTCCCTCCTGGGAGGTAATCGGAGCACAGTAATCTCTCTTCTCCTCTGCATTTAACAGCTCATAATCAAAATTCAGCTTCTGGAACATATTCTGCTGCTCCTGGGCGCTGTCAAGATAGAAGGTACTCAGTGTGAGCAGATCCGCCTCAATATCTGTCCCCTCTGCCATAACCTTTCCGCCAAGCTCGGAGGTTCCGAAGGTCTGGAACAGATATTTTCCCTCATATCCATTGGCGTCCAGAGTCTTTTTCATGGCCTCCACAGCCTCATCGTCAGCATTGGAGTAGATGACAACCTCCTCTTCCTTACTGGAACCGGAACAGCCTGTAAGGGCCGCACAGGCGAGGACTGCTGCTGCAAACATCCGTGTGATTGTTTTCTTTTTCATGCTTTTTTCTCCTCTTGTCGTTAAATTTCGGCTGACCTTCAGCCGATGTATAATTGAATAGATATAATAAAGCAATTCCATTATCCCTTTTTGGTATCCATTCCTGTCCCTTTTAGGAAAGGGCCCGCTGCCCTGCAGTTTTTCCTCCCCTCAGCAGGACTGCCAGAATCCCCTTTACCGCCAGGTTCGTGGCCAGTATCAGCAGTGACAGCACAAATACCTCGTTGAACTTGGTATAATACTGCAGTTCCTTCATCTTGGTCGTGATGACCATGGTGCGGGCTCCGGCAATAAAAATCACGGCGCTGACTGTCACCATGGCGTTTACGAAATAGTAGCCAAACACCTCCAGAAGCGTGGAAACCATGTTGGGTGTGATAATTCTTATTATGGTTTTGATCCAGCTGTCCCCCATCAGGGCTGCCGTAGCCTCCCAGGAGCTGTTGAGCTTTGAGAGGGAATTTTTCATCATCAGGTAGGGGGTGGAGAAAAAATGCACCACGTTGCAGATGATGATTAACAGGAAGGTATTCTGGAGAGGCGTTCCCGAGAAGATAAACATGAACGCAATACCGATGACCATTCCGGGAATCGTGTTCGTCACCAGAGCAATGCTGTCGATCACTGCCTTAAGTCTTCCCTTCAGCCCGCTTCTGGCTGTGGCAAGAGCTGCCCCGTAGGTGATAAGCAGTCCTGCAAGGGCTGTGCAGACTGCCACAAACAGGGAATTCTGATAGACGCCAAACAGGCTGCTGTCAGTCAGGGTATCTATGACATGCTCCATGGTAAAGCTCGTCTGATAAGGCCACTCTCTCACCAGAGGGACCACAAATATCACGGCGAATACTGAGAGCAGCATCAGCAGAATAACTGCAGAGCCTGCCATAAAAATTCCGTCCCTGACCCTGTTTTTCCGTAAATCCACTGCTGAAATCTTTGTGTAGCGGATGTTGTAGCGTTCCAGATAGTGGAGCAGCACGATACTGATGACAGACGGTATCAGCATCATCATGGCTACCACGGCGCCCCTGTTGAAATTGGGCACGCTTCCCAGCATTTCATTGTAGAGAACCGTTGCCACCACATCATACTCGCCTCCCACAGATGCCGGAATTCCGTAATCTGTAAAGCAGAGGAAAAAACACTGTACCATGGAAGCGGCCAAAGTTCCCAGAAGCGGTCTGGCCACCGTCTGAAGAAAATTTTTAAAGGGGCGGTCCCCCATGATTCTGGACACAACAGAAAACTTTTTGTCAATGTACCCCATGGTATTGAGAATGAGCAAAAAGGACACCGGAAGCGTATAAATCACGTACCCGAACAAAAGTCCCCCAAAACCGTAAATCTCAAAAAACTGCCTTCC
>JAHZAR010000002.1:52110-74930 GCA_019423835.1 Clostridiales bacterium | reverse complement strand
CGAAGGAATAGATGATGGCAAAGCCGTAGGTCAGCGTCGGGAGAAGCATGGGCAGAACAGCCACCAGCCGAATCAGGCTCTTAAACTTCCCCGGTACTCTTGTATACTGAATTGTGTATGCAAGGAAAAAGGCAAGGGCTGTGGCGATCAGGGCGCTGGACACAGAAACCCTGACGCTGTTTGCCAGAGCTGCGGCAAAGCCTCTCTCTGTCAGCACCTGTACGTAATTTTTGACACTTACGCCGGCGTCCGCCATAAAGGATTCCATCAGAAGGCGGATTACCGGAACGGCGAGAAATACTGCAAAAACTGCCACCACCGCCGCATAGATTCCTTTTATTTCATATTCTTTTCTTCCGGTCATGACGCTACACCGCCTGTTCTCTGAGCTTCACATCTGCTGAAAGGTTTACGGCCTCCCGGCTCTGCATATCTACTGTCTTGTTAAAGAGACGGAAGATATTCTTTCTCTTGATCTCAAGCTGATTTAAAATAAATTCCTCCACAAAACGGTTGCCCGGATGGAAAACGATCTCCTCCGGCGTTCCATACTGTGAGATCTCTCCCTGGCTGACAATCAGCACCTTATCTGACAGCGTGAGGGCCTCCTCGGGATCATGGGTAACGATAATCGTCGTTAAATGGTAGTCTCTGGCAATCTGGCGGATTTTCTCTTTGATAGACTCCTTGATCACTCCGTCCAGGGCGCTGAGGGGCTCGTCGAGGAGCAGAATCTTCGGTTTCATGACCATAGTTCTGGCAAGAGCTACCCTCTGCTTCTGCCCGCCGGAGAGCTGCTCAATCTTCTTTGTGAGATGCTCTCTCAGGCCTAAGAGGTCAATCAGCTCCTCCACCTCCTGCTTGGTGGAGATTCCAGGTCTGTTTTTCAGGCCGTATGTAATATTTTTGTATACATTTAAGTTCGGAAACAGGGCGTAATCCTGGAAAACAATATTGAATCCCCTTTTTTCCATGGGCACTCCCGCCATTTCCTGGCCGTCAAACAGAATCTGCCCCTCATCAGGATCCGTAAGTCCCAGAATCAGGTTTAAAAGTGTTGTCTTGCCGCAGCCGGACGGACCCAGAATGGAGACAATCTCCCCGTCCTTGATTTCCAGGTTGATGTCATGAAGGATCGTGACCCCGTCATAGGATTTTTTTATATTTTTCAGTATGAGCATTTTGATTCCCCTTTTCCTCTTAATTGCAGTTGCCGTTGTTTATTTTTGTTCATGCCTGATCCGGCTGCAGGATACCGCTTCCGTCCTGGCATCTTTCGTGAACTTTTTCAAATGCTTTTTTATTATAGCCTCCCGTCGCGGCGGCTTCTATCAAGGTTGTGAAAAGTTTTGTAAAATAAAAACAAAGAAAGGGAGGAAACTGTAAAATTCACTCAATAAATGATAAAAGTAGGCCGGGACAAACCTATCGGTATGTCCCGGCCTTCCGGCTTTCCTCACAAGCCCTACTCCCATGTGTCTATTGCTGATTAACTGATGAGCCGTCACTCGTTAATACAAAAACCCTACTTCACCGCTCAGTCCGGTCATACGGCCTTATTCTGTATCCTTTGGCAGCAGGAAACTCATCTCCTCTGAAAGGTGCTCCATAAACTTACGCTCCAGCCAGGATTCAGGTTCTCCGGTGCGGCGCAGAACGCCAAGTTCCATAGTGAAATTGGGGATAAGAACACAGTGAATTCCATTTTCTTTCATCCATGACGGCGGCATGGCTACTCCGACTCCGTAGGCGTTGCTCTGAGCAATCACCCGCGTCCTCACATTGCCGGCGTCAATCCGAATCATTTTGGAAAGAGTTATAAATTGAACGTCCGGAATTCGTTCAAAAGGTGATAGTCGTTCTGATTTTATGGCATAGCTCACAAACGGATATTTCTGTAATTTCTGGAAAGAAAAATCAGGGTCACCAGATAGAGGGTGGTTTTCTGACATATTAACATTACAAGGCAGATCACAGAACTTTTTATATTCCAGTCCCCTCTCCTGAAGCTCCCGCCGGAGCGCCGGTGCGCACAGGTCCTTACTGACGGTAATGGCGATGTCAGCTTTCTTCTGATTCAGGATGTTCATACTCTCGTACTGGTATTCCCGCAACAGGGACAGCTGATAGCCAGACCATTCGCTCTGCCTCTCCACATCCTGACACAGACGGAGAAAGGCGTTTTCCACCGGTGGATAGTTGGGATTCACCACTCCAAACTGCAGGCGGGATTTCTCCACGGTCAGGGCGCGAATCTCATCCAGCTCTTTGACAATGCTCATGCAGTGCCGGACAAAGGCCAGCCCTTTCTCGGTGAACCTGACCCCGTTTACCCCTCTTTCCAGGATATCAAATCCCAGCTCGCTCTCAAGACTGCGAATGGAGTTGCTCAGATTAGGCCTGGACATATAGAATTTTTTGGCTGTTTTTGAGATGGAACCGGTCTTGTACAGCTCTAGCACATATTGAAACTGTTCTGTTTTCATATATTTTCTCCCCTGTAAGTTGGTATTATTGCATAAAACATACACCCCTGTAATTATTTCATATCTCTGCCCAGCTGTCAAACCCTGATATAATGAAAAAAACAAAGGTACTGCCATCGGGGAGGTTCTATAAGCAGTATAATCTTCCCGCAACGGATATCCTTACGACCAACTGCAGAAAGGAGAAAAACATGAACAAACAATCTGCGCTTGAATTGCTGGACCGCAGGGCGGAATTCCTGTTTTCCGTGAGTGATGCGGTCTGGGATCACCCGGAAACTGACTACACTGAGGAGCAGTCCTCCGCTATTCTGAAGCAGGCCCTGGAGCAGGAGGGCTTTACCATCTGCTCTGGACTGGACGGGATTCCCACCGCCTTCTCCGGCACCTACGGAAACGGTGCCCCTGTTATTGGAATTTTAGGGGAATTTGATGCTCTTCCGGGACTGAGCCAGAAGGCGGGTGTCACCCGCCAGGAACCCCTGGTGAAGGGAGGAAACGGCCACGGCTGCGGCCACAATCTGCTGGGAGCCGGAAGTCTGTCCGCCGCTATTGCGGTCAAGGAGTATCTGAAAGAGAATCAATGCTCTGGCACTGTTATCTACTTTGGGTGTCCTGCTGAGGAGGGAGGATCTGCCAAAGCGTTCCTGGCCAAGGATGGCGTATTCGGCCAGGTGGACGCGGCCCTGTCCTGGCACCCCAACCAGTTCAATGGAGTCTGGGCCTTTAGCTCCCTGGCTAACGTACGGGTTCACTACGCCTTCAAGGGAATCAGTGCACACGCCGCCGCCAGTCCCCATCTGGGCCGCAGCGCACTGGACGCCCTGGAACTGATGAACATGGGAGTACAGTTTTTGCGGGAACACATTATACCCGAAGCCCGGGTTCACTACGCCATTACCAACACTGGCGGAGACGCCCCCAACGTGGTTCAGGCGGAGGCGGAGGCCGTCTACCTGATCCGTGCCCCCAAGAACAGACAAGTCAAGGAGATCTATGAGCGGGTGAACCAGATTGCAAAGGGTGCCGCCATGATGACGGGGACAGAGGTATCCATTCATCTGGAAAAGGGGTGTTCCAATATTCTGGTAAACAACACGCTGGAGGAAGTCATATATCAAAACCTGAAATCTATCGAACTGCCCCACTACACCCAGGAGGAAATCAGCTTTGCCCGGGCTGTACAGGATACCATAGAGAACCGTGTCTCTCTGGCAGATCGGCTGGAAAGGTCCTACGGAGCCAAAGGACGCCAGCTGGGAGCCGAGTATGACAAAGTGGGGATCAACCGTTTTATCCTGCCCTACCAGCCCTCAGAAAAGGCTCTCTCCGGCTCCTCCGATGTAGGGGATGTGAGCTGGGTATGTCCCACCTCTCAGCTTATAGCCGCCACTTGTGCCGGGGGTACGGTGGAGCATAGCTGGCAGATGGTGGCGCAGGGAAAGAGTTCCATTGCCCACAAAGGTATGCTCTATGCCGGGAAAGTTTTAGCCGGCACAGCCATTGATTTACTGGAGAACCCTGATTTAGTCAGGTCAGCCAAATCTGAATTCCAGAGACGGCTCGATTCTGAGGGGGGATATCAGCCGCTGCTTTCCGAGGAGGCCAAGCCTGATATTCTCCATCACGACATGATTTCAGAATAGAGGGGGGACGGATATGAAAGAAGAAAACAGCGTTTCCAAGGTTAGTGAACAGGAACGCAGAATGTCCAAGGGCGAGTTGATTTCCTCCGGTCTGGGCGGTGTGGCAAGCACGATGCCCTCCCAATTTAAAACCTCCTACGTCATGAACTTCATGAGTGATGTGGCAGGACTTCATGTGGGGGCCGTTGGAATTCTGAATACCCTTTTAATTATTTGGGACGCAATCAATGATCCGATTATCGGCGGGATTGCTGACCATACCAATACCAGGCGTTTTGGAAAGTACCGCCCTCATATGATGATGGGAATTATTTTATGGGCTGTCATCATGGTAATGCTGTTCACTGTTCCGAATTTTTCTGAGACTGGTATGTGGGTCTACTACATTATTGCGCTGCTGCTGTATTCCGTCTTTTACACTCAGTTTACCGTTCCATGGCAGGCCCTGAACAGCGCAATGACCCACGATCCGCAGGAACGCAATCTAATGCTTACCTGTCGTCAGTACGGCGGTTTTATCGCTGGCGCTGTAGTGGGCGTTATCGCAATTCCTATTGTGGAACACTCCTCCAATCCCAAAACCGGTTGGCTTATCAGCGTAGGTATCGTCTGTGTAACCATGGTTATTACTGGGCTTATCGCCGCGCACGGAGCCAAACGGGTGGATTATTACAACTCTATTCCTACGCCGGAGAAAGTACATCTGAAAGGGCAGCTGCATCTCGTGGTCAGAAACCGGGCTGTCATATGCGCTGCATTGCTTCTGGGAACTGTCACCCTGGTCAATACTATGGCTTCGGCTGTCTCCTTATACTGGCTGCGGTGTGCGGTAAATAATATTGGACTGAAATCCATTTTCTCCCTGGTTAGTTTGGGAGTCAGCCTGGTTTTCCTTCCTATGATGCCGGCTGTTCTGAAAAAATTCGGAAAGATCAAGACTGTTTTCATCGGTATGCTCATCGTGGCTAGCCAGTCCGCCTGGCTTCTGGTCCGGCGGGAGTTTGCAAGCGATATGGAGGTTGTCATCATTGGCTTCATCAGTACCTTTGGTTTTGTGTTTGCCAACGTGGGAGTTCTGGCCATGATCCCGGATTGTACCGATTATACCGAGTGGAAATTCGGCACCGCTCAGGCGGGATTTATCAACGCCACCATTACCTTTATGAAGAAGTTCTGCTCCAGCTTTTCCACCACAATCGTAGGTGTGGCTCTGGCCGCGGCAAATTACAACGTAGATCCCAACAGCCAGGCGGTCATTGATACGATTATCAATGTGAAGATTATTTACCCCATTGTCCTCTTCGTCATCGCGGCGGTTATCCTGAAATTCTATCCTATCACCCCAGGCTTTGCGAAGACCATGCGGGCTGAGCTGAAGGAGCGCCGAATGAACGGTTCGCAGAAGTAATCTGCACAGTGCGCCGAGCACGGCTGGAAAGCAGCCCTTTCATGCGGGCGAGCGCGCATCCACAGCGGAGCATTCTTGCTCTGCAGGGATCCTCATTTTTATACTTTCACACAGCAAGTGCTTTCCTGCAGAGCAGAAAAGCTGCCGGGAACGCTCTGAACGCTTTCCCGGCAGCTCTGACATCCGGCATCTGACCTTTATGCCGGCTGGCACAGTTATTCTTCTGAAAGTTTATACTGGTCAATAATCTCTCTCATATGGTCTGCATCGTCCACCAGAATGACCTCGCCGTCTATCATCAGGCAGGGGATACCGGCTCTGTGCGACGTTTCCCTGGCTTCCCGGTGTGCCTCTGAGGTGTCTCTCACCTTTAAAAAGGTCTTGAGTTTCCCCACACTCTCGCAGACATCCACATAGAGATACTTGATATTGTTTTCGGAAAGAACCTCTTTCACCGGCGGGCAGCCGCTTCAGGAGGAGGTTCCGAATAAGATTACTTTTTTCATATGCTTTCTCCTGTCTCTGATTTTCTTTCACTGCCTCAGTGCCTGCCCATAGACTTTGCTTTCCGTGCTGAAACCGGTTGATGCAGGCAGCCTGGCTGCTTTGCGCTCATTATACCATTTTTCCCAGATATAGCAAATAGTTTGAGGATCCTTCTGGAATTTTGTATCTGTTCGCCTGATGTCTGAGCCCGGCAGCCAGGGCTCCTGACCGGCTTCAGGAAAACCGGCATATTCATTTCTTTAGACAAACAGGGCCGGGGCAAAATAATTTGCCCCGGCCCTGTCTGCTATGGTCAGCGCTCACCGGTGATAAGGACTTCTGCCTCCTCTGAAGGAACAGCCTCTCGTTTACTCCACATGGATCGCCGAAGCCGTCAGCTTCCCGTCCTGCAGATCAATCTGAATCACATCCCCGGCTCTCACGCCGTCAGAGAGGATCAGTCTTGCCGCAAGGGTCTCCACATGTTTCTGCAGATATCTCTTCAGAGGCCTTGCGCCGTATACCGGATCGTAGCCGTTCTCCACGATAAACTGCCTTGCGCTGTCTGTCAGGGAGATGGAAAGCTCCCGGTCTGCAAGCCTCTTATTCACATCCTCCACCAGAAGCTCGATGATTCCTCCGATATTGTCCTTTGTCAGAGGCTTAAACATGATAATCTCGTCCAGCCTGTTTAAGAACTCCGGCCTGAAGTGGGCCCGCAGGTCATTCATGGCCATATTGTCGGCGGCCTCTGTGATATTTCCGTTCTCGTCAATTCCCTCTAACAGGTACTGAGATCCGATGTTGGATGTCATAATCAGGATCGTGTTCTTAAAGTCAACGGTCTTTCCCGTCGAATCCGTAATCCTTCCGTCATCCAGTACCTGTAAAAGTACATTGAATACATCCGGATGGGCCTTCTCCACCTCGTCAAACAGCACTACCGAGTAGGGCTTTCTTCTGACTGCCTCTGTCAGCTGACCGCCCTCGTCGTAGCCCACATATCCTGGCGGTGCTCCGATCAGCCTTGATACAGAGTGCTTCTCCATGTATTCACTCATATCAATACGCACCATATTGTTCTCATCGTCGAACAGGCTCTCCGCAAGGGCCTTGGCAAGCTCCGTCTTTCCGACTCCGGTAGGGCCTAAAAACAGGAAGGAGCCGATGGGCTTTGTGGGATCCTTGATTCCTGCCTTGGAACGGATAATGGCCTCTGTCACCTTGGTGACAGCCTCGTCCTGGCCGATTACCCTCTTGTGAAGGATGTCATCCATATGAAGAGTCTTGCTTCTCTCGCTCTCTGTCAGCTTTGCCACAGGGATTCCCGTCCACTTGGAGATAATTCTCGCAATCTCCTCCTCTGTCACACTCTCATGGACAAGGCTCAGATCCGCATTCTTAACCTTTTCCTCCTCCTCGGCAAGCTGTTTTTTAAGCTCCGGCAGTTTTCCGTACTGAAGCTCTGCCGCTCTGTTTAAATCGTATTTCTGCTGGGCAGCCTGGATTTCGCCGTTCAGATGCTCGATCTCCTCGCGCAGCTTGGAGAGCCGGTCTACGGAAGCCTTTTCGTTCTCCCACTGGGCCTTCTGGGCTGCAAACTCGGCCCGAAGCTCGGCCAGCTCCTTCTGCAGATCCTCCAGACGATCCTGGCTCAGCCGGTCTGTCTCTTTTTTCAGAGCCGCCTCCTCGATCTCCAGCTGCATGATACGTCTCGATTTTTCATCCAGCTCCGTGGGCAGGGAGTCAAGCTCTGTCTTGATCATGGCGCAGGCCTCATCTACCAGGTCAATGGCCTTATCCGGCAGGAACCGATCCGAGATATAGCGGTCAGACAGAACAGCCGCAGATACCAGAGCTGAGTCCGTAATCTTGACGCCGTGGTAAACCTCGTAGCGATCCTTCAGTCCCCTCAGAATGGAGATCGTATCCTCCACAGTCGGTTCATCCACATGAACCGGCTGGAACCGCCGCTCAAGAGCCGGATCCTTTTCAATGTACTTCCTGTACTCATCGAGGGTGGTGGCTCCGATACAGTGGAGTTCTCCTCTTGCAAGCATAGGCTTTAACATATTTCCGGCGTCCATGGAGCCCTCTGTCTTTCCGGCTCCCACAATAGTGTGAAGCTCATCGATAAACAGGATAATCTGTCCCTCGCTCTTCTTAACCTCCTCGAGGACAGCCTTCAGTCTCTCCTCAAACTCGCCTCTGTACTTGGCTCCGGCCACAAGAGCGCCCATATCCAAGGCAAAGAGCTTCTTGTCCTTCAGTCCCTCCGGCACATCGCCGCGGACAATTCTCTGGGCCAGTCCCTCCACCACGGCCGTCTTTCCGACGCCTGGCTCACCGATCAGAACCGGGTTGTTCTTCGTCTTTCTGGACAGGATGCGGACCACATTCCGGATCTCGCTGTCACGGCCGATCACCGGATCCAGCTTCTGATCTCTTGCGCGCTCCACCAGATCATACCCGTATTTAGAAAGAGTATCATAGGTGGCCTCCGGGTTGTCGCTCACCACTCTCTGGTTTCCCCTGACGGTAGAAAGTGCCTGGAGAAAGCCTTCCCTGGTAATATTGTAAAGCCTGAAAAGTTCCTTCACCGCTCTGTTTGGCTGCTTCAGCATGGAGAGAAACAGATGCTCCACGGAAACGTACTCATCTCCCATGGCCTTGGCCTCATCCTCTGCATTTACCAGCACCTTATTGGCATCCTGACTGAAATATACCTGTCCGCCTGACACCTTCGGCAGCTTCTCAATGGCAAGCTGCACCTCATTTAAAAACTGATTCTCCTGGATTCCCATCTTGGTGACCAGCTTTAAAATCAGACTGTCCTCAATGGTAAGCAGGCTGTATAAAAGGTGCTCCTGATCAATCTGCTGGTTCCCATACTCATAGGCCAGCTTTTCTGTTCTCTGAACCGCTTCCAGAGATTTCTGTGTAAATTTATTAATGTTCATAAATCGTTGTCCTCCTTCCGAACAATGATTAAGTGAAGTCTTTTTTGTTCTAGTCGTAATATAACACGTATTATTAGCACTGTCAAGAGGTGAGTGCTAATTTTTTTTAATAAATGGACTGACTCACAAAACTGATTTCAGCTTCTGCTGTCCGTGTTCTCCTTTTCTGAGGAGCTGGGCTGCAGCAGTCCTGGGATGACGGAGATGGCGATCCCTTCGGCAGTCGATTGTGGAGAGGTTCCTTCGGCACACTTTGCTTCTGTTTTCAGGTATGCCGTTTAAATCCTCTGAGAGAAATCTCCTTTCACGCTCTTATCAGTCATTCTCCTACAGGGGAATCTCTGTATTTAGTTTCTGTTACAGGAAATCTTACTGATAATCTGATATATATAGAAATAGCTGATTAGGATATGAACAGCTGTGGCGCTGCCATGGAACTGAGATTGTTTCTTCTTTTTGCGCTTTGGCATTGGGCAGGGGGCGGCAGGGAAAATCCGTATCTGCCGCTCCTGCCCTCCGCGCTTTGCTTTACGGAGTTCTTCTGCTGCCTCCCACCATTTTCTTCCTGAGCCCAGCCTGTTTTTCAGTATTTTTTATAACCGGTTCCTCTCCACCGCCTCATACTCCTCCGGACGAATCAAATCTGTCATACACTTCAGGCTGACCCCGATCGTGGAGGTATTATGAAGGAGGGCCGAGGATGCAGGGGAGAGCACTCCCATGGCTCCAAGTACGATCAGTCCAAAATTAAAACCGGCAACAAAATGATAATTCCTCTGAATCCTTCTCATCAGAGCATTGCTGATCATTCTGAGCTCCACAAAGGCATACAGGTTTTCAGCAGAAATAGTGATATCTGCAATTTCCCTGGCAATCTGCGCACCCTCGCTGATGGCAATACCGGCATCTGACGCGGACAGCGCCGGAGAATCGTTGATGCCGTCCCCTACCATGATCACCTTTCGTCCCTTTTTCTTCTCCTTTTCCACAAAGGCTGCCTTATCTTCAGGAAGCACCTCCGCATAAAACTCATCGACCCCCACCTTCTTTGCAACAGCTTCAGCCGTTCTCCTGCTGTCTCCTGTCATCATCACAATCCGCTTTACTCCGCACTCCCTGAGAAGCCGCACCGTATCTGCTGCCTCAGCCCTCAGGGTATCCTGAATGCAGACCACCGCTGCAAGCTTCCCGGAAATAGCCATGTAGAGATGGGTATATTCCGGGGAAAGGGTCTCAAACCGCTCCTCCTCCCCCTCCGGAACTGTGCTGCCCTCATCCTCGAAGACAAAATGGTAGCTTCCGATAACTGCCTTTTCTCCATTCACAGTGCTGGAAATTCCATGGGCCACAATATACTCCACCTTTGTGTGGATCTCCTCATGCCAGAGTCTCTCCTCCTGAGCCTTTCTCACAACGGCATTGGCCATGGAATGCGGAAAATGTTCTTCCAGACAGGCTGCCAGACGCAGCATCTCATCTCTGTCATTCCCTCCAAAGGGGACAACCTTGACCACAACGGGCTGTGCCTTGGTAAGAGTTCCCGTCTTGTCAAAAACAATCGTATCAGCTTCAGCCACAGCTTCCAGGTACTTTCCTCCCTTCACTGTTATAGAACGGCCGCTGCACTCTTTCATGGCGGACAGTACGGCAATCGGCATAGAGAGCTTCAGGGCACAGGAGAAATCGACCATGAGAATGGAAATAGCCCTTGCAGCATTTCTCGTGAGAGTGTAGGCAGCAAGTGTTCCAAGAAAGCTGAAGGGAACCAATTTATCAGCCAGGTGAGAGGCCCTGCTCTCCAGATTTGATTTGAGCCGCTCTGACTCCTCAATCATCGCTACTATCTTCTCATATCTGGTAGAACCCTTGGATTCCTTCACCGCCAGAGTGATTTCCCCTTCCTCCACAACTGTTCCTGCATAGACATAACTGCCTGCCTCCTTCGCGACAGGAACCGGCTCACCTGTCAGGGAAGCCTGATTTACCATAGCCTCCCCCCTTTCCACAATTCCGTCAAAGGGGATCATACTGCCCATATGGACTGTCACCCGATCTCCTGGAACTACATGGGAAAGAGGCACAAGGAACTCCTCTCCATCCTTGCTGAGCCATGCTTTGTCAACCTGAAGGGCCATGCTTCTGGCCAGATCATCCACCGATTTCTTGTGAGTCCACTCTTCCAGAAGCTCACCCAATTTTAAAAGGAACATGACTGAGCTGGCTGTCGTGAAATCTTTGCGAAGCATGGACACCCCTATCGCTGCCGCGTCCAGCACAGGAACTTCCAGACGCCGCCTGCACAGGAGTGAGAAACCCTCTCTGATATGACGAACAGAGCAGAAAATCGTGTGAACTGCCCGCAGGGGAGCCGGAAATAATAATTTTGTGACTCCCCGCTTCAGCACATGGAGAACCAGTTTCTCCTGAAATTCATGGTTTAAAGCCCTCCCCGTATGCTCCGGCACCTCGATTTCCGGATGAGGCTTATCAAAAGAAAAGGATGCAATCTTTTTAAGAAGCCCATCTCGATCCCCCTCAAACCAGATAACCGCATCCGCTGTCCTCTCATAGACCTTAGCCCTGCTGATCTCCTTCAGCGAACAGAGAAAACAGTAAAATAAATCCGCCCTCTCAATGCTCATGAAAGAATAGGGGAGATGAATTCTCACTCTCCCCGCAATACTGTGCTTTACCGTAATTCTCATGTCAACCTCCGAAGCCTTATGCTTCTTTCCCCGCCTTCTCACTCGCTTCAGCTTCCCCGCCAGTGAAGGCTTCCTCTGTATATTCCACTGTCTCCTCAGCTCTTGTGCGGTTTATCTCCTTTGCTTCCTCGAGAATATCCCCGGCGTTCTCCTGAATCTCTGTCACAGTTCTCATCACACAGTCTTTTGCGCGCAGAACTGCCGCAGTCGTGTGTGTATAAACTCTCTTCGCATCATCGCTCATAAGCACCCTCACTCCGGCAGTTCCAAAGAGAACGCCCCCTGCGAATATCCCAATCTTCTTCATTTTAAATAAATCCATCTGTTTTTCCTCCTGTCAAATCTTTTTGCCGGCAGATTCCTGTATCTGCACAGCTCTGGCATATGCACAGCTTTTCCCCTATTTATGCTTATATCCTGTGTAGAATACCATAAACAGACTGAACGCCATCACCCAGGCCCAAAATCTGTGCTGTTTCATTCGCATCCCCTCTTTCCTCCGGCTCTTCTGTCTTATCAAAAGCGTCCCGGGTATTCGCTGTCTGCCTGTCCGGAAATAGTTAGTTATAACTAACACTCAGCGTCTTAAGTCTAATATAATTATGAGAAAAATGCAAGCGTCATTTTTCAGTTTTTCTTTTTGCAGACTTACCCCTTCACTTTCTCATATTGTCTCACTGACACTGGGACAGCTCAGAAGGTTACACTGATTTTATCCTGTAATTTTTCTGGTACGTAAAAGGGGGAGGTGCTGTTATGACAATTGACAGGGCGAACGGCATGGGCCAGGACACGCTCCATCCCGGTGGAAACACCGGTCTGATGATGCCTGGCGGCAGTCCAGGCAGAAACGGACCGACCGATTATGATGGCTTATCATACGAATTACCTGTTAGCCAGACTTTCAATTTTATGATATACTATCATTTGTTTCAGAAAAAAATCGCAATGATCGGAGGAAAAAACATGAGATTTGCCTTTTTAATTTTAGGTGATTTCAACAGTAAAACAGATAATGCCGCAATCCACAACGGCGATGCGCAAATCATTGGTGTCTCCAGTATACAGGAGGCATGTACTGCTGCTGAAAAATTATGTGAAGCAGGCGTCGGCTGCATCGAATTATGCGGTGCTTTCGGCAGAGACGGAGCTAAAAAAGTCATTGAAGCAACGGGAAACAAAATCCCCGTAGGCTATATCACACATTTGCCGGAGCAGGACAGCGTATACCGTGCTGCTTTTTCAAAATAGCAGTCTCCCGCTAAAAACGTACCCTTGCCAGGAAAACCCATATAATTTTTTATGGCGCATGGGCCCCGGAAAAATTGCCTATCCGGAACGCTCCTGGTTTTCAGAGTTTACTTCCTATCCGGACAGGCATCTCCCCCACTCCGGCAGGAGTCCTATTTTCCCTCGAGCTGTCTCAGGGCCTTCTTAAACTCAAAGCTGAACAGCACAGCCGTAAAGGTGACTGCCAGAAAATCCGCCACTGGCTCGGCCATATAGACGGCACGGCTCTGATCTGCCTGGAAAATCAGCGGCATAATATAAATCAGAGGGATTAAGAGTATAAACTTTCTCATGACAGCCACGATAATGGAATCCTTCGCCTTTCCCAGAGAGGTGAAGGTCATCTGGCAGGCCACCTGAATGCCGAATAAAAACAGACAGGTCATATAAATCCGGAGCGCTGTGCCTGTAAATTCCAAAAGCTCTGCGTCCGTTGTGAACATGGCTGCAAAGGCCCTGGGAAACAGCATTACAAGAATCCAAAGCAAAGCAGAATAGAAAAGGCTGCTCTTTAAAAGAAGCTTGAAGGCATCCTTCACCCGATTTCCATTGCCGGCTCCGTAGTTATAGCTGATAATAGGCTGTGCGCCCTGACCCAGTCCCTGCAGAGGCAGCATGGCAAACTGCATAACGCTTGTAAGGATTGTCATAGCTCCAACTGCAATATCTCCGCCGTATTTTAATAGAGAAGAATTAAAGCAGATGGAGATGATGCTCTCGCTGGACTGCATAATAAAGCTGGACAGTCCCAGAGCCAGGCTGGGAAGGATGATTTTCTTCTCCAGGCGCATATACTTCCTCCTGATTTTAAGATGCGTCTTTTTTCCCATCAGGAAGGCCAGCACCCATATGCAGGACAGAGCCTGGGAGAGAATCGTTGCCAGAGCCGCGCCCCGCACTCCCATTCCAAACGTAAAAATAAAGATCGGATCCAGAATAATATTGGTAACCGCTCCAATCAGCACTGAAAGCATACCCGTCCTTGCAAAGCCCTGGGCTGTGATAAAGGAGTTCATTCCCAGCGTCATCTGGACAAAAATTGTTCCCAGTGCATAGATGTTCATGTAGCTGACGCCGTACTCTACCGTGTTTTCACTTGCTCCGAATGCCAGCAGAAAGTCCCGGTTCCAGAGAAGCAGCACTGCCGTCAGAACCACAGAAATAATAATCTGTGTGCAGAAGCAGTTTCCCAGGGTTTTCTCTGCAGATGCCTTGTCTCCCTTACCCATAAAAATAGAGGTTCGGGGAGCCCCGCCAAATCCTACAAAGGCCGCAAAGGCAGACACGATCATGATCAGAGGCATACACACCCCGACTCCCGTAAGCGCCATGGCCCCCTCTCCCGGAATATGGCCGATATAAATCCTGTCTACAATATTATAGAGCATATTAATAATCTGGGCAGCCACAGTGGGCAGCGCCAGCTTTAAAAGAAGCCTGCCTATAGGCTCTTTCCCAAGAAAATCTCTGTCGTCCTTCATTGCTGTTCCCTCCTCTTTTCTGCTTTGCTGATATTGCTGCCAATCTGCTCGTTGACTCTGTAGAAGGTGTCAATATCCTCCTCTGACAGTCCCCTGAAAATTTCTCTGTGAAATACTTCTCTGATCTCGTCCAGCTCTCTGATGATATCCTCTGTCTTTTCTGTCAGAGACAGGTGGATTCGCCTTCTGTCCTTCCTGTCCTGGGTTCTGGAGATAAATCCTCTCTGGGACAGAGATTCCACTGCCTGAGAGACATTGCTCTTCTGGAGCATCCTCAGTTCCACAATATCAGCCGCCGTATCCTTCCCTGGATTATTATTCAGAAAGCTGATTACCGTTGCCTCCATCAGATTCATCTGGTACTTTCCGCAAATCTCCTTCAGCATACTCTCATGGAGTCTGATCATTCTCCTGATATTTATCAGAAATTCTGTGTTATGGCTCAATTCTGCATCTCCCGTCTATATAGTTATTAAAAATAACAGTTTTTAACAATAACTATTATACTGCTGTTTTCCTTCCTGTCAAGAAGAAACCGCCATAGCCTGCAAAGACAGGGTTCCGGTGAGAGCGGGCCGGGGTTTTCTGGAGGGCGCTGTTCTAAACTCCCCGTCAGGACAGCTCTACCTTTTTCGTGGCTATCTTTTCCGCAAAGGCCTCATCATGCTCCACCAGGATCATGGCAGCTTTGCTCTCAGAGAGCAGCTGTTCCAGCTGCATCCTCGTAAACACATCGATGAAATTCAGCGGTTCATCCCACACATAGAGATGGGCACTGGTACAAAGGCCCGCAGCCAGAAGCACCTTCTTTTTCTGCCCCTCGCTGTAGGTTTCCATGGGCTTTGAAAACAGCTCCCTGGAAAATCCCAGCTTTCTAAGGACTGCCAGAAACAGCGTCCTGTCGAGCCCCCGCTGTTCCTGAAAATCTGCCAGAAGCCCGGAAATGCCGGAGGGATCCTGCGGGACATAGGAGATCACAAGACCAGGCGCCGTTCTGACGGTTCCGGCCAGCAGACGGGGTTTGTCCGGCTGCTGCCTCTGCTTCGGCCCTTTCTCTGTTCTCATGCCTCCTCCCCTGTCCTTCTCCCCGCCGGCCTCACTCTCTCCGTGTCCATACCCGCAGGCCTGAAGAATTTCTCTCAGGACCGTTGACTTACCGCAGCCGTTTCTTCCCGTCAGGACGACCCGTTCTCCCTGCCGGACAGAGAAATTCAGCTCTCCAAAGAGATCCCCCTGCGTATTCTGCGGCCCATATCCCAGCCTCACGTGTTCAAAGGAGACAAGCTCCTCTCTGAAATGTGCAAGGGGCATCAGCTTCAGAACCTCTGCCTCCTCCCTGTCCTCCAAAAGTCCCTCCTTCTCCTGAATGGCTTTCTCTCTTCTCTGCTCCATACTTTTTCTTCTCTGCTGCATTTTTCTGGATTTTTCTCCCAGATAGCTTCTGCTTCCGATAAATTTTCCATTTACATAAGATCCGGTTCCGATTTTCAGATTTTCTGAATGATCGGCCCAGGAAGATGCCCTGGCCGCCGACTCTTTCAGTCTTCCGATTTCCTTTTTCAGCTTTTCATGTTTCTGCAGCTCGAAGGCCTCTCTTTTCTCCCTGTTTTCCCACCAGGAAGAAAAGTTCCCCTGAACCACCTCAATATTTTTCCGGTTCAGCGCCAGAACATGGTCAATACATCCGTCCAGAAAACGCCTGTCGTGGGACACCAGAATAAAGCCCTTTTTCCGGCTCAGATACCGGCTCACCTGCCTTCTCCCCTCTGAATCCAGATGGTTTGTGGGCTCGTCAATCAGCAGAAAGCGGTTTTCACTGCTGAACAGGAGCGCCAGAAGCACCTTCGTCTGCTCTCCCTTGCTGAGAGTCCGAAACGGCCTGAAAAGCACCTCCTCCTTCACGGAAAGAAGGTTCATCTCCCGGCACAGCTTCCAGAACTCATAGTCCGGCTTCACCTCCTCCACCACATCTATGGTGTTTTTTTCCATGTCCTTAACCGGATACGGAAAATATTCAAAGGCTTCCGGAGACGATATCGTTCCCCGATACTCATACCGGCCCATCAGAAGCTTCAGAAAGGTAGTCTTCCCCCTTCCGTTCCTTCCTATGAATCCCAGCTTCCAGTCTGTGTCTATGGTAAAAGATACATCCGAAAAAATATCCTCCCCGCTTCCGTCGTAATAAAATGTAAGGTTCTTTACCTGAATCTGTGACATGTCCATTCCCTCCTTCTGTCTCCCGTGCAGGAGGCGTCCTGCTGCCAGCGCAGTCTGGCCGGATTTCCATTTACAGGAGATATACGTCTCTCCCGCGAAATGAAAAAATGGGATGCAGGAAAATCCTGCATCCCATTCACCAGTAATATAGAGGTCTGTATCCGCCAACAGGGTATATTCTCAGACTGCCAAGCTGCGTATCCGCACTCTCAGGCCCTCTGCTTTACCCCGGCTCTCCGGCTCTAGCCCCGTCTGCAATCTCAAAACAGACACCGGAGGCGGCGGTTCCCAGGTTTATCTCAATGAAAAGAATCACTTATTCCTGCATCGCACGGACGGCGGGCTGTCTGACCTGCTCTCCATGCACTTCATTCAGTTGAATTATCTGCAGAAATACAGCTTCATCCTTTCATCTCCAATCTGTCCTTAATAGACGGTACAGAGTCTTATGTCTGCATCCGTACTGGATCACTATATCAGCATTGAGGGAAATTGTCAATAGGAGGAATATGACTATTCATTTTAATATTTTTCTTGACATCAAGCCAGCTTAATATGCTACACTTACTCTAATTCATATGTTTATCTAATAAGATTCTACAGAAGGAGATTACTGAATGAAATGACAATTGCAGAGGTAAGCAAACAATACGATATAAGTCCGGATACCCTACGATACTATGAAAGAATCGGCCTGATCCCTCCCGTTCCGCGCAGTAAAAATGGCATCCGCAACTATGACCAGAATTCCTGCCGCTGGATTGAACTGATGAAATGTATGAGGAAGGCAGGGGTACAAATCGACGCTCTGATTGAATATGTAACTCTGTTTCAGCAGGGCGATGACACAGCAGAGGCCAGAAAGGCAATTTTGATCGAGCAGCGTGAACAGCTTTTAAAGCGAATGGCTGATATGCAGGCATCCTTAGAACGCCTGAATGAAAAAATCGAGCGATATGAGCAGGTAATCATTCCGGCTGAACGAAAGCTAAAACATTTTTAAGAGCAGCCAATATGCAGACTGTTCGTGAATAAAAAATCTACTACAGGCAGACATTTTTGCTGCCTGTAGTAGATACACTGACCGCAATCTCTTTTCATTCTGTGCAGGGAAAGTCAGCCTCCTGATAGTATCTGCTTTATCTCTTTTGGTGAGCCTTGGCCCAACAGACATCTGTCATCAGATCAAATCTGCTCTGTTTCCAAGAGCTCCAAAGCCTTTTCTACCATTTCGGTTCTGTAGGAAAATTCTGCCTCCTTCGCAAGTTTTGGATTTCCAAGTGGATGAAGTACGCTGTTCCCCTGTAAAATTCGATTAGAACCGATTCCCTCTGAGATATTGACAAGATTGCATATATGTACAATTGGAATTCCTGCTCTCTCTATTTCTTTTGTCATGACTGCACCGCAGCGAGTGGAAGTTCCTCAGGTAGATGTAAGGATTACTGCATCCACCTGCTCTTGTTTTAATATCTCAGCGATCCCCTTTCCAAATTTTTTCCCGTTTTCCAATGTAGTCATAACCCCGGCTGTAGTAAAAAAGCGTGGGAACAAACGACCAATCCGTCCTTTTTTTTCCATCCATCTCATAGAATCTACAGGGACAAGACGGTTCGGATCCTCAAGTACATAGGTATTATCATATCCCTGATGGCGCACTTCATAATCCTCTGGCGCAAGAGAATCTTTTCCATTAATCGAATATTGTGCAAATTTCACAGAATTTACAGGAACCATCCGATCCGGATTACCCTTCGGCACAAGTCCGCCATCCGTCACTAAGGCAACTGTCGCCTCATTAATGGGCTTTGTAAGCCTTGATGGCGGGATAATCTCCTTAACCGGCATAGGAACCTCTGTAACAAAATGCCTTCCATAATATTTGTCCAGCGCCATGTCCACTGCCCGTTTGGGACCTGGAATCTGATAATTAATATCTCTGATGGGGCCAGTTCCCAGATATCCCTCCTCTTTTGCAGATCCGATATCCGCTCCATCTGCTAACTTTAAGGCAAAACGGATCACCTTCTCCAGATCTCTTCGCATATGTCTCGCGCTGTTTTCTGTTCCAACAATGTAGCACAGACCACTGTACAGCTCGGCTCCAGGATTTTCTTCATACAACCCGGTTACTGCGGGAATTTTCAGTTTCTTCTTCACAGCAGCTGTCAGTGAGCCGCAGGCCAGCCCATATCTTCCGGCATTAAATCCCGGCCCGGCAATAAAAATATCCGGAGAGTAGGCTTCGACGAGATCGGTGATTTCTTCTGTCACTTTTTCAAGATTCTCTGATATATAATTATCTCCGCATATCACTGTAGCTGCCACTTTCCCCCGGCCTCCTGTAAGCTGTTCCAAAAGTTTTCCCGGGCCGACGGCTTCCTCCTTCACCACAATTCTCATTCCAGCGGCTTCCTCTGCGCCGTACTGAGCATAAAACTGATTGATATAATGAACGATTTTCAATGTTCTGTCCATCTATTCTCTCCTCCAACCGCTTGTCTTTAAATCCAGATCATCAGTCACATAATTTCCTCCCTGTGTCGTGTTCACTCCGGCTACCGTTTCATTAGTGGTAATAGTAAAAGGGCCATGCAGATCGTAACCTGCCAAAGCCGGAATATCCGGTGTCCCTATAAGCTTTTCCATGTATGGATATTCCATCGTCTTAATTCCTCCACTGTGTACTACGGCATCCACTCTTGGATCTGAGATTACAAGCAAATCACCCGGCTTTTCGTTGGACACAGCCGGCATTACAGATACAGCCTTCATTCCCAATTGCTCCGACCATATATGCATCATCTGCTGTTCCAGCTGACAGTGCCCCATGCCTGCCTTAGTGTTGATAGTAATATCCGCATTGAGAACATTTCTCGCCAGATCTGCCGCAATCATCGAGGAGGTATCTTTCGCCTTTATTTCCGTCTTTCCGCTGGTGACAATCACACCTGCAAAATCAATATCTGTTCCATGACGTCTATACAGCTCCTTTATCATGGCTTCCTCCTGGAAGAAGTAGCAATACTGCTGATACCTGTACATGAACGCCCCGTCAAGAATATCATTCGGATGTACCACAAAGGGCAGTGCCCCCATTCCGCTCTGGCCATAGTAAAAAAATTGCTGCACATCAAATCCTGCCCACTGGGAGGTCAGATACGCTACCCTTGGCAGTCGTTTTCCATTTTCTTTCACAGGTTTAAGTTCGTACACCTTCGACTCATCCGGTCTTCTTCCAATTCCAAGCTTTGCCAAATAGACGGCAAAGGTCAGGGCAGCCATTTTCTGCGCCTGACTGTAGCGCTCTGCTGATACCCCTTCCTTTGGTTTTAAATCCAATACCAAATGAATATGCCGTGCTAAAATGCTCATATCAGCGATTGGACCTTTCATGTCAAGGAGAGATTTCCTCGGTGCCTTAAGAGGATACAGCTCCGTAATAAGAAGCCCTCTGAGGGCTACTGTTCTTCCGCTTCCAGCCGGAGCTAACTTGCCGTAGAAGCCAGGAAAGGTTTCATCTGGCGCATCTGCCTTCACTCTGGGCTGTGTACAGTCTGTTACCCCCAGAATTCTTACCTCTTCCCCTGGCGAAACCAGATAAAGCTCCACACTCTCAAACAAAGAGCAGTCGGCCTGTGCAAGCAGTTCCTCCTTGTTGATTCTTAAAATACTTCCATCAAGCTCTGTCTTGTCAGAAAATTCTGCCCGTGATATATCTATATAGTCAATCTGAAGTCTTTTTCCCATATTTCTCCTCTCACTTTTCACTCCCTGCATATCACCTAAATTTTCATATTTGCATATGGAATTCTATCCGGTTCCTGTATAGCCAGCTGAATACGTTATACGCTGCTGCAAAATTCCTCTTAAGAATCAACTATTCTTCTGCCTGGACAATCACAGATACTCCGTTGGGAACTACCAGAATATCTGTCTTTCTGCCAGCATAGTTCAGAGCTTTATCCACTGCTTCGGCAAGGGTTCTGGCATACTCCATCTTCATTTCCGAAATAGCCGTCTCAAGGCTTGGATTTGTCACAAATATCACTCTATGTTTTTCAAGAATTCTGGCTAAAATCTGATACTGCCACTGATCCGGAACAGTCTCTTCCATAGAAGTCTGCCTGACTTTCTCAAGCAGTTGTGTTGCACTGGTGCAATTTTTCAGTGCCTGGTAGAACGTATTTCCTCCGATTCCATCCGTGCACTCGGCACACATAATTAAAACTGCTCCGGAGCTAACAGCTGCTGCTTCCGCTGTTGTCAATCCCTTAACAGCCTGATAAACATTCTGATCTAAAGGAGCTCCGCCATTTGAGGTTATTACAATTTTTCCCTTCTTCTCTACTTCAGTCCGGCAAAAAGAGTCTAAAAATTCGCACCCCTTCTTGTGAGCTTCTTTGGGCTCTCCTGCAAAGGCGGCCACTACCTTCTTTTCCTCATTAATAACGACATTTACAATGTAGCTTAGCCGGGCCAAATCACAGGCAGCTGTCATATCTTTGTGAATCGGATTTCCCTCCAGTACCCCCATTCTGGCAGACGGAGAATCAATAAATGCACTGCAGTGGTTTCCAAGAACTGTCTTTCTGGCACAGATCCCTGGTAAAACGCTTTTTCTTCCTCCAGAATATCCGGCAAAAAAGTGAGGCTCAATAAACCCCTCTGCCACAAGAAGATCTGCCTCTGCAGCGAGACGATTTATTACTAACCGGGCACCAGACGGAAGGGTTCCAATCTCTGTCAGCATGGAGAGATCATCACAATCATGAACATATATTTTCTCATGCTCCACAATTTCTTTTCCCAGCTTAGCCACCAGTTCCTCTTTAACCGTCCCCCGATGACAGCCGGTAGCCACTAGGAGAGTGATATCAATCTCCGGATTTCCCTGTCTCAGCTCACTTAACATGTATGGGATAATATGCCGGCTAGGAACCGGCCGAGTGTGGTCACTGATTATAATAACTGCCGTCTTCTTTCCCTGAGCCAGTTCAGAAAGGCGGCTGCCTCCAATAGGATGAGACATGGCATTTTTTACAATTTCTCCCTCCTCTATCTCGCTTTTCAGCTCATCAATACGGGATACGACTACCTCCCTGATATTTTCATGTTCCAATTCCAGCTCTGTCTTTCCATACGGAATCCTTACCTTCATCTTTGTGCGCCTTCCCTTTCTGTCACTGTTAATCTGCCTCAGCCTCATACTATGCAGCAGCTGAACCGAGCCTCTTGAACTGATCCTTTATTTTCTCTGAATCTGCCTTTTCAGAAACTCCAGCGACACGTCATATAACTCTCGTTTCCACTTAAGGGATGTATACTGGTGAGGGGCCCCTTCTATCAGCGTCAGATCACATTTATCACCATACAAAACCTCATACCGCCCTGCACAGTCGACCGGAATCACCTCATCCTCCGTTCCCCAAATAATGCATACCGGTTTCTCATAGCCCTTTGACATATCAAAGAAGTTCATATGTTTTGCTTCCTCAATAAACTCCTTTGATAACTCCAGCCCTGCAATATCAAATCCTCTTTCTGTCGGCCCCTCAAGTCTCCCTCTCAGGCAGGCCTGATAGTACATAGTCAGAGCTGGCGACCAAAGGAGCATACCTTTGGGCTGTAACTCTGGTGCAACCAAATGGGCAATCAATCCCCCCATGCTGTGTCCTGAAAGGATCACCTGTTCACAATCCGTAAAATCCTGTTCCAAAGTCCAATTCCATATTGCTCTTGCATCCTCCATCTCTGTGCTCAGAGTCATTTCATTGAAATTTCCATCACTCTCCCCACATCCGTAAAATTCAAATCTGACACAGGCAATTCCCTGCTCCACACACTCCCTTACGAACAGTTCATGAAGTCTCATAAGCCCAATTCGATCCATAGTAAAACCATGAAAAAAAATAAGAACCGGATATTTTTTCTCCTCATCCGGAAGATTGACCACTCCTCTGATGCAGCCTCTTCCCACATTGATCTCCACATATCTTCTCTTCATAACTTTTCTCTCCTTCTACACCATTCCCAGCAGCTTTGGAAGGAACATAACTGTCTGCGGAAACAAAATCATAACGGCCAGAACAATATACAGTATTACAACCTGTTTTAACGATTCCGGAAGAATTTCCTCCA
>JAHZAR010000002.1:25457-52100 GCA_019423835.1 Clostridiales bacterium | reverse complement strand
GATATAAATAAATTCGGCCCAAGAGGGGGAGTCAGCATACCGATACAGAGGTTGACGCACATCATAATCCCGATAAAAATTGGATCGTAACCGAGAGTCTGCATAATTGGAACAATTATCGGTGCAAATAAAATCATGCTGGAATTGGTGTCGATGAACATGCCTGCCAGCAGCAGCAAAAAGTTAATAAGAAGCAGGATAATCGCTGTATTGTCCGTTACGGATAACATAGCTGATGTAATGGTTTCCGGTATTTTTCCAATAGTGAGGATCCTTCCAAAGGTATTAGCCCCTCCGAATAATATCATAATCGTCGCAGACGTAATCCCCGCCTCGATCACTGCCTCTACATAATTATTGAATGTCAGGGTCTTGTAAATGAATTTCCCTACGAAAAGGGAATACACCACACCTACAACAGCTGACTCTGTCGGCGTAAAAAGCCCGGAATAGATTCCTCCCAGGACAATCACAGGCATCAGCAGCGCCCAGATTGCCTCTTTCATGATCTTAAGCTTTTCTTTTGCCGTCGTAGCCTTCACCGCTCCCCGGTAGCCAGACTTCTTTGAAACCAACTTATTGTAGATAATCAAACCGATTCCCATCATTATTCCAGGAATAAATCCTGCCGTAAACAGGGTGCTTGTAGAAACCCCCACTGTCACAGCATACATGATCAGAGGAATACTTGGAGGAATAACAGGGCCTATAGTCGACCCGGAAGCTACGAGAGCACCCGCATATTTAGACGGGTATCCCTGCTCCACCATGGCAGGTATCATCAGCCCTCCTATAGCAGCCGCTGTAGCCGGACCGGAACCAGAAATCGCAGCAAACAGCATACAGGCGATAATGGCCGCATTTCCCAGTCCTCCAGGGCTATCTCCCGTCACCGCTTCTGCCACCGCTACCAATTTACCGGCGATTCCCGTCTTCGACATCAGCGTTCCTACAAGCATAAAGAACGGGATTGCCATTAATGGAAAAGAGTCACAGCTTGTCACAATCGACTGTGCAAGCATCGTTTCCATCCCGCTTCCAGTAAAAAAGACTGCAAAAACGACGAGAGTACAGATACACAAAGATGCAAAAATTGGAACTGTCAAAAACAGCAATACCAGAAGGCTTCCGATTAAAACTCCAGTCATTTATCCTTCCTCCTTTCTTTCACCTCGCGAACTCTTCCTTCGATAATCCGTATTGCCAGCCCCAACATTCCAAGGACTCCAGGAAGATATAAAAGCCATGCCGGAAGCCACGGAATTGCTGAAAAGACCTGCCCTGTCTGCTGAACCATCATCATAACCCCGAAAATTTTCCAAGCAATATACACTGCAAAGACAATCGTAATAATATCTCCTATCCAGAAAACAACTGCTCCGCGCTTTTCTCCAATCACCATATTAATTGCCGAAACCCTCAGATGTGCTCCTGTCTTTCCTGCTAAACTCACACCGGCAAAGGTAGCGTAAACAAATAAAATCCTGGCGGCCTGCTCTGTCCATGACGGCGTATAGGACAAAAAATATCGTGTTACTACATTTGCAAACAGGATTACTGTCATAATCGTAATCAGCACAATGATAATTGTAGATTCTATCCGGTCATACCATGGCACTTTCTTCTTTTTTTCTTCCATAATAACCCTCCTTTTGATACAGCACGAGCCATCCAAATTCCTGATCCGGCTCATTCGGATGGCTCTTTCACCTCTGAATCTTAACCCATTTACTTGCTGTTTACCTATCAGTGTTTCGCATTGATCTCATTAACTTTGTCGACTAAATCCTGGCCGATTGTAGGCACATATTTATCGTATACCGGCTGCACAGCTTCCCTGAATGCAGCACGCTCCTCATCTGTAAGCGTGTTAATTATAGTTCCAGACTCTTCTACAATTTTCTTATATTCTTCATCATCGGTCAGCACATCTTCTCTTTCCTTTTCCACGGCGTCCTTCACACACTCCTGAAGAATCGATTTCTGCTCATCTGTCAGGCTGTCCCAGCATTTCTGTGATACAAGAAGCGGGCAGGCATCATAGATATGTTTTGTCTCAATTACATAGTCCTGTACCTCATAGAATTTAGAGGTTACAATATTGGTGTAGGGGTTTTCCTGAGCATCGATAGTATGCTGCTGAAGCGCAGTATAAACCTCAGACATAGACATCGGAATTGCGGAAGCCCCCAGCTGATTGAAGTGTGCCATATGCAGCTCACTGTCCATTGTACGGATCTTAAGCCCTTTCATATCCTCTGGCTTATGAACATCCTTATTGCAGGTAACATTTCTCCAGCTCTGTGTAAACCATCCTAAGCCTACCAGAGAATTGGTTTTCAAATCATCCAGAATTTCCGTTCCGATTTCGCCATCCAGAACCTCTTCAGCAGCGGCTTCATTTTTAAACAGATACGGCAGGTCCAAAAGCATTGTCTTGTTTGTAAAGCCGCTTAAGGCTGCTACAGAGGGCGCCATCATTTCTAGCGTTCCAAACTGCAGCTGTTCAATCATAGCCCGGTTATCCCCCAGCGTAGAATTAGGATACACTTCAATCACCATGCTTCCGCCTGACTTTTCATTTACCAGCTCTGCCAGATAATCAAGCCCGTTGTCCAGACTGCTGCCATCTGTCACCACATGTCCCAGTTTCATAACAATAGCTCCCTCGCTTGCTTTCTCTTCACCCTGGGCAGCATTTGTCGCCTGGCTGTTATCTGCCTGTGTTCCGGCTCCTGTTCCGCTTTGGCTGCATCCAGTCAAAAGCATAGCTCCTGCAAGAAATAACGCTGTGAATCCCTTTAAATTGTGTTTCTTCATAGTACCCTCCTTGTAACCCTTTCTCTTTTTCTGTTTCATTCTTAATTCTGCTCATTTGACGGCGTTATCATTATAACAATTAACTAACCTAAATACCTGTTTCACTGTCGCCTTTAAGTTTAAATAGGCGGTTTCTTTTTCCATCGCTTCTGCCGCTTTCATCGGTCTCTGTATGATAGGAAAATAGGCATCTATCCCCTCCTTGTTGCATTCCTCTGCCTCCGGTGTTACTGCACCGGCAAATGCGATTACTTTACAGTGGTATTTTTTCGCCATCTTGGCAACCCCTACAGGTGCCTTTCCCATGGAGGTCTGAAAATCAAGCTTTCCTTCACCAGTGATTACTATATCTGCATCTGCAAGTTCTGGTTCTAATCCCACCATATCCAGTATTAAGGAAATTCCAGGCTCTAACCGTCCGCCAAGGAAAGCAGAAAATGCATAACCTAAGCCACCTGCCGCTCCTGCCCCTGGAATTTTTGCCAAATCCAGACCATATTCTTTTTCTACTACTTGCGAAAAATGAAACAGCCCTTTGTCCAGCTCCTGTATAATCTCTTCCGTTGCGCCCTTTTGAGGGCCAAATACGACAGCAGCTCCCTTCTCTCCGTAGAGAGGATTATTTACATCACAGGCAATGCGAAAATCGCATTCTTGAAGTCTCGGATCAGCTCTCAATGAACTGATAGCTTCGATCTTGGCCACATCTCTTCCAAATCCCTCCACCTCTCTTCTTTTCTTATCAAGAAATGTAAATCCCAACGCCTTTAACATGCCGATTCCGCAGTCGTTCGTTGCGCTTCCGCCAATCCCGACAATAAATTTTCTTAATCCTCTGTTCAGGGCATCTTTAATAATTTCTCCCACTCCATAGCTGGTTGTATTAAGCGGATTTTTCAGTGAATCAGGAACCTGGGTCAATCCCGCCGCTGCTGCAATTTCTATTATTGCTGTTCCGCTTTCCTCAATCACACCATAAAAACACCTAACAATCTTTCCAAGAGGCCCCGTAACATCCAGTTCTACTTTCTTTGCTCCAATCCCTTCCACAAAAGTGGCTACCGTACCTTCTCCGCCATCAGCAAGCGGTTTTATCACTACGCTGGCGTTAGAGATCGTCTCTCGAATCCCTTCTCGAATTGCTCTGGCAGCCTCCATAGAAGATAAGCTTCCTTTAAATGAGTCAATCGCTATTACTATTTTCATCTCCTCTCAGTACCCTCCAATCTGAGATTTATTAGCGCCATCATCTTCCCCTTCCTATCCATCAGCTGTAAAATCTTTTCTAAATATTGTGCATTTAATATCCTTTTATTGATATCATTATATACATTGGATTACTTTTATGCTATATTACAAGGAATAGATTACGGTGCTTTTACTTGTTATGCATAACGTATCAGCAAGAAAGGAAATATCAATGAAGCTCTCACAACATAATGCTTTTCAAATTGTTTCCAACATAAACGAAATCATTAGTCAGAAGATAAATCTCATAAATGCCAATGGGATCATCATCGCCAGCACCGATGAGGCTCGAATTGGAACTTACCACGCAGGAGCCAAAAAGCTTATTAACGAACATCTGGATGAACTTGTCATCAATGAGGAGGAAGGCTATGAGGGTTCTCTTCCCGGAATAAATTACCCCCCTCGTAGTAAAGGGAGAGGTTATCGGCGTAGTAGGTGTCACAGGAAACGATGAAAATACTCTGTCTTATGCAAAAATTGTCAAGCGCATGACAGAGCTTCTAATTCAGGAGCTTTCTATGAAGGAAGAGCAGGAAACAGATGAGAATATCAAAAACCGTTTTCTCGACGAATGGTTAGGCGGAAATGCGAAGAGTATTACGAAGGCTTTCATTGAACGGGGACTTTCTATCGGTATCGACATTCGCATACCGAGACGTTTTCTGGCCATGTCTGTATACAGTCAGTCACCTGAACTTTCCATTGACAGCTTGCGCAAGCTGGATTCAGCCGAACAGTATCTGAGACAGCTGGCAGCCCATGGAATTTATAATTTCTCTATGCCCTCATCTTCTTTCATCATAGCCGGGGTTCCTGTACAGACTAACGAATCTCTGCAAAAAATGGCTAAAGACTTTCAAAAACTTATCCAGGCCCGGTTTTCCCTTAAAGTAGCAGTGGGAATTGACAGTCCTGCCAACGACGGCAATTATTTAATGGCTTACAAAGCATGCATTCAGGCAAAAAAAGCTCTTCATGCCTGCCTCCGCACCCATCTGCACGATCTGAGATTTTATGATGACTTAAATATGGAAATTTTCACGGATGAGCTGCCGGAAAACGTAAAGATTGAATATATTCACAAAATTTTTAAAGGGATGAATGATGAGGAAATTTTCAAAGCTGTACAGATTCTGGAAACGTACTATGATGAAGAAGGCTCCATTAACCGGGCAGCAGACAAGCTGTTTATCCATAAAAATACAATGCAAAACAGGTTAAGACAAATCCAAGCCCGCACAGGATATGATCCGCGTTCCATTCGGCATTCTTCTTTATTTTACAATGCCCTGTATTTTTACCGGGAAATTACTAAGAAAATATAAGAACTGACCTAAAGGAATTCTTCATTCCTTTATTAAAAATCACAACCACCGGCTAGCCGGTGGTTGTGATCTGACCTAACTAGGTTCTGGCACTGACGCCAAAGTCTAAAGACTGTTTGAAATTAAAGTATTTTCCCAGTCGTCGGCCTCCTTGCCTATACTCTTTTTCAACGGCTTCATCCAACGTCCCATACATCGTTCCCTCAGCGTCATATATTCGGCTCCGGATTCTCCCGGTCTGATAGATAGCAGGACACTGCCAAATCGTATGGCCTATCCTTTAAGATTTTTCAGAGCCTCGGGGTTATTTGAGATAATCGTTCCAACCGTCTGGCATGTTTCTATGTCCGGACAGTCGCCGCATGTCGCTGCGCCTTTCCTTAACGCACACTGGCGGATACCGCAAAGACTGTCGCAGAATACAGTTTTTATTCCCTCAACGCGGCAGCCCTGGCAGTTGATATGTTCAGGCAGAATAGGGGCGTTGTTTAACTCGGCCCACAGCCTTGCAGTTTTTTCACGCAGCGCCTGGTCGTCATTGATTGTTGCGATGTATGCGTCACATTTTTCACAGTCCAGCCCACAATATCCAATCATATCTTTCATGGCTATGTACCCCCTGAAATTCTTTGTGGTTTTGTTTTTTTCATTCTACCACAATTCCGGGAGCGTGAATATATCTTCTTTTTCCCTCTGCTCTCCTGCAGTGGGCCTATTCCAGCGCATTTTCCACCGAAAAGTCATCCGGCAGCGCAGTCACATAAGGCTGTCCTTCTGTTTCCCGGTCAAATTCCTCCTTCGCCTTTTCCAGAATCTTTGGATTTTCCATCAGCTTCAGTCCTGCTATCGCCAGGATCTTTGCAGCAAACAGCATTCCCTTCATTCCGATGGAGCTTCCCGCGCAGGCCGCCGCCTGCCAGGTGTGGCCGTTGGTTCCCATAGCATAGCAGCACACCTTGAAGAAGATCGTAGGCACGATGTGGCTTACATCTCCCACGTCTGTGCAGCCGTTTGTATCAAACTCCCGCATAGGCAGTATGCCGCTTAAAAGCTGCATATCCGTGCCTGTCATCCCTGCCTCCTTCAGCTTACTCTGGTAGGGAAGGGGCGTGGTTTCATTTAACCGACCCGCAAACGCCGTCTCTTCCTCTGTCCATGGCTCCTGAGGCGCCTCCTCCATGGCTTCATAGGCCACCTCAGCCAGCACACGGTTGTTTAACAGCGGGCAGCATCCGCCTCTGCGCTCGTACTTCACCTCTGTCTCGGTTTCCAGCGCCGTAGCCTTCAGGATTTTTTCCAGCCTGCCGTAGACAAGCTCCATATCTTCCAGATTCCGGGCTTTGATAGAAAAATTAATTTTGGCATAGGCCGGTATCTGACCGGGCAGGAATCCGCCGTCGGCCACGGCTCCATGAATGCTGCTTCCCGGAGGAAGCTGCTCGTGGATCATACTCGCGGCCAGCTTTGCCATCTCTGCCGCCAGCAGAGCGCTCCTGCCGTTGTGAGGGGAACTTCCTGAATGAGAACTCCTTCCGAAGCATTCTGCCCTCACTGAGTGAACCCCTGCTTTTCCCCCTGTGAAAATATAGCTGAACCAGGACGGGTGGTAGGCCATAGCCGCGTCGCATTCCCTGAATGCTCCGTTTTTTGCCATGAAGCCCTTCCCTGTTCCCACCTCCTCGGCAGGACAGCCATAAAAGATGACGGTACCGGGCAGATGCTTTTCTTCCATTTCCTTCTTCATGGCAACCGCCGCCGCCAGATGGCCTGTTCCCAGCAGGTTGTGGCCGCAGGCATGGCCGTATTTCTGCCCCTCCACCGGTTCCTTCTCCGGCTTTGCCTTCTGGCTGAGCCCTGCCAGAGCATCATATTCTCCCAGAAGCCCGATGACCGGGTGTCCGCTTCCCCATGATGCGCGGATAGCCGTCGGTATCCCATATGCGCCCAGAGTCACATCAAAACCAAAGGATTTCAGGGTTTCAGCCGTCCACCTGGAGGCCTGGTATTCCTGATAGGCCACTTCCGGATTCTCCCATATCTTTGTGGCCAGTCCGATAAATACATCACGGTTTCTGTCTATCTCCTCAACAGCAATTTTTCCGGTCTGGCCTTCCTTCATGGTGCCTCCATAGTTTCCATATCCGGTTGTCACTGTTTTTTCTCTGCTTTTGCCCATTTCCATTCCGTATTTCCTCCTCTTCCCGATTCAAAGCGAATACGCACAAAGTCTATTTGCAGGAAGGGGACGGGCCCTCTGCCCATCCCCCAGACGTTCATCAAGATTCCTTTTTCATCTTCGCAGATTTTGCTACTCCTGCTCCATCCACACATTTACCTCGCTGTTGCAGAGGTTCCAGTAGGTTTTCTGGCACAGTCCGTGCACCTTATCTGTGGTTCCCCAGAGCAGGTTGTTGTTGGAATAGTAGAGGGCAGGTGTCAGCTCCATGGTCTTTTTCACAATTTCCTTGTAGATTTCCTTTCTCTCTGCCTGATCCGTCACCTCCAGAGACTGGCGGATCAGCTCGTCCATCTCCGGATCGCTTAAGCGGCAGCCGGCCGGAAGTGTGCCGATGTAATCAGAGCCGAGGCATTTTCCGGTAAAGTTGTGGGGATCTACCGTGGAATCAATTCCAACTGCATAGATCTCATGGTTGCCTGATGTGACAGTCTGGCTGTACACTGCCCATTCTGACATATTAATCTTAAGATCAACATTTAAGTTCTGCTTCCAGTACTGCTGGAGAATTGTCGCAAGGCTTGTATTGGTGGAGGAGTTTGACAGTGTAATGGTAATCTCAAACCCATCCGGATAACCGGCCTCTGCGAGAAGCTGCTTTGCATGCTCCGGATCATATTTCTGCTTATACTCATCCATGGACGGATCATAGCCCCAGGATGCCGGAGGCATCGGCTGTCCGGCGTAGACGGCCTCCTCATACTGGTAAAGTCCGGCGCACAGATCTTCCAGATCCACGGCTTCCGCAAGAGCCTGTCTTACCCTTTGATCAGCCGTGATTCCCTTTTCCGTGTTGAATCCCACGAAATTGATGCTGGTATTCGGGGCAACTAAAAGCCTTAAATCGGGATCTTCATTTACCAGCTTAACCGCTTCTCCTGAAATCTTGCAGGAGAAATCAATCTCTCCGGTCTTTAACCCGTTCACATGCTGGTTGATATCGGTAATAACCTTAAACACAGCCCCGTCCAGGTACGGTTCCGGCCCCCAGTAATCCTCGTTTCTGACAATCGTGGCCTCCTGATCCAGCTTGAACTCCTGCAGCTTGAACGGGCCTGTTCCAATCAGATGTTCTCCAAACTGATCTCCCCAGCCCTCTACCTCTTCCTTGGGCACAATCACATTGGTAGGCCCTGTCAGCACGTCGAGGAATACGGCGTTGGGCTCTGTCAGAACGCATTTGGCGGTGTGTTCGTCGATAACCTCCACATGATCGAGCATGACAAGGGTTACATTCTTCGCCTCCTTGGCTCTCTCAAGAGAATACTTCACGTCGTCGGCTGTCATCAGCCTTCCATCCTGGAATTCCCCCTTGTGGAAATGCACGTCATCTCTCAGGTGGAACGTATATTCCAGTCCGTCGTCGCTGATCTCCCAGCTTTCCGCCAGAGACGGCAGATATTCCGTCTGATCATTATTATAGATAACAAGGGTGTCGCACACCTGGGAAATAATCCTCGACTCATAGACGCTGGTTCTGTTCTTGGGATCCAGATTTTTCGGCGAGCCTTCCAGACCAATCTTCAGCATTCCGCCCTTCTGGGGAACCAGATCCTCTTCCGCCACGGTTTCCTTTTCCACCAATGCAAGGCTGGTTTCTTTTGCTTCCTCTGCCTCCTGCTTTCCTCCGCTTCCTCCGCAGGCTGTCAGCGAAAAGGCTGCTGCCGCCAGAAGCATCATCTTTGCCATCCTCTTTTTCATACATCTTCTCCTTCCTTTTATATCATCTTATTCCATAGCTACTGATACAGCAGGCAGGCCACACGGTGTCCCGGTTCCGCTTCCAGAAGCTCCGGCGTCTTTTCCCGGCAGTCCGCCATACAGTTTGGACACCTGCCGGCCAGCGGGCATCCCTTCATCTCCCCGATGGGGCTTGGTATCTCTCCCTTCAGCTCAATCTCCTCCTTTTTCTCAAAGGGGCTTTCCGGCGGTATGGCGGAAAGCAGAGCCTTTGTATAGGGGTGCAGGGGATTCTTATAGATCTCATCAGCCCTGCAAAGCTCCACAATTCTCCCAAGATACATAATCGCCACTCTGTCTGAAATGTGCTTGATCACGCCCAGATCGTGGGAAATAAAGACATAAGTGAGATTATATTTTTTCTGTATATCCTCCAGCAGGTTCAGTACCTGGGCCTGGACAGAAACGTCCAGGGCCGACACCGGCTCATCGCAGACAATGATTCTGGGATTTAAGGCCAGAGCCCTTGCCACATTGATCCTCTGACGCTGCCCGCCGGAAAATTCGTGTGGAAAACGGTGCACATGCTGGGCGTCAAGCCCCACCTCCTTCATCAGTTCCAGGACGATTTCCTCCCTCTTTGCGGCATCCATCTCCGTCTTGTGGATCACCATGGGCTCAGCGATTATCTTTCCCGCCTCCTGCCTGGGATCCAGGGATGCGAAGGGATCCTGGAACACCATCTGCAGATCTCTTCTGATATGCTTAAGCTCCTTTCCCCGGAGTTTCAGAAGCGATTTTCCCTCATACTCGATCTCTCCGCCTGTGGGCTCATGAAGCCGTACCAGGCACTTGCCGAAGGTGGATTTTCCGCAGCCGGACTCACCGATAATGCCGAGAGTTTCTCCCTCATAAATATCGATGGACACATTGCTCAGCGCGTGGAGTATTTTTTTCTCTCCGCCAAAGGAAGCGGAACGCAGTTTAAAATCCTTGGACAGATTTCTGACTTTCAGAATAACCTTCTTAGTTTCCTCCATTCCTCTCCCCCCTTTTCAGTGTAGTTTTCCCGTTCTGTCTGTGGCAGGCAACAAAGTGTCCCGGCTCCGTCTCTATCAGCTCAGGTACCTTTTCCATACAGATCGGGGAAGCATATGGACACCGGTTATAGAAATTGCAGCACGTTCCTGTCAGCCGCAGATCCGGCGGCATCCCATTTATAGCTACCAGCCGTTTATTTGCATCATCCGACAGCTTCGGCATGGAGTCGAGAAGCCCCCAGGTATAGGGGTGAAGAGGGTTTCGGTAGAGCTCCTTAGCGCTTGTGTATTCCACCGTCTTGCCTGCGTACATGACCATAACACTGTCGCACATCTCCCACACAATGCCCAGGTTGTGGGTGATCATCAGGATGGCCACTCCCTTCTCCTTCTGAAGCCTCCGAAGAAGCTTCAGCACCTGAGACTGAACCGTCACGTCGAGGGCCGTTGTAGGCTCGTCCGCTATCATCATTTTGGGCTCACAGCAGATAGCCATGGCGATAATCACCCTCTGGCACATACCTCCGGAGAGCTCATAGGGGTAGGAGTTGACCCGGCTTTCCGGGTTTGGAATTCCCACCTTTCTCAGAGCCTCAATGCTGATCTTCAGGGCCTCCTCCCTGCTTATTTCACTGTGATGAGTCCGGATCATCTCCACCATCTGGCTTCCTATCTTAAACACCGGATCCAATGAGGTCATGGGATTCTGGAAAATCATGCTGATGTCCCGTCCCCGGAAATCCAGCAGCTCTTTCCCTGAGAGAGCCCGCACATCCTTTCCCTCAAAATTGATTTCCCCGTCTACGATGTTGCCGATTTTAGGCGGAAGGAGCCTGATAATGGAGGAGGCCGTTACGCTTTTTCCGCATCCGGACTCGCCCACAATGCCGAGTATTTCTCCTTTGTCCAGGGTAAAGCTGACTCCGTCCACCGCTTTCACGGTTCCGCTGGCCAGGGAAAAATATGTTTTCAGATTTTTTACTGTCAATAAACGTTCTCCCATACGTCCCTCCTGCCTATTTCTTCATCTTCGGATCCAGCACATCTCTCACACCGTCGCCAAACAGGTTGAACGCCAGCACAGTCAGCATGATAAACCCGCCGGAGAGCGTGGCAATATGCGGAGCTGTGTTCAGACAGTCCTTGCCGGCCCGAAGGATGTTCCCCCAGGAGGCCGTCGGCGGCAGAATTCCCAGTCCCAGAAAGCTCAGGGACGACTCTGCCAGGATCGCTGTCGCTATATTTAAAGTTGCGTAGACAATGATTGGCGAGATGGCGTTAGGCAGAATGTGGTGGACAAGGATCCGGAATCCCGATGCTCCCAGCACCCTCTCTGCATTGCAGTACTCTTCATTTTTCAGAATTACCACCTGGCCCCTCACAATGCGGGCAAACTTTGGAATATCCGCAATTCCGATTGCCATGATCACGTTAAACAGGCCGGAGCCGAAAATTGTCATCAGGAAAATGGCGAGAAGGATAAAAGGGAAGGCAAACATTCCGTCCATAATTCTCATGATAATGCCGTCCGCCCATTTCCCGTTGTATCCGGCAATCATTCCCAGAATGCTTCCCAGCACTCCGCCCATCAGCGTGCCGCCCCAGGCTACTGCCATCGACACTCTGGCGCCGTAAACGATACGGCTGAACAGATCCCTTCCCAGCTCGTCCGTGCCAAACAGATGGCCGTCCGTACCAGGCGGCAGGTATGCGTTTGCAAGACTCAGGGCATTGGGATCATGGGTTGCGATAAGCGGAGAACAGACCGCGAACACCGTCATGATAAAAATAACAATAAAACCAAAAACGGCTGTCTTATTCCTCAAGAATTTATGGAGCACATCATTCGAGCGCCGTTCCTTCCTGATCATCGCAGCATGGGATTCCTGGCTTAAGGCTCCCGCTTTTGTTACTTTGCTGTTGTCCATGCTCTACTGACCTCCTTTTGTACTTTCTGCCGCATACTTCGGGTTAATAATCATGTAAATAATATCCGTGATCAGGTTAATGAACACAAAGGCAAAGGCCACAAGCACCACAGCGCCCTGAATCAGAGAATAGTCACGGTTGTCGATCGCACCAACAATCAGAGAGCCCATTCCCGGCCATGAGAAAATCGTCTCAGTCAGAATCGCGCCTGTGAACGCAGTCGCAAGCTGAAGGCCGAATACAGTCACAATGGGAGGGAGCGCATTCTTCAGAGCATGCTTCCAGAGGATGGCCCTCTCACTCATGCCTCTCGCCCTGAGCGCCTTGATAGAATCATTGTTGATAACCTCCAGCATACTGGAACGGGTGATTCTCGTGAAAGTGGCCGCCGGGGCTACGGTAAGACAGATACAGGGCATAATCATATGCAGCGCCATATCGCCAAAGCCTGACGTTCCCATACCGAATGCCGGAAGAATACCCAGGTTTACACTGAACAGAAGCACCAGCATCAGCGCCAGCCAGAACCTCGGCATGGAAACTCCCACCAGCGCTATCACGGTTGCCAGGTAGTCCCAGACAGAATACTGTTTCACTGCCGAGAGGATTCCCACACTCAGACCGATGACAATGGCAATGGCCATACTCGTCAGGGAGATCTGAAGAGTGTTAGGAAGTCTTTCGGCGATCAGCTCAAGGACGGGCCTTCCATAAGCAAAGGACGTCCCGAAGTCACCGTGAAGAATATCCATAATATACATTACATACTGCTCCGGAATACTCTTGTCCATCCCCATCTCTGCCCGGAGCTTTTCAACCATCTCCGGCGTTGCCTGATCTCCGAGGACTGTGAGTACCGGATCGCCTGGTATCATTCTGGTAAAGATAAACGTAATCGTGAGAACGATCAGAAGAATCGGAATAATCTGTACCAGGCGCTTCAAAATCATTTTTGCCATAAAACACCACCCTTTTACATTTTTAGGCCTTATCTGCAGTCTGCCTTTTTTCTTTCATAGCCAATTTATAATACCACTGATTATCTGAAAAACATGGCGTTACATCCTCGTTTTTCGCTATTAATGCAGCATCCCTCCTCCGTATATCCTCGATATAGTCCGTTTTTAAATAAATATTCAAATTATTAGTATGATTATAAAAAAATATCAAACTATTGTCTAACAACTATTTTATTTTATCTTCACAATCTGTTAGCTGTTATTTTACAGAAATTTCCTATTTTCACGGTTTACTATGTTTCTATTTTTTTTACTTTATAACCATTTCAGATGTTTTCAGTTAAATCTTAATTTTTTATTTTCTGCTTCGCTCAGGTATCTGTTGTCGGTCTGATACAGATTCTTTTATCTGTTTATTTTCGCTTTCTAATTATTACTGCCGCCCACAGCCTTTAAGCTGTTGGATTTATCCGAAAATCTGTTGGACATTTCCGCTATTTTGTTTCTATACTTAACCACAAGAGGAATCTATTCCATAAAATTCAAAAAATACAGGGGGTAACAATCAAATGACAAAAAGAGAACGCATCAAAGCCGCCGTATCCGGCCAAAAGCCTGACCAGCTTCCCTATTCACTCTGGACACATATGCCCGGCATTGATCTGGATCCGGTTCTTCTGGCAGAAAAGACATATGAATTTTATAAAACCTATGACGTGGATTTCATCAAGACGATGAATAACGGCATGTATGCCATTGAAGATTTTGGCTGCGAGATAGACTATTCTGATATCGAAAAGGGTGGAGTTGCCAGAGTCATAAAGACGCCTGTACAGAATCCTGAGGACTGGCTGTCTCTGAAAAAATGTTCCTGCCATGAGGGAAGTCTGCACAGAGAGCTCAGCTCCTTAAAGCTACTGCTGGAAAAGGTGAAAGGCGAAGAAGTGCCTGTAGTATTCACAGTATTCAGCCCTGCAACCACAGCTGATAAGCTGTCCGGCAAAAAAATGCTCTCCCACATCAGAAGCGGACACGGGGAAATGGTGAAAAAGGCTCTTGAAATTATTACGGAGACAACGATGGAGGTAGCGGCAGAAGCCATCCGGCTGGGGGCTGACGGAATTTTCTTTGCCTCTCAGATGAGTTCCTATGATTCCATGACGGCAGATGAGTATGTGGAGTACGGGCGTCCCTATGACCTGAGAGTTCTGGAGGCCGCAAAAGATGGCTGGCTGAACACCCTTCATGCCCACGGCAACAATATCATGTTTGAGGTTCTGAGGGACTATCCAGTTTCCGTCTTTAACTGGCACGCGTGGGAAACTCTTCCGGATCTGGATGAGGCCTTCTGCCTGACCGGGAAATGCCTGATGGGCGGGCTTCAGAGAATGGACATTACCAACCGGAACAAAAATGCCATTCAGCACCAGATTTTTGAGAGCTTCAAGCAGTTAAAGGGACTCCATCAGATCCTCACGCCCGGCTGCGTCATCCGCTATCCGCTGGATGATGAGATGTTAGAGTATGTAAAGCGCACCAAGGATTTTGTGGAATCGAGAATGCAGAGTCAGCAGTAACGGCGCTTGGCGCCAGGTGCGCTCCTCTCCGGCCGCAGGTTCTCTCCCGCAAAGCAAAAAAGAGACAGAGAAGTTATTTCTCTGTCCTCTTTTCACAGCCGGCCGCTGCCAATCACCTGCTTTGCTATGGTGATAAATTCTCTGGCAGCCTTCGTCTGGTATTTATTTTTCAGGTAGTTGATTGTGATCCGCTTGTGTGCTGAAGGGTAGTCAAGTACAAACATTTTTGCCTTCTCCTCCCGGATCCTCCCATACATGGGACTGCTCTCCCCCAGAAAAACCTTGGGTACTATGATAATTCCAAGGCCTGAAATGCACAGGGAAATCATCGTCATAATGTTGGCTGTCTCCAGAACAATGTCAGGAGAAAATCCGCTGTCGCGGCAGCTCTTCTCAAATACCGCGCCAATCCAGTTCTGATGCTTCATCTTGATAAACGGGCAGTGCTTAAACACATCGATGGGGAGGGATTCCTGCCGTTCTATCTGAGCTCTCTCCTCTTCTGTAAAAAACTGTTCCAGAATGCAGGCAGGCACCAGAATCATGGTATGCTCCTCCTGCAGCATCTCTGTCTGGATATTGGCCGGATCGTCCAGCTCAAAGCCAATGGTCAGATCCACCTTCCCCTTGTACAGAGCTTCGGTGATCTCGAAAGAGGTCTTTTCCATCAGATGAAGCTGAACCTGGGGAAATTCCCGGTGAAATGCCGTGATCAGAGGCGGAAGCATAACAGAGCCTCTGGCGTTGGGGATTCCCACGGTCAGCTCAGCGCTCCTGAAATCGCGTATATCCTGAAGTTCCAGCTCTGTCTGCTTTTTTACGTCCATAATGAGCTGGGCATTCTTAAGAAGCCTCTGCCCTGCCACGGTAAGCGTCAAAGGCGTATTTCTGTCAAAAAGCTGAACTCCGAAGTACTCCTCCAGTTTTGCAATATGGTTGCTCAGAGACTGCTGGGAGATATACAGGCGTTTTGCCGCCTTCGTAAAATTCATCTCCTCAGCTGCCACAATAAAATATTTCAGATTCAGAAAATTCAAGTAAAACACCTCCTCAGCCATCTGTATTTAACGATTATACGGCTGGGAGCACGAAAAAGCAAGGCATATTATGTTTACCACTGTCCTTGCCCTGACACCCGATGACTTCAGTTTACGAAAGGAAATTGATATGAACCAGTCAATCTGCGATCACTATACTGCAATTTTAAATACTGAACTTATCACGGCTCTCGGCTGTACAGAGCCTATTGCCATCGCCTACGCAGGCGCGACGGTCCGGAAAGTCCTGGGGACCATGCCAGAGCGCTGTGTGACAGCCTGCAGCGGAAATATTATCAAAAATGTGAAGGGAGTCACGGTTCCGAATTCCGGCGGGATGAAGGGCATCGACACTGCCTCCATTCTTGGCATTGTGGGCGGAAATCCTGAAAAGGTTCTGGCCGTTCTGGAGGATGTAACGGCTGAACAGATTGAAGAAACAAAGCGCCTGACTGCCTCCGGCTTCTGCCAGTGCGAGCTGATTGAGGGAGTGGAAAACCTGTACATTATCATCACAGCCTACAGCGGCAGCGACTGGGCCCAGGTGGAGATCCGGAATTTCCACAGCAATATCACAAAAATCACAAAGAACGGACACACCCTCTTTGCCTCTCCGGAGCAGTCCGGCGCTTCCTCCAAAGGGCAGTCCCCGTTCCCGGACAAGTCCCTTCTGAATGTCAGGGATATCCTCGACTATGCCGCGTCCGTGGATCTGGAGGCCATCCGTCCTGTCCTCTCCCGCCAGATCGCCTGCAACACGGCAATCTCAGAGGAGGGGTTAAAGAATCCCTGGGGAGTTCAGGTCGGCAGAACTCTCCTTGACGCTTATGGCTCCGAAAGCATAACTGTCCGCGCCAGGGCTTCGGCGGCTGCCGGCTCTGATGCCAGAATGAGCGGCTGCCCTCTTCCGGTTGTCATCAACTCCGGCAGCGGTAATCAGGGTATGACGGTTTCCCTTCCCGTGATTGCATATGCCAGGGAATATCATGTCAGCGAGGAACAGCTCCTGCGCGCCCTGGCCGTCAGCAACCTGATTGCCCTCCACCAGAAAAAATACATCGGAAGCCTCTCCGCCTACTGCGGAGCCGTCAGCGCAGCCTGCGGGGCCGGCGCCGGGATTGCCTGGATGTTTGGAGCCGGGTATGAGGAGATTTCCCGTATCATCACCAACACTATTGCCACCATCGGCGGTATGGTCTGTGACGGAGCCAAACCCTCCTGCGCGGCGAAAATTGCTTCTGCTGTGGACTGTGCTCTCACCGCTGTGGAGCTTGCCCGCCGAGGTCTTTCCTTCCAGCCGGGAGAGGGACTGGTAATGGAAAATGTGGAAAAAACCATTGAGAGCGTAGGACGCATGGGCCGTGAGGGCATGCGGTCCACAGATGTGGAAATTTTAAATATTATGCTGGGCAAATAAGAATAACCTCCCTTCATTCCGGGTAAACTGAGGCTGTAGGGACAGCCTGGCAGCTCTCTCTGAACCAAATTTGCAGCAGACAGTTCCTGTCCTCTCTGTTTCTGTCTGCTCCGGATTTCAGATGCTGCCAGGAAGGCTCCCATACGGAAAGGAATGATAGGGTATGCAAAAAACTTTAAACGGAACGGCTCTCACCATCGCCATTATCGGCGCTGTCAACTGGGGGCTGATCGGCTTCTTCGGCTTCAATCTGGTTGCCTGGCTGTTCGGCACCTCAACCGTTTCAAAAATCATCTACGCACTCGTTGGACTTTGCGGACTTTACCTGATCAGCTTTTATGGAAGACTGGGCAGCAGAGAGTAAGCCAAAAAACAAAATGTACACTCTGGCAGGCAGGCGTCAGACACCTGCCTGTTCTCTCTGCCTGTTTCGCGGCCGCCCCGCACCAGCCGGGTAATTGTCTTTTTCCTGTCCTAATGGTATAATGACCGCAGAGCGGGCATTATACCTGCGCATACTGGTTTCAGCATTCACTGCTGAAAGCCGGACGCTAAATTCCGACGGCGATCGAAGGGAGCCAAAACACCTGTGCGGCGAGTGCGCCTCCCTCGGAGAGAACAGCATATCCGGAGGATATGATATAATGTCCCTATCCGTTACAAATATTCTGACAGATGCTGGCAGCTGCTGCCGCTATGACTGGGACAGCGCTTTACATAATTGCTGTCTCCTCCCAGAGGAGGCTTCACAGGGATCCCGGAACGCGGCCATGTCAGCCACAGAATACAGCTATCATAAATCAAATTATGAGAAGGGAGAACATCATGGAAGATATGGAAATGAACCGTCTGCCTCTGATCGGCGACACTGCCCCCAGCTTTAAAGCTCTTACCACAAAAGGAACTGTCAATTTCCCGGAAGATTACAAGGGAAAGTGGGTGCTGTTTTTCTCGCATCCCTCCGATTTTACCCCGGTATGCACCACAGAGTTTATGACCCTTGCCTCTATGGCAGAGGAGTTCAGAGCTCTGAACACAGAGCTTCTTGGGCTCTCTGTTGACTCCCTCTACTCCCATATCGCCTGGGTGCGCCGGATCGAGGAGCTTTCCTGGAACGGAATCGACCATGTGCATGTGGATTTTCCGGTTATCGCAGACCTGAATATGAAGGTATCTCACAAATACGGAATGCTTCAGCCAAATGTATCCAGCACCCAGGCTGTACGGGCTGTATTTATCATTGATCCCCAGTCTGTGATCCGGGCAATCATCTATTACCCGTTAAATCTCGGGCGCAACTTTGACGAGATTAAGAGAGCTGTCCAGGCCCTTCAGAAAGCGGATGCCGAGCACTGCTCCACGCCGGCCAACTGGCGTCCGGGAGACGATGTGCTGATCCCTTCTCCAACCACCTGCGATGAGGCCAAGGAGCGGATGGAGCATACGCCAGAGGGCGAATACTCTCTTGACTGGTTCCTGAATTTCAGAAAAGAGAGCTAGCTTTTTATCTGCTGTGGGAGCACAGAATCCGTTTCACCCCGATTCTGCATATGAAGTAAGGCTGCTGCAGAGCAAAGGTTTGTGAAACCTTTGCTCTGCAGCAGCCTTTTTCACGGAATCTCTCATCCCGGTTTATCCAATCAGAAAATCCAGGATATTCATGGCACTGTCTGTCTCAGCCCGGTACAGCTCTGTATATCCGCAGCTGCGGCAGCTGATTGTAATAAATTTCTTATTCTGAATATCAAATATCTTCGCGAAGTTTCCGCCTGTGGCCTGAAACTGATCGCTCACATATTCCGTGCCCCCGCACTTGGGACATCTGTACTGCATTTTCTCCATATTCACCCTCCTGAAAAGTCCTCTGACTGCCGTCAGCGGATCAGCTCTGCATGCTTCTGCTCTGTATCACTTCCGGAACCGGAATAGAGCACAGTCACTGAAGCTCCTTTCTCCGGCTCACCTTCCAGCTCCATGAGCTCTGAACCTCTCTTTACGGTAACCTCTGTCTTATCATCCGCTGTTACCGTAAGCTCCTCCCCGCTCACTGCGCTCACCGTTCCGGAGACGAGGAATGCCGTCAGCCCGTCATCGCCGTCTCTGCTGCCGCGCACCAGGACTACCTCCGTCTCTGTGGTATCGTCCCCCTGAATCCTTCCCGTGTAGAACAGGGTGACGCTGATTCCCAGAGTCAGGCCATCTGTAAAGCTGGCTGGCGAATCTTCCTTCGAAAAAATGATTCCGTCCGGATACTCCTCATTCTGAATGACAATAGAGTTCATGGCAGCGTCCAGAACCGTTCCCGTCATCACGGAAACCGTCTCCACACCCTGTTTTTTCCCTTCCGACTCTTCGCTCAAAGCGCCGGAAATCTCTGAGCCTTCATCCTCTGTCCGGCTTTCCTCCACAGCGCTCTGAGAGGTGTTTGCTGGCTTCGGCTCTTCCTTCCTCCCACAGCCGGCAGCAGAGACCATTACTCCTGCCGCCAGAGCCGCTGCTATGAGCCATCTGTTTTTCTTTCTCATGGCTGTCCATCTCCTTTCCCTGTCATCGCCCGGTCACCGGCACTTAAAACCTTCCGAATGTGTCCACCAGAAAGGCCAGATACCCCGTCTCGCTCTCTCCAAAGGCTCCCGGCTTCATCCTCCATTTCCAGTTGCCTCCAACCGTTCCCGGCGTATTCATCCTGGCCTCATTGCCCAGCCTGAGAACATCCTGCATCTGAAAAATAGCCACACTGGCAACCGATCCATATGCCGCCCGGAACACCTTGTCAGGCACCTCCTCGTGGTGGGCTGCTCCCAGATAATCCGCAATATACTGCAGCTCCCACCACTGTCTCGCCTCCGGCTTAAAATAGCCCGCCAGCGTCTCATTGTCATGGGTTCCGCCGTAGACTACGGAATTGGGCTCATAGCAGTGAGGCAGGTGCTCATTGAACCGATCACCGCTGAAGGCAAACTCGATGATTTTCATTCCAGGATACCCGGTCTCCCTCAGAAGCTCCTTGACCGGCGGACAGAAAATTCCCAGATCCTCGGCTATGATCTTCGTGTCCCCCGCCGCCTCTCTGATGGCATCCGTCAGCTTCTTTCCGGGGCCTTTCTTCCACTCTCCCGTCTTTCCGTCCTCCGCCCCGTAGGGAATCGAATAATACTGTACCACCCCGATGAAATGATCAATCCGAACCACATCGTAGAGTCTGGCAGAGGCCCTCATTCTGTCCTTCCACCAGGCGAAACCTGTTTCCTCGATCTGATCCCAGTCGTAGAGAGGATTGCCCCAGAGCTGGCCGTCATCGGAAAAGGCGTCCGGCGGAACCCCCGCCACGCTGAGGGGTTCCAGCGTGTCCGGATCCAGCTGGAACAGCTCCGGATGTACCCACACATCCGCGCTGTCCAGGGCCACATAAATTGGAATATCTCCGATTATACTGATGCCCAGTCCGTTGACATACTTTTTGAGCTGATCCCACTGCTCATAAAACTTAAACTGCAGAAATTTCCAGTACCCAGTCTCCTCTCTCAGAAGCTCCTCATACTTTTTTACCGCCTCCGGCTTTCTGAGCCGGATCGGCTCCTCCCATTTCAGCCACTCCTCGTTGTCAAAATGACCTTTCAGAGCCATGTAAAGGGCATAATCATCCAGCCAGTGACTGTTTTGTTCACAGAATTCCCGATACTCTTCGGTTTCCCCGTGACGGCTTCTCTCGTAGGCCTTTTTCAGAAGCGGAAAACGGTAGTAATACACCGCATCATACTTGACCTCCTCCTCACTGTCACACCAGTAGCAGGCGTCGATCTCCTCCTTCGTCAGAAGCTCCTCCTCAAGAAGTATGTCCAGATCAATAAAGTATGGGTTTCCCGCAAAGGCAGAAAAAGACTGATACGGGCTGTCCCCATAGCTGGTGGGCCCCAGGGGCAGCACCTGCCAGTAGCTCTGCCTTGCCCGTTTCAGACTGTCTGCAAATTCATAGGCGCTTTTTCCGAAGGTTCCGATTCCATAGGGAGCCGGAAGGCTGGAAATGGGCATAAGGATGCCCGCGCCCCGCTTTAGCATTGTTGTCATATGTAACTCTCCTGTAGTAGTATTTCTGTTTCGGATTCAGCCGGAAGTGACGGCATGCTCCTTCTCATCACAGGAGCATTCCCCGAATCTCCTCATAGGAAGCTGCCTGCATGGTCACAGCCACCCCTCTGTCATTTGCAAGATGTCCGGGATTATACCAGCAGGTGTCAATCCCCGCATTTATCCCGCCCCTCATATCAGAGGTGAGAGAATCCCCGATCAAAAGTACCTCATCGGGTCTGACCGGAGTTCCGCCCGGCTTTCCTCCTGTGATACAGTTCCCGTCCTCTCCTGCTCCCCGGAAAGCCTCCTCCATTCTGCGAAAACAGTAATCGAAAAATTCCTTCTGAGGCTTCTGGCTGCCCGCCTCCTCGGAGACAAACACACCTGAGAGAAAGGGCATCAGCCCGCTTTTTCCAAGCCGTTTATACTGGGTGGCTGCCACCCCGTTTGTGGCTGCATAAAGCCGGTACTTACGGCTCAGATCACGGCACAGCTCCAGGGCGCCCGGAATCAGGATAGCGCTTTCTCCCAGATAGATGCGGTAGAGCTCCCCTGCCTCTGCCGCGTCCTCCGCCCTGCCGTGACCGGAGAAGAAAATTTTAAACCGTCCTGTCAGAACCTGGCTCTTCTCCAGTTTTCCCTCCTCAAACAGCTCCCAGCACTGGCGGTTTATCTGGTGATATTCCTGTACAAATTCGTCCTCTGGCTCCATCCCCAGCTGGACCAGAACCCGTTTAAATGCCTCCGATTCCGAGGCGTCAAAGTCCAGCAGGGTGTTGTCAATATCCAGGAGCAGAACCCGGTAGCGCTTTTTTCCTGTTTCTGCTTTCCTGAGTCTCCCGACCCTCTCATTTTCTTTCTCCATGTTTTGCTCTGTCAATCTCTGTAAACCGCCTTTCCGCTGCAGATCGTCATCTTCACCTTTCCGAACAGCTCTCTTCCTGTAAACGGGGAGTTGGATGAACGGGATACAAAGGGCCCTGCCGTGAACAAATGGGAGTCGTCAAAGATCACCAGATCCGCCGGTCCTCCCTCTGCCAGGTAGCCCGCATCCAGATGGTAAAGTCTTGCCGGATTCAGACACATTTTTTCAAAAAGCTGAACATAGCTGAGATGACCTTTTTTCACCAGCTCTGTCACACAGAGCGGCAGAGAGGTCTCCAGACCGATAATGCCGCTGGGAGCTTCCACGAGGGGCTTTTCCTTCTCCTCTCTGCTGTGAGGCGCGTGATCTGTGGCAATCATATCGATGGTTCCGTCCTTCAGCGCCTCGATCAATGCGGTCCTGTCCTCTTCTGTCCTGAGAGGCGGGTTCATCTTTGCCAGTGTTCCATGCTCCAGCACTGCCGTCTCGTTCAGAGTCAGGTGGTGCGGCGTCACCTCCGCCCATACATCTGCCCCGAGACTCTTCGCCATAGCCACTGCAGCCACAGCATTCCTGGAGCTGATGTGCTGGACATTCACGCAGGCCCCCGTATACAGGGCAATCATGCAGTCCCTTGCCACCAGGGAGTCCTCCGCTACTCTGGGTGAGCCGCCGATCCCCAGCTTTTCCGAGACCGCTCCCCTGTTAATTCCGTTATTGGTGATAAACGCCGGATCCTCCTCGTGAAGGCTCAGGGGCACGTTCAGTTTTTTTGCCCTCTCCATAGCTTCCATCAGGAGCTTTACATCCATAATCGGAACTCCGTCGTCCGTAAACCCGGAAGCTCCCGCTGCTCTCAAAGCCTCCATATCCGTGAGTTCCTTTCCCTTCATTCCCCGGGTAATATTGGCAGCCGAAAGCACATGGATGCCCGTATGGCTACCCTTTTTAAGCACATACCGGAGCGTCTCCTCATTGTCGATCACTGGCTTTGTGTTTGCCATCATGACAACCGTTGTGAAGCCTCCTGCCTTGGCGCTTGCAGCCCCCGTCTCAATGTCCTCCTTATAGGTGAGTCCCGGATCCCTGAAGTGCACATGCACATCCACCAGTCCCGGAGCCACCACCAATCCTGAAGCATCAACGGTCTCTTCCCCGTCCTCCGGCTCCGGACAGCCCTCGCCGTCTCTGAAAATTTTATCTATTTTCCCATCTTTTATAACGATATCTGCGATTCCGTCAAAACCGCTTTCCGGATCGATCATCCGCCCATGTTTAATTATCATCCCGCATTCCTCTGCTGATTATTGTTTCCTGATTTCCGTTTCGTGATTTTAGATTCCCGGTTTCCTCTCTGCTGACCAGACTTTTCCTCTCCTATTTCATCTTTCTTGGCACAATTTCCAGCCAGTAGTTATCCGGATCTGCGATAAAATAGATTCCCATGGAGGGGTTCTCAAAGCAGATGCAGCCCATCTCCTCATGCTTTTTATGGGCCTCCTCCATATCATCCACCTCAAAGGCCAGATGAAATTCATTGTCTCCCAGATTGTAGCTGTCCTTTTCCCAGTCCCTGAGCCAGGTCAGCTCAAGCTGATGAGGGGTCACTCCGTCCCCCAGGTACACGAGAATAAAGCTGCCGTCGGCTGCCTCCTTCCTGCGCACCTCCTTGAGCCCCAGAGCCTCCTCATAAAATTTCAGGGATTTCTCCAGATCCATGACATTGAAGTTATTGTGTGCAAATGTGAATTTCATATCTCAAACTCCTCTCCTTCTCTCTCAATCTCCATAATCCTGCTGCGGTACGGCTCGCTGCACGCAAGCTCCCTGAGCCTTCTGACAACTGTATAGTCTTTCCAGAAATGAATCGGAAATACGGCCTTTGCCTTTACCCGGCGCAGAAAATCGTCCATTCCCAGATAGAACCACTGCTCCTGGCGCGGATCCAGAGGGATGAATGCCGCATCTGCCCCCTCCGGGTGATCGGCGGCAATTTTGTCCACCTCCCGCCTGTAGTTAGCGGCCATGTTGTGATTCCAGGCCTTATCCTCTCCCTCCCACCACCAGTTGTTCAGATCCCCTGCATGGTAGATCTCCAGTCCGTCCGCTGTCACCCAGAAGGCAACCCCCTCGTCGGTGGATTGATAAGTCTGAACCCGCAGGATAGTCTCTCCTGTGTATGCCGGGAGTTCAAACACCTCCCCGGGCTTCACAAACCGGATCTGCCCCTCTGCCTTCGGAGGAATTCTTCGTCCTCTGATGTCTTTTGAGAGAATGTAGTGCACATCCTCCCTGTCCTCAGAAAGCTCAAAAATAACCGGGCTGTAGTGATCCTCATGGAAGTGGCTGGCAAACACAAACAGCGGCTTTTTCTTGTCCCATGCGGGAAGCTGTCCCCTAAAATAGTCAAACAGCAGCACTGCATGATCTGTTTCCACGGAAACGCCGCTGTGGTGGATATAGGTAATTTTCATCTTCTCTCCTCCTGATCTATCTGCCTGCACAGACCTGTGCGGACACCCGCACCCTGCATCTGTTTTCATTATAACGGACGCCTGTAAAAAATACAACGATTCTCGAAAAACGGCGGCCGGACCTCTCCTCGTCCGCCGCCGTTATCCCTGCATTTATTTTTCTGCATCCTCCTTTGCCTGTGCTTTTGCCAGGAATTTTTCATTGCCCACAATGAATCTCTCATGGGTTCCCTCACCGATTACGCCTGCCGCGTCGTAGCAGGTCACATGAAACACAAGGCGTCTTCTGTCTACCTCTGTAAGCTCGCTTTCACACCACACCTTCATTCCCAGAGGCGTTGCAGAGCTGTGGGAGATCGTTAAGCTGGTTCCCACGGTTCCCTCCCCCTCATTCAGGTATGGTGCCACAGACTTCCAGGAAGTCTGCTCCATCAGCGCCACCATAGCCGGCGTCGCAAAGACCGGCAAAAGTCCGCTGCCCACAGCTGCCGCTGAATTCTCCTCTGTCACCATAACTTCTTCTCTGCCTTTAATTCCCGCTTCTAACATATTCCTTTACCTCTCTTTGCTTTTCTGATTCTATTTATCTGTCCTGCTGCCCCAAATGTTCAGCAGATTCAGCCTTTGCTGTCAATCTTCCGGTTGGCGCTGCCAGGCTCAAAGGGCCTGCCCCCTGCTCTCATCCTGCCGGCTGGATGCCCGCAAAGCAGAATATTCTCTGCAAAACTTCTTCATCTTCTGTCAAGGGGTTCTCCGCAGTAGGGGCAGTAGGAATAATCTTCAGAGACAGAGGAGCCGCATCCGGGACAGGTGCGCTTCTCCTCAGAATCGGAGAGCTCAAGGCTCCTGCCGCCCGCCTTTATAAGCGTCAGATCCTCCTCCCGTATCTCCACGCTCTCCCCTCTCAGGATTTTCATTCCCACTTCCCGATCCAGCTCATAGACAGAACCGCAGCAGGACATTTTTACATAGAACTGGCGGTTCCATTTAAAAACAGGAATAAAAAAGAAGCTGAAATAGGTGTATGTCATGAAAACCTGGTATCTCCCGTATCCGCCGCATCTGCTGCAGATAACCGTTTTCAGGTAATTAAGCTGCTTTACAGCCGAGCTGATCCCGCCTATAAAAATCATGTTTCTCCTTCCTCTTTGCCGCATTCCCAGCCCTTCTGACGTCTGAATGCCTGTCCGAAAAAATCTGATACAAGTATACAAAATCATACCGGGTTTCGCAACCGATTTTCCGGTATAATTTTATCTGAAGCCCGAACTGCCCTTTCTCCTGTCTTTTCCCCTGCCTCTCCCCTGATTTTTCCTCTGCTTTTTCCGCTGCCTTTCCCTCTGTCTTTCTTTCCGTTTCCTCTTTGCCGGGTTGTCCCTCTTCTGTTTCCAGATCAGCTGATGGCCAAACCTTCAAAACCTCTTGTATTTCACCAGAGGCGCTGTTATAACTAGATAAGAGCTGGCAGAAACAGCCGATACGTGAAAGGAAGCAGACAATGGTTCATAAAATACAAAAGAAAATTTCTTATATGGATTTGAGACAGATCGCCGATTCCGGCCAGTCCTTCCGCATGGCGGAGCTGGCAGACGGACGTTTTTCTGTTATCAGCGGGGAACATTACCTGGAGATTGTTCAGGGACCGGGCGAGGACCATGCGGCAGAACGGCTTTTTACCTTTTACTGTGATAAGGAAGATCTGTACTTCTGGGAACACTACTTTGATCTGGAACATGATTATGGGGTTTACATAAATTCTGTGAGAAAAAAAGATTCCTATCTGTCGCAGGCAGCCCAGGCCGGAAACGGTATCCGGATTCTGAATCAGGATCCCTGGGAGATGATTGTCACCTTTGTCATCTCCCAGCAGAAAACCATACCGAAGATCAGGGAGGCAGTGGAAGATTTAAGCAGAAACTATGGGACACGGCATGAAACGATAGTAAGCGATGACGATGGAGA
>JAHZAR010000002.1:11106-25447 GCA_019423835.1 Clostridiales bacterium | reverse complement strand
GGCATCTGAGACAGAGCTGCGGGAGCTGAAGCTGGGGTACCGGGCCAAGTATATTTTTCGCCTCTGCCGGGATGCTGTGGAGGGGCGGCTGGATTTGGCACTGCTCCAGAGGCTGAGCTACAGCGAGGCCATGACCTACCTCGGCAGCTTTTACGGAATCGGGACAAAAGTGGCCAACTGCATCTGCCTGTTCGGCCTTCACCATATCGAGGCCTTTCCCGTGGACACCTGGATCGAACAGATCCTGATGGCCGAGTATTACAGGAAACGGAAGAAAAAATATGACTCCCTTCCGAAGTCCCGGCTGTATCAGGAAATAATTGCAGATTATTTCGGCATGTATAAGGGGTATGCGGGGGTTAGGCAGTAGTATAGATTTTATTATGAGAGGGTGAGGAGAGGGAAGGTAAGGTAGGAGATAAAAGGATAGAACAGCACCCCGGCCTGTCCAGTAACCAGGGTAACAGGCCGGGGTGCTGTTCTGTTTAAGAAGATGAGGTAAAATTAGTGGAAGTAGCCGTAGTCGAAATTGTTAGTCAGATTTTCTTTTATAACTCCATCCACATAGGCTTTGGTATTAAGCTGTACTCGGTAGCTATATCCCTCATAGATATAATATGTTTTTTCCATCATAACTGATCCTGGATCAACATTATCAGAACTTTCTGTCCAAGATTTAACTGTTTTCCAAGTAGAGCCCTCTAATCGCTGCAGCCGACACTCTACCTTGATCTTATCGACTTTGGTCGGATCCGCCACAACATCAGCAATTACTGTTGCTTTTCCGCTGCTTGTAACATCCATGTCGCCCATAATGCTTATAAAGTAAGACCATCTGGGATGAATGGCTTGCTTGGCAAATGCAGTAAATGTACATGCCATAACTGCAACAATTGCCATTACTACTAACATAATTTTTTTGCTTTTTTTCATAGTAGCCTCCTTATCTGTTTTCTTCACTATATACACGAAACAATTTCTCTCTTTATTTCACACTTTCTAAAATTTTTACCATTTCACCTAAATCTAAATTTCCAATTACAGAGTATTGGTGAGAATCCTTATACAGAATCACTTGTTTGTAATTTCCCTTTTCATAAACCATAATATCTCCCACTTTAGTTACAATTTTACTTTCTGTCAATTTTTCTGTATCAATATATGTTGAATGTGGTATTACATAACACGCGAAATAATACCAATTATTGGAAGAATTTATATAGTATATTCTAAAGTCATTTTCCTCCTCCACCACTCTGGAAATATTAAACCCCTTAGGCACATACCTCGGCTCATACTCCTGGAAGTTTTTTGTCACATACGTTTTTGTTCCCTTGTCCACAACCAGCTCACTGTACTTCTCCTTTACATCTGTGAAAAAATTCATCACTGGAATGCGGAAGGCTGATGACGAGAATACCATACAGGTGCTGACGCAGATGCAGGCCGCAAGGCCTGCGGCGGCCCTCTTAACGATGCGGCGGCGTTTTCTCCGCTTTTCAGCCCTGGCTGCAATTTTAAAAATCTCTTTCATCCTCTTGTTATGGCGTTCAGAAAAGACATGCGGCTTTGCTCCCTGGCCCGCTGTGCCGCTTTGTCCTGTTGTCTCATCCGCACAGGCGTCAAATACCTTCAGATCCTCGTCATTTTCCATCTGTTCCAGAAGGGCCAGGGTAAGAATCATTTCATCTTTTTTATCCCTAGTTTTCATGCCCCTTCCTCCTTCAACATCTTAGACAGCTTTTCTCTGGCTCTCTTTAACCGGGTGTTGACTGTCAGATGGTTAATATTCAAAATTTTCCCAATCTCTTTTGACGGCAGCTCATGTACATAGTAAAGTCTTAACACATCCTGATATATTCCGTCCAGACGGCCAATCGCCTCCGCCAGATTCTTTACGGAAACCTTATCAAAATAGATATTCTCTGCGCTTGGCGCAAGTCCATCCATTTCAACCTCTTCCACAGAGACCGGCTCCTTCTTCCTCTTTCTCCAAATATCAAGAGCAGTGTTCCTTGCAATAGCCAGCAGGAAACTCTTAGTCTTTATGTCGTGTATCTCCTCCATTTCCAGTCGGCTCAAATTTTTAATAATTTTCAGCGATGATATCTGAACAGCGTCCTCGGCATCGTCTGCATTCTCCAGTATATTAAACGCTGTCGTATACATGGCGCCGCTGTACAGAGAATACAGAGTTTGAAATTTTACCAGATCTCCCGGCTCGTCAATCATCGAAGCGAGAATAATCATTCGTACTTTCCTCTATCTCTCCTATTTCGTTTTCTGTTATTTATTTTAACATCGGCTGCAATTTCCATATGTTATCCAAAATCAGACTATATCCTGAAAATGGAAAACGGATTTGGAGTTTCTTTTCTGTTCTCCAAATCCGTTAAAAAAGTTGTCTCTGTTTTGCACCCTTTTATATCCGGTATTCTGCCGGAAGCGCGGCTGCGAACTTCAGGAAAGCCGACATAGCGCTGCTCATATAGCGTTTACGGCTGTAGGTAAGATAAATAGGCCGTTTTGCCAGAGGATCTCCGATTTTATAATACACCAGTCCCGGCTGTTCTTTCAGCATGGAAAGAAGGGAACTTCTGATCAGAGCTGCCCCTCCGCCTGCTGCACAGACAAAATAAGCAGTCATAATTTGGGACAGATGATACGTGATATTTGGTTTGAATCCGGCATTGCGGCAGATGTCCAGAGTTCTCTGAAACAGATCACTTCCCGCCTTCGTCAGTGAGATAAAAGGGCAGTCCCGAAATTCGCTCAGGGGAACCGGCGGAACCTTCTCGTCCAGAAACGTGTGGTTTCGTACCATTTCTGCGGAGATACGATATGGCTTCAGCCTGTTATTCACCTCATACTGCTCCGGCACAGTCAGAATCAGATGTTCATAGGAAAACAGGACATCCTGTGTCTTTGCATCCATACCCATCTGAGACAGGGCTCCGAACAGCAGATCGATGGTACCATCCAGAATAAAATTCTGGAGCTCCCTTCCGTCCCCCTCCTTAATATCAATATGGATGCCGGGAAATTGCTTCTGAAAAGCATTGATCATGGGCGCCAGAAAATATGCGCTGTAAAAGGAGGAACTACCTATCTTCAGACAGCCTGCCTTCATATTTTTTCTGTCATCAAAATATGATTGAATATCGTTTTCCAGTGTCAGGATTTTTTTAACCCGTTCAATATAAAACTTTCCCTCCTCTGTCAGAGAAAACGGTATCGTGCTTCGATCAAAAATCGGACAGCCCAACCGTTTTTCAGCCTTTCTGACCATGGCGCTGATTGCAGACTGGCTGATAAACAATTTCTCTGCAGCTCTGGAAAAGCTGTTTTCCTGATAGACCGTATAGATGTATTTCATTTCCAAATCCAATGCCCCCACCTCCGCTCCCATCATAATACGCTCCAGATAAAATAGCAAGATAAATATAAGTTATTATTCATGTTATATATAGAGTTATTCATATTTCTTTACATCTTTCATCAATTTCTATATATTAAAGTTATAAAAATAAAGTTATTTATGCTTTTTAATCACTTTCGAAAAAGTCTGAAAGCTGCAGATTTTATACTTTTCCGGGGCGGTTATAAAACATACAACTGAATTTTTATGAGTGAACTTTATACTTTAATCTGGCGTCATCCAATCACTGTCAGATTAAAAAACGGCTTATTTCAGTCAGCCGGAAAGGTTGGGAATACTCTATGAAATATGATACAGTCCTGAAGGGTGGTTATCTGTTTGATCCGCAGAACAGCGTAAGAGGGGTTATGGATATTGCGGTGCAAAACAGTAAAATTGCCGCTCTCGGAAATAATCTTCACGGTAAAAAAGAATGGGATATTTCAGGAAAAACAGTGTTTCCGGGAATTATCGACATGCATGTTCATGTCACAGAATTCCTGGGCAGCCTGGCCGGCTACCATATGGCCGCTGCCAGCGGCGTGTCAACTATCATCGATTACGCCGGCCCGATGGAGGACATTCTGGAACACGCCCCTGCTCTTGGCTGCGGTATGAATGTGGGCTGCCTGCCTGCCATACTGCCCGAAACAATGGGAAAAAACCCCTCCCGCAGGCAGATCCGGGCCTTTTTAGACAGTTCTCTTGAGGCCGGGGCATTAGGCTTAAAAATCCTCGGAGGACATTATCCTCTCACCCCGGATGCCTCGCGCTGCTGTGTGGAAGAATGCAATAAAAGTAAGGTATTCGTCGCCTGGCATGCCGGCAGTACCGAAAACCTGAGTGATATTTACGGCATGAGGGAGGCTGTAGAGTGCGCCCAGGGCAACCGCCTTTTTCTGGCCCACATCAACGCCTATTGCCGCGGAAACCGCTACGACTATCTTGAAGAGTTAAACGATGCATTCCAGATGCTCACAAAGAACCCCAATATTATTTCTGACTCACATATGGCAGTAAACAATGGGACCAGCGGCTCCTGCCTGAACGGAGAGGTTAAGGATCACATTACGCAGAACTGTCTGCTCTCATTTGGCTACCCTGTAAGCACAGACGGTCTTGAGCAGGCGATCCGGGACAAGACTGCAAAGGTAATCGCTCCGGTGGGAGAGGAAAATGTTCTCTTAGAGGGACGGGAAGCGTTGAAATACTGGAAACGTGGCACCACCTCTCTCGGAGTCAGCTTTCCGGTCAATCTCCCCTCTGTGGCAGCCGCCTGTCTTTTAGAGAGAAGGTCCGGTTCCCGCAGATTCCTGATCGACCTTGCAGCAACCGACGGAGGCGGCTTTCCCAGAAACGGCCTTCTTTACAGGCTCCTTTCCTACTACAAACTGGGCTACCTGACTCTGGAGGAAGTAATCTATAAGTGCTCCATTGCTCCGGCGCAGTTCTTCTCTCTGCCGTCCAAAGGTCATCTCTCAGTAGGCGCAGACGCTGATATTGCTGTAGTGGATCTGGCCACGGCAGAAACCGTTATGACATGGGCTATGGGAAAACCCATCCTCATAGACGGAATAGTCGTTGGAAGCGGAGCTTCCCTGCTGGTAACTCCCGCCGGGAAAAACGCATGCCGGGAACGGCAGATACCCTGTCAGGTAATTCATCCCGAAGAGGGACGTTTTTACCAGGACAGAAAATAATTTATGCAAAAATGATACTGAAAGGGGAAACTATATTATGTAGAAAGGGGAATTTTTATGATCTTTGATTTACCGCCTATTTTAGGGCTGACTCCACTGATCGTTTATATTATCCTGGCATTCTGTCCAAAAATCCATCCGCTGGTCAACGTCTCTATTTGTCTGGCTATCGGAGCTGTCCTCACCAAAACAAACCTTTTACAGTTTGGAACCATACTGACGACCTCTCTCGGCTCCTTTCTGGGCCAAGTCGGCTTTATTATCATGATTGGTTCCGGCCTTGGATTACTGCTAAAGGAGTCCGGAGTGGCGGAAAACCTGGTCCATCTGATGGTGAGAAGAATCGGCATCAATTCCATTGGCAGGGCCATTATCGCCTCCATGCTGGCCTCCATGTTCATGGTTCTTGTCCTCAGCACCCTCACAGGCGGCAATGCTGTTCTGGCGCCGATCCTCATCCCTCTCGTCGCATCCGTCGGTATGACTCCAAGTACCCTGGCTGTTATTATGCAAACTGCAGGGGTGACTGGACTTTTTATCAGTCCGTTTTCTCCTCCCATGGTAACCATCATGGAACTGACCGGACTTCCTTATCAGGAAGTACTCCTCTATGCCAGCCTTCCTGTTTGCATTCCAATGTGGCTGATTACGTATTTTAATGCCAGACACATTCAGAAAAAAACCTGCGGCGTAGCAGATTACCCTCCCGGGACCGCCCTGTCAGCCGACAAATACAAACCGTCCCCTGAAGCCAAAAGGGCTACCTTATTTTTTGCCGTAACCATGATCCTTGTGGTAGTATACGGGATTATTTTTAATCTGGGCGTAGCCCATGCGATTACTGTCATCACTGCCGCAGTCCTTGCAACCGGCTTCGGAGCCCGCTTTAAAATTGAAAAAACCATTGATCTGTTTATGAAAGGCTGCGCCCAGTATTTCTGGATGTTCATGCTGTTTATTCTGATGGATCCCTTCCTCAATTTTATATCCATCAGCGGAGCCTTCGATGCCCTTGTGGAAATTGGAAGGCCCATGGTAGAAGGCGGCGGAAAGGTGGGTCTTTCCATGCTGGCAGCTCTGATTGGCACCTTCGGCATCCAGGGCGCAGCAGTAGCACAGGCTGTAATGCTGGATACTGTGTTCCGTCCTCTGGTAGAGGCCACCGGACTCAGTATGGCGGCTTGGGCATTGGTTGTTCTGATTGGATCTCAGATGACCTCCTTTGCATATCCAGGCCTCGACATGGTTGCCGCCACGGGAACCGCGCGCTCCAGCGACATGAAATCTCAGGTAAAGCACGGCTGGATTGTCACATTTACTGTGCTTGTCGTTTGCTTTATCATGACACTATTAGTTGGCTGAATCCTGTCCCTGAGTAACTTTCAATAAAGAGAGGAGTGATCCTATGTGTTTTATGCTGATTGGAGGAAAAAACGCTTTCAAAGACGGAATGATGCTGGGAGGCCACAATGACGATCTGAACGGCTATGAAGCCGCCTCCCTGGAAATCTATCCGCACATGTCCCATTCCCCTGGCTCTTACATCCAGCTTCCTACAGGCCCCCGCATCCCACAGCCCCGTGAAACGGCCCGGTGCCTCCTGTTAAAAACATTCCGGGGAAATCTGGCCGGAGATACGATTGCCATTAACGAGCACAACGTCTGTCTTATGGGAGGAGAAAATCTCCTCGTCGACCGCAATGACCGCGCGGCCGTGGCAGATCCTATTGTGGAGAACGGCGTTGCCGGCGGGGTTCGGTTTGTAGCTCTCACTCAGAGCAAAACTGCCCGAGAGTGTGTGGAAAAAATCGGGCACTTCTACACAGAATATGGAAACCGCTTTCCCTGTGCAGTAGGAATCCTGGACGAAAATGAGTCCTGGTATATTGAGAGCGGCGGCGGCTCCGCTTGGGTGGCTGTGCGGGTTCCTGATGACTGCATTCTGATCCAGTCCAATGGCTTCCGAATCGGCGAATTTGACTGGGAGGATTCAGATAATGTCCTGCACTCACCGGGACTGCGTGAATTTGTTATCGGGAAGGGACTGTGGAACCCGGCAGAAGGGCCGTTTCATTGGGCCAGAACCTTTGGAAGGAAATTTCTGGAAAACCCCAGCACCTATTATTATAATTCCCGGAGACTCTGGAGCGCCATCCGGCTCCTCTCCCCTTCTGCCAGATTGAATCCGGATCTGGAAGAATATCCTGTCTTTATCAAACCGGATGAGCCTGTGACAAAGGAAAAAATCATGGAAGTCCTGCGGGATTACAACAGAGATAACTCTTTCTGTGCCTTCTCGGAACACAGCATTGACAGTGAAACACGTCCCATCGGCGTTCCTCACTGTATTCATTCCGCAGTTGCAGAAATCCACCGGGGCGAACCGCCGGAGTTGAGCGCTGTTTTGTGGAGCTGTCTTGGATCACCCCTGACAGCACCATATCTCCCGCATCATTATGGTATAACAGAAATAGCACCTGCCTTTGAGGAAGGAGATGAAAACTACAGCAGCTCTTCTGCATTTTGGCAGTTCAGGGAGCTCACAAACCTTGTTATGAATGATTTTTACAAATACTCTCCCATCGTGGCAGATGAGTGGAACAAACTGGAAAATACGGCTCTGGCTTTACAGCCTGTGGCAGAGCGGGAGGCCGCTTCCCTGTGGAAGAACAATCCAGAACGGGCTAAGGAACTGTTAACCGCATTGGCAGGAAGCCTGGATTATGAAGCTCTCAAAACAGTGGAGCGTCTGAGAGGCAGATTAAACAGAGAAATTGCAGGAAACCTGTACCAGTATTTCGCCAAAGGCGATCTCGAATGGTAATCAATAGCAGGCAGATAAGGAGGATTTTGATATGGAAGACAATCGAATTATTGAATGTATGGAGAGGGCAGATTATATTCTCGGCAATCTGATGGCAGTAAAGCCAGGCGAAGAGGTTCTCATTGTTACGGATCCCGAGACTGACATGCGCATGGCCAACGCCATGGCTGCAGCAGCTTTAAAATGCGGGGCTGAATACGGAATCTACATGATGCCCATACGCGGGAAGGATAAGGCAACAATTTTCCCAAAAACTCTGGAACTTGGAATGGACGCCTGCGATGTTTTTGTGGGTATGACTACCTCTTCCGGCGCTGCCATTTACAACAATCATTTAAAGGAGCTGATAAGTCAAAAGAAGCTGCGGGAGGTTTCCATCTGCCTCAGAAATATTGACAACTTCACGCGGGGCGGAGCTTTGGCCGACTATGAGGCGGTCTATGCAGACGGCGTGAGGCTGCAGGAAATCTGGCGCGGGCACAGAATGGCCCACATCACAACCCCGGCAGGCACGGATCTCTATATGGAAATGAACCAGATGGAGCCCATTATCGAGTGCGGAATTGCCCGAAACCCAGGTGACGCCATGGCATGGTCTGACGGCGAGGTCTCCCTGGGGCCTGTTATTGACACAGCCCAGGGAACTCTGGTAATCGACGGTCCTATCTGCTATTATGGATGCCCAGCTGTTCCCATTGAGCTTGAAGTAAAACATGGGCGGATTGTCAATGTCCTGGGAGGTGACACCAAAATATGCAGGGAAATCCGCAGGCAGATCGCAGAAGTAAAGGACAGCGACAACATTGCGGAAATCGGCATCGGCCTGAACCCTGCCTGCCTGTTTAACGGTGACTTTGAGGAGGAGAAAAAGGCCAGAGGAACCTGCCATATTGCTATGGGAAATGGCTTCTATTACGGCCAGCCGGCTCGCTCAACCGTACATATTGACATGGTTCAGTACAATCCTACGGTTATCTTTGATGAGGGGACAGAACTGGAGACCGTTATCGTAAAAGATGGGCGCATGGTCTGCCTCGGTGAATAAAAACCCCTGGATGCAGGCAGGCAAATAGAAGAACCCTGCCGGAAATACGGCTCCTGTTCCGCATTTCCGGCAGGGTTCTTATCCTCTTCTGATCTCACACTCCCGATTCCATTCTTCCGCCGAATGCCATATCCTGGACGGCTTCCGGTTCTCTACAGATCCCCGGTTTCCCTGAACCTCCTGTAATGGTGAGTTTTCTTTGCCTCATCGAGCTGGGCCAGCATGGACGGAATGTCCTCATTTAAGGTTCCCGCCAGCACAACGTAGTTGGATGCGTGGTTTGTGCGGAATACTGTTCCCGGAGAATCCACATGTTCCAGGAAAATCTTCATCTCATCCACAATCTCGTCGGCAGTTATCCTCTCAAACCGCCCCTCCACTACATCCTCGTACATGGGAGTTCCCTCGTAAAGGCGCAGTGTCAGGAACGAGGCATACTCCGGGTTCATAGCCGTGATCAAATCCGCGCAGGCAAGGGCGTGTTCCTTTACCTTCTTTCTTCCTCCCAGACCTGAAATCAGTGTCACAGAGGTCTGAATACCGCAGCGCTTCAGCTTCTGTCCGGCCTCCTTCAGCTCACGGGCCGTGACTCCCTTGTTGATCTCTCTTAAAATCTCATCATCCCCAGATTCGGCTCCCACATATACAATGCCGAGTCCGGCCTCCCTCAGCTGTCTTAACTCTTCCTCAGATTTTCTGAGGATATCCTGAGCTGTGCCGTAGGACGCCACTCTCACACAGTTTGGAAACAGCTCTCTCACCGCATCTAAGATAGCAAGGAGCTTTTCTGTCTGAAGCACCAGCGCATCACCGTCTGCCAGAAATACCTTCTGCACATATGCACCGTAGCCGTCATGGGCCTCTCTCAGATCCTCCATAATCTCATCCATGCTTCTGACACGGAAATCCTTTGCCTTGTACATGTTGCAGAAGGTGCACGTATTGTGGGCACACCCGATGGTCACCTGCACGATCAGGCTTCTCGCCTCGCTGGGCGGACGGTAAACAATTCCCTCATATTTCATTTTTCTGTTCTCCTTTAATCTATTTTCCAGATCTGTCTGCCCTTGGGCTCAGACCTTTACTGCTTAGTCTCTCCTGCGGGACCGGAGGCGTCATCCTTCTCTGCCGCCTCAGACTGGGATTCTGGTTTCTCAGCTTCCTGCGCACCGGATGTCTCCGCCTCTCCGCTCCCGGCCAGACTGCCGTCCTTCTCTTCCCTGTACCGGTACGGAAAATCTGTTCCGGCTTTCAGGCTCAGGGAATTGTTGTCACGGCCTACATCCTTTAAAATGGCCTGCATCTGATCATACCATGCGTTCGTCCCCAGATACCTCTCCCAGTAAAAATACATCTGGTTTTCCTTCACGCCTCTCCTGTCTACAGGAATCCCTGCGCAGTAGGCGCTGTTGAGCTGGCCGTACAGCTTGGCCATATGGAACTTTCTGTCATTGGGAATCCCCGACAGCTGGCCGTAAACCTGGTTTTGAATGGTTTCCACCAGAAAGTCCTCGCTGTACTGCTTAAAATTGAGCAGATTCTCATCCTCGCTCCCGTGATCCCTGGCCCAGCTTTCCACATCGATCGGACAGGTTTGGTAGTCAAAACTGCCGTCCTCCTGCCATCTCAGCTCCCCGTACTGACAGGGCGGAATGGCCATGGAATCTGACACAATCTCATGGATCCCGTAAAGCGGTTCTGTCTGGGACGGACCGCCGTTTATATTTTTTTTAATTCTCTGGAGGTGAAGATGGCCGCTTATGTATACGGGAAGCCCATAGCTTTCCAGCAGCTCCACCACCTGCCTGGAATTTTCCAGCGTACAGTCCTCGGGATACAAGGTACTTTCCTTCAGCAGATTGTGATGGGCGATGGGAATCACAAGGACATTCTCCTCTCTGGCCTTCTCAAGCCACCCTCTCATCCAGTCCAGCGTCTCCTCCCTTATCCTGCCCCCCACCTTATTCTCCGGATCATACTGGCAGGAATCCAGCATCATCAGCCAATACCTGTCATCTGCCCGGTACATGTAGCTCAGGGAGGCCTCATCCCGATCCATGGCCTCATCATATCCGAATTCCCGATAGATGGAATAAAAATCATCGGCAGTGATGGTGTCAGCCTTCTTTCTCTCTGCTCCCTCAAAATAAGACGCCTGGGGATGGTTAATATCATGGTTTCCCGGTATCACAAGCACCGGAATCCCCTGTTCCTCCACTTTTCGGAGCTTTTTTGCCAGCTCTTCATGGTTCACAAGCTCGCCGTTCTGTGTCAGGTCACCGCTTAGAATCAGAGCATCCGGCTGTTTTTCTGCCGTCTCTTTGAGAAATGCATCTGTGATTGTGTCCAGATACGGAATTACCTTTCCGTCGTCCCACCTGACAAACTGGCAGAAGGCCTCCCCGACAAAGTCTGTCATCTTCGGCGACTGGTAATGAATATCCGAAGCCACAATAAAAAACGGCGGTTCACGGGGCGGCTGGACCGGCTCCTCCTCTATCTGAGGAGCCGGCTTTTGCTGTTCTTTTGATATGACCTCCTCTGTTTCAGGCTGCCGCACTTCTTCCGTCTCCTTCGGCAGCTCCCTGTCCGGCTCTGTCAGCTCTGTAAGGGGCCCTGTTTCCTGGGAAGCCTCCGTCCCGCTGCCGGCTCCCCCTCCCTTCTGCCCCGGCAGGAACCGGGCTGCAAGAGCTACCGCGGCAATGAGAATGGCAATCTCCGCCAGATAAATGACTCCTCTCACCAACTGCTGCCTGTCTCTTCTATCATTCATCGTATCATTTCCTATGTCTTTTTAACGGCAAAGAGAGCTACCTGTCCAGTCTGTCAAGCCGCTCCAGCAGGCTGTTCTCCTGGTTTTCAAACAGCAGCCGTCTGTTGTACTCATAATATTTTTTACACTCATTTTCCTGCAGAAAGCGCACACTGCTTTTTCCTGTGGTCAGCCCTGTGACGAAAATAACCATTTCCTCACTGTCGCCGAATGCAGCTTCCAGGAAGTCAAAGGCTCTCTCCAGCATTTCCAGCGTTTCCTGACAGAAAGACTCATAACCGTCCCGCTCCTCCGAAAACAGCTCCCGCACACGCAAAAAGCCCTCTTCCCTGCCGGCGATCTCCTCCTGTTCCAGTATGGAACCGTAGCTCCTCAGCCGGTCGGAGACAGAAAGCAGCGTGTACTCTTCCCGCCTGTCCACCAGGCCTGCTCTCTTCTTCCAGCCTGTCCTGCGGTCCAGTTCCTCTGAGAGGAATCCCAGTGTCTCAGATGCCCTTCTCTCATTTCCTGCCGTCTGGCTGCGGCTCTCCGCTTCCGTTCTGTCCGGCGCCATCTCCGGCGCCTGGCCATCCCGGAATTTCTTCAGCTCCTCCAGAAGAACAGACAGATATCTCTCCCTGTCCTCCGCCTCCCTGAACCGCCCGTTCAGATATGCCAGAATCAGGTTTACGACGCTGAGCCTCTCGTCAAAGGCAGCCCTCGCAAGCTTTTCGTATACGCGCTCCGGCACCCTTCCCGACAGCAGCACATCCATCTGATAGTCTGTCCTGTACTTATTGTACAGCTCCAGATAGGCTGCAAAATCCCTGGCAATCCCCGGATTTTCAATATACTGCACCACAGCCTCTCTGTCAACCTTCCTGCCCAGCTCCTCATAAACTTCCATCAGCCGGGCCAAATCCTCCCACCCTCTGGGAGTGGCAAACTGCTTTCCGGACACAGTCGACTCAATACGGTAAAAGTTTTCCTTTCTGGCCTCCAGATAGGAGATCACTGCCGGGTGAACCGCCATATCTGCGGCATATTCCTTCCACACCTCAAAATCTGCCTCCACCTCGATCCGGCGGATACGGTCCAGAGTAGCAATGTCAAACTCCCGCACGGACTTATTGTACTCCGGCGGATTCCCCGCAGTCACAATAATAAAGCCCTCCGGAATCCTGTGATTTCCAAAGGTCTTGCACTGTAAGAACTGAAGCATGGTGGGCGCCAGGGTTTCTGACACGCAGTTGATCTCATCGATGAAGAGAATCCCCTCCTTAAGCCCCGTCTCCTCGATCTGATTGTAGATCGAGGCCACAATCTCGCTCATGGTGTACTCTGTCACCGCATATTCCCTGCCCCCGTACTGCTTTTTTTCAATAAATGGAAGCCCAATGGCGCTCTGTCTGGTGTGGTGGGTGATCGTGTAGGACACAAGCCCCACCTGGCATTCCCTGGCCACCTGCTCCATAATCTGGGTTTTCCCGATTCCCGGCGGTCCAATCAGAAACAGCGGTCTCTGTCGGACAGCCGGAAGCACATATTCACCTCTCTCATTTTTCAGAAGGTAGGCCTCAATGCAGTCTTTTATCTCCTGCTTTGCGCGTTTAATATTCATCGTTCCTGTCTGCTCCTTTTGAAGGCTGTGCCTGTTTTCTGTTGCTCTTTCCGTGGATTTCCTCCACCGTAAGCCGCAGAACGGCCACTGCGTCCACGGAAGTCTCTTCAAAGGAAAATCCCTGCTCATCCGGCTCACTGTACTGTCCCATGATGGCATTCAGGCCCAGGCGCTTTTCCTCCCTGTCCTCAACCAGCTCAATGTTTCCCACACCGCACACGCTGCTGTACTTCATGGTGGAGCGGCAGACAGGCTCTCCCTCCCCGGCAAGCTCCAGTCTGTGGGAGGCGTACATGGAAAATGCAGCCCTCCCTGTTTTTTCAACAAGAGATACCTTTCTTCCCTCCCTGGCTCCGTGAAAATAGAGGACAACCTTTGTCTCACCATCGCTCACATATCCGAAGTTTACCGGAACCACATATGGCTCTCCGCCGTCCGCAAAAGCCAGATTCACCACATCGCACCGGTCCATCAGGCGCAGGATCTCCCCTAAATCTGTAATTTCCCTGTCATTTCTTCTCATAAGCTGTACGCTCCTTCCGTATCTGCTCAGATACTTCTATCTCCTCCGGCCCCAGAATCACCCTGATCGCCCAGGGCGGCACATCTGCGTCGCTGTAATCCTCCCTCATAAAGACAAAGGCAGTCTCATAGGACGGCATCCTGACCGGAAACATTCCGTACCCGTCTGTAAAATAGATAAGTCCCTTCAGATTCGTAAACTGTTTTTCTGCAATGAGCTGATCCACATATTCAAAGGCAGGGCGAAAATCCGTCCCTCCACGGCCCCTCAGCTCCATGTTCTCCATATAGTCGGAAAGCTCCTTTCTGTTCGCAATCCGCTGATCGCTCTGCACCGTTTCATCGCACTGGATAATATGAATATTCACACTGGTAAAGAAGCTCTCTGCCTCCGACAGCACACGGTAGGTCTCTGTCAGAAACCTGCGCACCAGCTCTTCGGAACAGGACATGGAGGTG
>JAHZAR010000002.1:0-11096 GCA_019423835.1 Clostridiales bacterium | reverse complement strand
CTATCTTCTTGATTTCCTTTGTCTCAAGGGGCTCAATCAGAGGCATGTTCCCATAGATCCTCAGCCCGTAGTCATAATAGATGTAGTCAAAAGCATCCGCATCCACCTGCATGGTTTCCCGCATGACGGAGAATTTTCTTAAGAATTCCCGATAATCTGTCCGGCCTCTGTTTTCGATTTTTACCTGCGTCAGCAGATCCCCAACCTTGTCGGAGGCCAGCTTTGAGAAGGTTTCCATCTCCGTCTCCATGCTCTGGCGGATGTCATCCCACCTGTTTTTTCTCTCCTGTGCCCTGGGCCTCCTGTTTTTTCCCTCCTCCCAGAGTTCGTGGCTGTCCACGTAAAATTCCCGGACAAGGCTCAGATACCTCCCCTCCGTCAGCTTCTCCCTCTGAAGAAACGCGTAAACCGCCTGAGCAGTTATAACGGGAATTTCCCCCTGTATGCGCCGGTACAGCTCCCGCCTGACCGGGGAAGGAGGGATCCGGAGAGCTTTAATCAGAAGTCCGTCAATCATGGATTCCACTGCAATATCACAGGCCAGATCCCAGTACGGCCTTGCCCTTTTCCCTCTGGTGTCCATATGGACAAACAGGCAGTGGAAAATCATGTGGAGATAGGCACGATTTACATAAATCCTTCCTTTCCTGAAAAGCTCCGAGAGCCTGTTGGGATTGTATCTGAGCACAAACCCATCCGTCCCTATTCCCTCCGCTCTGAAATCCGGTGAAAACAGAAGGGAGCTTAGGGCCACATCCAGAAACCTCATGTTCAGGTACAGCTCATTCCTGGCATTCTTCAAAATATCGGTGCAGATGTCTGCCAGCGCCTCTGCCTTCTCCTGTTCCCAGACAATCGGGGATTTTTCCATCGCCGTCTCCTCCTGTACCGTTTTTTCATCCGTCAGCGCACCGGTTTCCCGGCCTATGCGCTTCCATCCTTCTGCTCCTCCTGTGCGGCTCTTCTGACTGCGCTGCATGGCTTTTCCGGTGCGGGAACAGGCTTCAGCTCTCCGTCCCCTGCCGTCACCTTCAGGAACTCCTCCATCGCCTTTGTCATATATTTGTTGCGCTTTTTATAAAAATATACATTTCTGATAGCCAGATCGTCATCCATCTTATAATAGCACAGGGGCACATCGTAGGGTACGCTGCTGACCAGGGCATCCGGGATGAAGGTAGCTCCCACGCCCTTGCTTGCCATGTTAAAGGCTGTGATGACCTGATCCGGCTTCAGAATAATATTGGGGGTAAAATTCTGCCGGCTGCACATTTTTACTCCCCGCTTATAGATACTGTTTTCTTCCTTAAGGAATATAAACGGCGTCTTTTTCAGCAGGGGAAGAGGCAGTGAAGGCATTTCCTCAGACTGGTACTCCCTCGTCTCAATCGCTTCTCGCGAGATCTGATACTGCCTGAGCTCTCCGTTAATCTCAAACCCGGCCGGAACGGCCAGAATGATCCGCTCTGTACTGTAATAATACTTCTCATAATTTTTGTCATCCATCTCAGAATTGTCAATGAGAAGATCTATCTCCTCTGACAGCAGCTTTTCTGTCAGTTGAGAGGTGGTTCCCTCCACCAGTTCAATTTTAATCTGAGGATATTTTCTGGAAAACTCTGCCAGAAGGCCTGGCAAAATGTAGGATGTCAAGAAAACGGTACCGCCAATGGTGAGCTTTCCGGCCAGAAGGCCGTTCAGATTGTTGAGTTGATTGATGGTGTTCTGCTCCAGAGCAAACAGCTTTTCAATGGCGTCAATATAGACCTCTCCGCTGGGCGTCAGCCCGATGGGAGAGGTGCTTCTGTCAAAAATAGGGCTTCCAATTTTTTTCTCCACCTTTTTGATAGCGGTACTCAGGGCCGGCTGAGTGATATAGAGCTTCTGCGCTGCCTTGGAAAAGCTCTTTTCCTCATAAACCGCGTATACATATTCTTTTCCGTCAAACATGCTTTCTCCTATAATCAAAAATTAATAATAATTATTTTCCTATATGAATTTGATTATATACGAAGCCTGGTATATAATCAAGACATAGAGCAAAAGTTCATCAAGATTTCATAAACTTCTGCCCTTACAATTCAAATTTTTTCCGCTTCGGTGGAAAGGCCCTGCGGCCTGCATCCATCAGGAAGCTCACCGCCTCCGTCTGATTGCAGCGGACGGCCGTTTGAATCAGCTTATCAAATCCGGTTTTATCAAGAACCGGTTCCTTTATATTTGAATATTCCTCGTGAGCACGCCCTGCTAAACCCTCATTCCCCAACCAACCCGCAGCGGCGTGCTCAACCTTTATAATCCCAAAACATTCATTTACAAGCCAGATCCATTCCGACACATCCTGAAGAGAGCAGATATATTCAGCAGTCTCTTCCAGATGTTCCAGAAGATAAGTCCTGTAGCTGCATCCGGCTTTCTCCGACAGCTCCATGGGATAGCGGAGTCTTCCCACTGCCAGCCTGACGGCTTCTGCTGTGGTTCCCTGGGCTTTCATATAGGGAAACAGCCCGTCATACTCGGCAAACTGGAATCTGGTATTTTGAAAGCAGTACCGATACCTGTGTCCGCAGCCATGGATGTGAGTTTCTGTAATTCTGGCCGGCGTATTTTCCACCGCCTCCTCATAGAAGGCGGGAAACAGAAGCTCTGCCCGCTTTTCTTCCTCCTGCATCTGGACAGAGCCTGCTCTTTCCTCCCCCGGTCCCGCCGGCAGATAGTGCACCGCCACCGTCTCATTCAGCTCTGACAGTATCTCCTTCAGGCAGGATTTTCCCTCTCTGTTTTCCGTCACTGTCAGCTCCTCAATTTTCCTGCATCCGTTAAACGCACCTGCTCCTATGTCACGGATTGCTGAGAAAAATGCAAGCCTGCGAAGTCCGCCGCAGTTGTAAAATGCATACCGTCCGATCCGCAGAAGCCCCGGCGGCAGGGAAATCTCCCGAACCTTGTCTCCGCAGACAGCAGGGCCAAGCTCTGAGGCCGATACCTTTCTGACCGGCAGCTCCTGACAGTCCTCCTCCCACAGATATCCCCGCGGCTCCGTTCTCATTCCTTCTGAAAAAATATAATCTCCAAGCTCGGTCACCGGACAGCCGTGCACAAAAGCAGGCAGGGAAATTTCCTCTGCCTCACCGAAACATCTCAGTATTTTCGCCGAACCGTTCTTCCGCTCATAGAGCAGCTTTCGTCCCATCCTGTATCCTCCTTTTCCGGGCAGCAAAAAACTCAATCGCCTCATCGAGGCTTTCATACCTGCCTGCCAGCAGCTTTTCAGTTTCTCCATCCGGCTGCGTAATATCCGGAATCATGACAGGGATAAAACCTCCTGCCTTTGCAGCACGGATCCCGTTCAGACTGTCCTCCAGCACGGCGCAGCGCCCCGGCTCACATCCCAAAAGCCTGGCGGCCAGGAGGAAAATTCCCGGATCGGGCTTTCCCTTCTCCACCATCTCCCCGCAGGCAAAGGCGTCAAAATATCCCTTCACCCCGGCGTGTTCCAGATACATGAGGGCGCGGCCGGATTCTGTGGATGTGCCGAGGGCGATCCGATACCCGTGCTTCTTTAAATAGATAAGCAGCTTCTCCAATCCAGGCTTCACGGGCACGCCCTGCTCCCTTACCGCCTGTTCTGCCAGCTCTGTCCTTCTCTTCCTTACTTCCCAGAAATCCGGCTGTTCTCCGAACAAGTGTTTGAATATTTCCCCTGCCTCCCTCACCGAACTGCCCCTGACCTTACTCAGGTACTCTTCCCCGATCTCCACTCCGAATTCCCTGCCGGCCTGAATCCAGCAGTCCGCATAAAGGCGCTCTGTGTCAAACATCAGCCCGTCCATATCAAAGATGACAGCCTCTATCCTCCCGTCTGCAGTCTTATGCCTGTCCGAATATTCTGCCATATGCACTGACTCCTTATTGCCTGTATTTTCTGCTGTTTCTTCTTTTTTCTTCTTCATTTCTCTCCCGTCTGTCCTCAGACATCCTCCGGGCCGCCTTTATAATGCCTGTCAGCCCAGTCCCAGAGCTCCCACAAGGAGGAACCAGATGGGAGGAATCAGGAGAGACGGCAGCATATTCATGGTTTTGCAGTCCTTAATCTTCAGGATTGAAAGGCCGGAGGTGGCAATCAGGACTCCGCCCACGATGGAGATTTCCGCCATCAGCGGCTCAGAGAGAAAGCCTGCCAGAAAGCTGGCGCCCAGGTAAATGGCCCCCTGCCAGCAAAACAGCACAGGGGCAGCAAGGGCAATTCCAATCCCGTAGGTGGATGCCAGAACAATGGAAGAGACAAAATCCAGGGTGGCATTGGTGAAGAGATAGGTGTGGTTTCCATTCACCGCGCTCTCAATAGGCCCCACGATGGACATGGTTCCGATGCAGAACAGAAGGATTGCAGTGGAGAGGCCCTCCCCCAGATTGGAGGAGCCAAAGCGCAGCACTCCGGTCAGTCTCTTAAATCTGCCGTCCAGATCCAGGATCGTACCTAAAAGGCTTCCCGCCGCCAGACTTGCGATAAACAGCACCGGATATCTGCTGTCCGGCATGTGGCTCACCACCGAGTTGACGCCCAGCATCACGGCAGCCAGGCCCATGGCGTTAAACATAGCCCCCTGGTATTCGTCCTTAATCCCCCTGTTTACCACGCTTCCTATCAGGCTTCCTGTCAAAATTGTGCCTACATTTACAAATGTTCCTATCATCCTTTTTTCCTCTCTCCGTCCAGGCTCCATTCTGCCAGATTGTCCCCCTCATACCTGAGCTTCAGGGAAAAAAACGGCCGGTTTTCTGCAAGGAGCCCGAAAAAGATCCGATCCCCCTCCCAGAGATTGAGCCTGTCAATCTCCTCCTTCTTCACCCATTCCAGTGTTCCCTCGCTGCACTCTCTTAATTCTCCCTCGAATGCGTCGGCCGTGTACAGGCACATGTATTCTGCAGGCCATCCCTCGGCGATAAACGTCACAATCCCCCGGAACTGCCAGGACAGCAGCGTCAGTCCTGTCTCCTCCTTTGCCTCTCTGAGCAGGCATTCCTCCGGGCTTTCCCCCTCCTCAAAATGGCCTCCAATTCCAATCCACTTGTCCTTGTTGACATCCTTCTCCTTCTTTACCCGGTGGAGCATCAGATACTTCCCGTCTTTCTCAATATAGCAAAGGGTGGTAAGCTGCGATTTTTCTCTCATGGCGATTCCTCCTGTGTCATTCTTTTGTCCTCCCGTTTACCCGGTTCTGACCTGTACTTCTCTTTCCTACTCCTCCAGATACAGCCTTCCGAAGTCCTTCGCGTCATCCTCCAGGATCCTGCGAAGGAAATCACTCAGGTCACTGGCATACTGATATCTGTCCCACAGCTCCCTGGCCGGATCCTGTTCTGCCTCGACGCGGATCTCATACATCCGCCCTCCGTAGTAATATACGCAGAGCTTTGCGTAAAAACGGGCCATCTTCTGAATCTCCTCTTCCGAGAGATTCAGAATTCCCTGACTGTTCTGTCTTTCCAGATCTCTTACCGCATGATTGTAGGAGATTTCTCTCAGAAAGTTTTCACTGTACTCAGAAAAGCTGGCCAGATCCCTGTTTTTGAAGGAGTGTTCTCTGGCCCATTTTTCCACATTGACTGGCTGGGTATGGTAGGTAATGGAGCCATCCTCATACAAGTCCACCACCCCGTAGCCGCATGGTGCCATGACGAGAGAGCCAGTCACCACCTCCGCCACGCCATCCTCCTCCATGTAATGCTGCAGATGGAGATGGCCGCTTAAATGGAGCCTCACCTCATTGTCAGAGAGCATCTGAAGAAGTTCCTCATTGTGTTCAATGGTACAGTCATCATAGAAGGCATCGCTGACTCCGCTCTGCTCCAGCAGGTTGTGATGGGTGACCGTTATTACCTCCGTATCATTCTCCCACGCCTCATAGAGAATCGGCTTCATCCACCGGTAGGTTCCGCTCTCAATCATCCCTCCTGTCAGATTGACCGGATCATACTGGCAGGAATCCAGCATCAGAAGCCACAGGCTGTCATCCACCTTGTAGAGATAGCTCAGGGAAGAAGGATCTCTGCTGTCAGCGGCCACATAGCCAAAGTCTGCATAGATATCTGCAAATTCCTCCGGGCTGACACTTTCCACCAGGTAGGACTGTGTGCCGGAAAACCGGCGGGCATTGGAATTATTAACGTCGTGGTTGCCGGGGATAACCAGCACCGGAATGTCCTCCCTGTCCAGCTCCCTCAGAATGGAGGCCAGCTCCTCATGGCTGGCTCTCTCTCCGTTTAAGGTCAGATCCCCGCTCAGAACCACCAGATCCGGCCGTTTTTCCTTCATATCCTCCACAAAGGCGTCCAGTACCTCCCAGCAGTACAGAAGAACGCGGCCGTCGCTTCCATAGGTCATATTAATAAAACTCTGGCAGCGGTTCCCCGACAGCTCCTCTGCCAGGTAATGAATATCTGTGGCAATGACTATCTCATGGAGAGGCTGCTCCTGCGGCTCTTCCTCTGCACCGTCAGGAGCCTCTGTCTCATCCCTGCTCTCCTCCTGGGCTTTCTGGCTTTCCTCCGTCTCCCTGCTGCTGTCTGAACTCTCCTCCTGAGCCGGAATGATACTCTCGCTTTCCCTCTGCGCCCCGGAAGACTGCACATCTGCCGTCTTTGTCCCGCTCTGGCATCCGGCTCCGAACAGGCAGAGACCGGCTATAACAGCAGCCAGCGCTGCTTTTCTTTTCCTCATATGTATCTCCCTCTTCTCTCACCGACAGTTCTCCGCTCCTTCGCAGCCTGCCGGCTTACTGTGAAACCGGTATCCTTCCCTAGACATAGGAGTGATCCACATTGATCAGGGCCGCACAGTTTTCCATGGTCCGGCTCACTCCCTCCTGGATTCTGGCTCTCAGCTCCTCCTCCGGCATCTTCATCTCAAAGGGAACTACCACGTCAAACAGTATCTTTGTCACCCCTCCGCCGTGTACCAGACGGAAATCATGGATGGTAAGCCGGCTGTCTATCTCCTTTACCAGAGCCTCTGTCGCAGCTTTCTTTTCCTTCATCTCAGGATCCTTCAGATTCACCGGGTCCATGTGGATCACCGCCTCACAGCCCAGACACTCGTGAAGCTCCATCTCCGCACTGTCAATGGCATCATGGAGGGCGTAAATATCCCCGCTGCCGTCCACCTCTCCATGGAGGGAAATCATTCTGTGACCCGGGCCATAGTCATGCACTACCAGATCGTGGATTCCGATAATCTCAGGTCTGGAAAGCACAATCTTTTCGATCTCTTCGATAAACTCCGGCTCCGGCGCCTGGCCCAGAAGGGGATTGAGGGTTTCTTTCGCTGCCCCGTATCCGGCCCGCAGGATGAATGCTGCCACCAGAACGCCGCACCAGCCGTCCACATTGATGCCCGTGGCACGCATGACAACCATGGATAAAAATACCACAGAGGTGGCCAGAGCATCACTCAGGCTGTCCGTAGCCGTGGCCTTCATGGCTGCCGAATCAATCTTTTTTCCGATTCTCCTGTTATAAAAACTCATGTACAGCTTCACAGCCACCGAAACCACAAGGATTCCCATTGCCAGAAATCCTGTATCCACAGATTCCGGGTGGAGAATTTTCTCTGCAGAGGAGCGCAGAAGTTCCACTCCCATGACAATGATTGCCAGGGATACAGCCAGCCCGGACAGGTATTCAATCCTTCCGTGGCCGAAGGGATGCTCCTCGTCCGCCTGTCTTCCGGCGAACTGGAAGCCTAGAAGTGTAATCACAGAAGATCCCGCATCCGACAGGTTGTTGAAAGCATCCGCCATAATGGCAATGGAGCCGCTGATCACGCCTGCCAGGTATTTTCCCGCAAACAGAAGGATATTCAGGGCGATTCCCAGGGCGCCGCACAGGATGCCGTAGGTCCTTCTCTCATCAGTCCCCGTTTTTTTCTTTACAAATAGCTTTTCCAGCAGAGTTACCATCTCTTGTCAGTCCTCCTTCAGAAATACATACTCACAGTCTGTAGAGCGCTCCTCACAGAAGGCAAAGCCCATCTCCTCAAAGGCCCTTGCCTCCTCCGGCTCCGAGGCCCTGATCCCCGCCAGGAAGCGCACCATTTCCCCCCGTGCCATCTTTGCCTCTGTGGCCTTTACTCTGACCTTTCCGTCTTTCAGCGTTCCGAACACGCAGGTGACAAACCGGTCCCCCGGCCCGAGGTAGGGCTCCACCGCCCGGCTGTACTCCTTAGATGCCAGATTCAGAATCACTGCCTGCCCATCGCCGGCCAGCTCCCGGTAAATCTTATCTCCCCAGAACCCATAAAGATCTCTGTGTACGTCTGTTTTCAGCTTTGCCTGCATTTCCAGGCGGTAGGGCACAATCCCGTCATCTGCCCGCAGCACTCCATAAAAGCCGCTTAGAATCCTGAGACTTCTGCACACATATTCCCATTCCTCTCCCGTGAAAACCTGAGGAGCCATGTGCTGGTACTGGATCCCTGCATAGGCCAGAACTGCCGGCGTCAGCCCTGAATCCAGATCCATCTGCGCATACCTCAGGTAATTTTCATGGGTAATAGCAGCATTCGCCTTAAACAGTTTTCCAAGCTCCTCCTCAGAAAAGCTCTGAAGAAGTTCAAGCAGCTCTCCCGCCTCCCTGCGGAACACCGGAGCCTCTCTCCATGGCATATCATCGTTTTTTACCTGCATCTTTTTCGCGGGTGAAATAATTATTTTCATACTCACCGGCTCTTTTCTCCTTTTCCTTCCCTTTTTCAGACAAAAGGGGCAGGCCTTCTGCGGCTCCTGCCCTTCCCCGCCAGACTGGTTTCTCCGACCGAATCCAGCGGCCAGCCTTTCCTTCTGGCTTTTTGTCATCCTCTTAATCGCGGCCTCCCGTTTCATGGCTTCACTCTTTGTGGCGTGCTCCTCAAAATAGGCCAGAGCCACCGGTCTTCTGGCCTTCGTATATTTCGCCCCTTTTCCGCTGTTATGAGCCGAAACTCTCTCTTCCAGATGGTTTGTCCATCCGCAGTAGAGAGAACCGTCTGAACAGCGCAGAAGATATGTATAGTTCACCGCCTGCCGCACCTCCCGCCAGATTCTCAACGCCCCTCTGCCCTGTAAAATCCGGGCTATGTAAACGGCAGCAGCACCCTGCGCAGATGTGCCGTTGCCGCCCGGAGCCTCAGAACAGACAGAGCCTAAAACCCCGTATCTATCTAAAGCATCGGCCGGATGCGGAATGCCTCCTGGCCAGCCGGAGTGCCGGAATTTCCTTCCGTCTCTCCGGTTTATACTCTATTATATGAATTTTCTCCTGAAATGCAACTTTCATCCAGGCATTTTTTTCCGGCTGTCGAAGTACAGGAACCGGTCAATAGCGTCTAAAATATCTGCAAACTCCTCCCTGTCAGCCAGCTCAATATAGCGGTTTAACAGCTCGGTTTCCTGCTTTTTATATTTCCCGTAAAAGATATCAAATACGTTGTGGCCCCTCATGTGGATCCTGAATTCCTCCATATGCTCCTTCAGATCTTCCGGCGAGGCGAAGTCCCTTCCCATCACCTCCGCCAGTTTCTTTCCCGATGGCAGCCGGTGAAGGTATTCCCTCCATTTTTCGTACAGAGTCCTGTAAAACTCCTCCTCCGACTCCACAATGCCCAGCTTTTCCATAATCTTTGGATTGAGAAAATAATTCTCAAAGGAATAATACCTGAGCACCAGCACATTTTTCTCCGTCACCGGCGGCAGACGGTCTGCGTCTTTCTGTCCCTGCTCGCGGTAGTAACGGCAGAGCTGCCGTTTCAGCTCCTCCCTGTCCTTTCCATCTCCATCCCGTATCATTAAAAACTGATCCCTGAATCTTACCTGATTCATATATTTTAAGTTGGCATACGTCTTGATGTTGGTGCAGCTGTTGGTGGTGATAATAGAAATCCTGGACAGGGTTCCATCCTCCCGGTACACCTCTGAATAATACTTTCTGAGCAGCAGAGGCAGCCTGCTCTTGTCCTGCTTTCCCTCCACGATAAATACGAAGTCCACATTCATGGCATCCCCTGCCCCGTATCCCAGATCGTCCAGGATCTCCCCTATATCCACGTTCTCCCTAGCAGTGGAAAAGTACCCGTCGTCCAATACAATCTGGCGAATCTGGCGGGAGGTAAAGTTCAGAAGAAGCTGGGGAGAATGGGTGTTAAAGATGACCTGGTTCTTTTTCGACAGGCGGTACAGAATCGCACTGGCTGTCTTCTGAAGTCTCGGGTGCAGAAACAGCTCCGGATACTCTGCCACAATGATGCACGGAAGCTGATGCTCACCCTCCACATACGTTTCCAGAAGGGACAGCATATAAATACATCTCATGCCGCGGCTCATTCTGGAGACAGGGCTTATGGTTCCCCTTTCTCTGCTGCAGACCTCTGCCTGCACGGAAAACAGCTCGTCCAGATTTCCCTTTAAGCTGTAGCGGATCTCGTCGTATCCTCCATTTTTTTCAAAATTTTCATTGATGCGCCGGGCCATCTTCCCCAGGTTAAGCTGGTAGAGCTTGTGTTCAAACAGCTTCTGAGCTTCCAGAGCATTCAGCTCCTCCGGCGTTTTCTGATTGATCAGGCCGATGCACTGGAAGCAGTGGGAACACCTCCTTCCCGCGTCAAACAGACAGGCGCCCTCCCTCATCTGATTCATCAGAAGGCTGTCCCCAAGAAGAAACAGATCGCTCTGGAACGCAGCCAGCTCTCTGTCTGTATCTATATAGAGAAGTCTGGGAAGCACCTCCTCGATATAAGGGTTGTGCTTTCTCACCCCGTCTGAAAAACGCATCCTCCCTTCCCGGTTCACTATGCAGGAAAAAGAGAGCGTTCCCTTCTGAAAGGAGGGCAGCTTTTTCTGAAAATCCCTCTCCCAGACCTCAAACCTCCTGTAGGCGCTGACCACTGCCAGCTCATGAAACAGTCTCAGATCCTCCTTTTCGATCTGAAGCCTTGTCTCAATTTCAATGTTCTGTCCGCTCTCCAGGAAATCGCTCTCCTGCGCCTTCCGGCCTCCTGTCATCAGCCGGACAGCATCCAGCACAGAAGTTTTCCCCGTATTATTTTTTCCCACCAGAATCAG
>JAHZAR010000200.1 GCA_019423835.1 Clostridiales bacterium | reverse complement strand
CGGATAAGGGATTAAACGGAGCATATAATCACAATATTATCAAGATGGCAGAGGAGGAGCTGAAAAAGCCAGGCCGCACAAAGCTCTATGTATTGGGCGTTGTGGGCCGTCAGTATTTCTCCAAAAAGAAAGTGGATATGGATGGCAGTTTCCGATACACGGTGCAGAAGCCGACCATGCACAGGTCCAGGCTGATTACGGAAACAGTGATTCAGGGCTTTCTCTCAAAAGAGTTCGATGAGGTCTCCATTCTGTTTACGGAGATGGTCAATTCCATGAGTGAGGAGCCGGTGCTTAAAACGCTTCTGCCCCTCAAGCATCCGGAGCCAGAGCCGATTTCGCTTCCCATAGACATGAAAAGGGAGGAGATCCGCCTGTTCCCGTCAGCCAGAGAGGTGATGGACAATATTGTCCCAAGCTATCTTGTGGGAGTCATATATGGCGCGCTGGTGGAATCCTATGCCAGTGAACACAACGCCAGGATGATGGCCATGCAGGCCTCCACAGACAATGCGAAGGCGATGCTGAAGGAGCTTTCTGTCCAGTACAACAGGGCAAGGCAGGCGGCCATTACCCAGGAGATCACAGAGGTAATCAGCGGCGCCAATGCCCAGAAGAAAAAGCGGTAGAGGAGATAATTATGAATAAAGGCAGAATTGTGCAGGTCATGGGACCTGTAGTGGATGTTTTATTTGAAGACGGTGTTCTGCCCCATATCAAGGATGCCCTGAAGGTGAAAAACGGGGACAGAACCTGTGTGATGGAGGTATCCCAGCACCTTGGAAACAATACGGTCCGCTGCATTATGCTGGCGGCCAGCGAGGGGCTGTGCCGCGATATGGAGGTAGAGGCAACTGGAAAGGGAATCCAGGTTCCTGTAGGCGACAAGACGCTGGGCCGCCTGTTCAATGTGCTCGGGGAGACCATTGACGGAGGGGAATCGCTGGAAGGAGAGGAACACTGGGTCATTCACCGGGATCCTCCGTCCTTTGCAGACCAGAAGCCGGTTGTAGAGATTCTGGAGACAGGAATTAAGGTAATCGATCTGCTGGCCCCCTACGCAAAGGGAGGAAAAATCGGACTGTTCGGAGGAGCCGGCGTGGGAAAGACCGTGCTGATCCAGGAGCTGATTCAGAATATTGCCACCGAACACGGCGGCTACTCGATTTTCACCGGCGTGGGAGAGCGTTCCAGGGAGGGAAATGATCTCTGGACAGAAATGAAGGAGTCGGGAGTCCTCTCAAAGACAGCCCTGGTGTTCGGACAGATGAATGAGCCGCCGGGAGCACGTATGAGGGTTGCAGAGACAGGGCTTACCATGGCAGAGTACTTCCGTGACAGGGAGCACCAGGATGTGCTTCTGTTTATTGACAACATTTTCCGTTTCGTGCAGGCCGGCTCAGAGGTTTCTGCCCTTCTCGGCCGTATGCCGTCGGCTGTAGGCTACCAGCCTACGCTGGCTACAGAGATGGGCGAACTTCAGGAGAGAATTGCCTCCACGAAGGAGGGAAGTGTTACCTCTGTACAGGCTGTTTACGTGCCGGCCGATGACCTGACGGATCCGG
>JAHZAR010000199.1 GCA_019423835.1 Clostridiales bacterium | reverse complement strand
GGACACATGGGTGCGGTACCAGGGGGAGAGATCCTCCAGATACTCGCTGTAGCTGGTAAGCCAGTGGATGGCAGGGAAGTGGCGGGCATAGGCCAGAGATTTATCAAGTCCCCAGAAGCAGCGCACAAAACGTTTGGTATTCTGGGTAACAGGCTCTGAGAAGTCGCCGCCCTGAGGGGAAACCGCTCCGATAATAGAAACAGATCCTTCGGTTCCGTTTAAGTTCTGCATCATACCGGCTCTCTCATAAAAGGCAGAAAGCTTGGAGGCAAGATATGCAGGGAAGCCTTCCTCTGCAGGCATTTCCTCTAGACGTCCGGACAGCTCACGGAGAGCCTCGGCCCAACGGGAAGTAGAGTCTGCCATAATGGCTACGTCATATCCCATATCTCTGTAATATTCTGCCAGAGTGACGCCGGTGTAAATAGAGGCTTCACGGGCAGCAACAGGCATGTTGGAGGTATTGGCGATCAGAGTTGTTCTGTCCATCATCAGGTTGCCGGATTTAGGGTCGATCAGCTTGCTGAAATCTTCCAGAACCTGAGTCATCTCGTTTCCACGCTCTCCACAGCCGATATAGATAATAATATCAGCGTCAGACCATTTGGCGATCTGATGCTGCGTCATGGTCTTTCCTGTACCGAATCCGCCCGGAACAGCGGCAGTACCGCCTTTGGCGATAGGGAAAAGGGTGTCAAGGATACGCTGGCCTGTAACAAGAGGAACACTTGCCGGGAAACGCAGCTGTGTAGGTCTTGGAATACGGATAGGCCATTTCTGTGCAAGCGTCAGATCCTTTGTAGTCCCGTCCGGCAGTTCAATGGTTACAATAGGCTCCAGAATGTTATAGTCGCCGTCCGGAGCTGCTTTGATGACAGTTCCGTCCTGGATAGAAGGGGGAACCATGGATTTATGAAGAATGGAGGCTGTTTCCTGTGTCTCGGCAATGATCGTACCGGGACCCACAACATCCCCCTCCTTAACTGTAATATGAGTGTTCCATTTTTTCTGTGTATCCAAAGAATCTACACTGACACCTCTGGAAATATATTTTCCGGAGGATTTTGCAATTTCCTCCAGAGGACGCTGGATTCCGTCAAAAATATTGTGGATGATTCCAGGCCCCAGAAGAACAGAGATGGCGTCGCCTGTTCCTGTAACGGTTTCACCGGGGCGAAGCCCTGTGGTCTCCTCAAAAACCTGAACGGTGGTCATTCCCTTTTTCAGGCCAATGACTTCTCCCACCAGATTGTCCTTTCCTACATAGACCATCTCGGAGATTTTAAATCCGGGATCGCCCTTCAGATAAATAACCGGGCCGTTGACACCGTAGATAATACCTGTTTTACTCATTCTTCAGCCCTCCGTCAAATTTGAATTCCTTTCGCATGGACTCCAGTCCTTCCAGAAAAGAGTTGTCGATCATGATATTTTTCTGGGGAATAGCAGCGCGGATACCGCCGATAAAATCATCTGAAGAAACAGTAAGCTCCGCTCCTGTTTTCTGTGAAAGAGCCTCGAGCTTACTGCTGTCACCGGAAGATAAAGAAATCTGAATTTCATCCTCGCCGGCAAAGGATTTCACTTCCTGAATCTGTTTACACAGATAATCCATATATTCAGGAGTTTCCATAA
>JAHZAR010000198.1:1310-1671 GCA_019423835.1 Clostridiales bacterium | reverse complement strand
CATCTTCCCTTTCAGTTGGAGCGGCGTCTGGAAGCTTTAGGAATGACCCGGCAGACCGCTATTTCTGTACTGAACCGAAAAGGGAAAGGAATTTTGATTATTAAACTGCGGGGCACCCGCTTTGCCCTAGGGTATAACATTACCAAAAATATTACGGTGGAAGAAGGTGAAGTGCATGAGTGAGCATGAAATGACAATCGGGTTTATCGGCAACCCTAACTGTGGCAAGACCACTCTGTTTAATGCTTACACTGGGGCCAATTTGAAGGTGGCCAATTGGCCAGGCGTGACCGGAGAAAAGGGAGAAGGTGTGAGGGAGGACCATGACCTCATCATCCACTTGGTCGGTTTGCCCGGTACC
>JAHZAR010000198.1:0-1300 GCA_019423835.1 Clostridiales bacterium | reverse complement strand
CCTATAGCCTGACTTCTTACACCATGGAGGAAACAGTCTCCCGGCAGTTCATTCTCAGTGACGAGGTGGATGTCATCATCAATGTGGTGGACGCTTCCGCACTGGAACGCAGCCTTTATCTGACCTTGCAGCTACTGGAGCTGGGAAAGCCGGTGGTGCTGGCCTTGAACATGATGGATATTGTAGAAAAGAGGGGCATGGAAATCGACCTGCACCGGCTGCCGGAAATGTTGGGCATCCCAGTGGTCCCGGTCTCTGCCCGAAAACGCCGTGGATTGGACATTCTGCTCCATGCTGCTGCGCACCACAAGCGACATTCATGCGGATGAAAGAGGATCATATGCTGAACGGGCAGTTAAAACCTGCCTATAACGTCCAGATCGCAGTAGAAAATTACTTTATTGTCCACGGATATGTAAGCAATGACCGGACAGATTACAACACGCTGATCCCAGTTCTGGAAAAACACAGGAAAGCGTTTGGGGATAAGCTGGAAGCAGTAACTGCCGACAGCGGCTACTGCAGTGAAAAGAATCTGCTGTATCTGAAAGAGAATGGAATCCGCAGCTTCATCAAGCTGCAGGACCATGAGAAGAGGAAGACACAGGCATACAAAGAAGACATCGGGAAATATTACAACATGACATATTCCGTTTTTGAGGATGAGCACTATTATATCTGCCATGACGGAAGGGAGCTGCGCCATATCCGAACAGAAAGCAGAGAACAGGTCGGCTACAAACAGACAATAGAGGTATACGGCTGTGCGGACCGCAGTGAATGTGAATATAAATCGAAATGTCTTTATAGATACAATCCCGAAAAGAATCCGGACCAAAATAAGGTCATGAAGATCAACGAACGCTGGGAAGAACTGAGGGAGGAGTCCAACATGAATATCCAGAGTGAAGAAGGGATTCTGAAACGTCAGACACGGTCGATCCAGACAGAGGGTCACTTTGGAGATATCAAAGAGAACGAAAACTTCCGTCGTTTTAACTACCGTTCGAAAGAGAAAGTATATAAAGAGTTCATGCTGTATGCCATAGGACGGAACATCATGAAATATCATCGGTTTTTACATCAGGAAATCGAAAAATTTGAAGGGGAAAAAGGAGTAGAAAGCGGCTTAGCCAAAGGAGCGCTCTGAAAAATCTAGCCAAGGGGTTATTGCGCCCTAAAATAGCGTTTGCAAAAAGACGGAGGCAATCTCCGACAGAATTACGGCTTAAAAAAGTCCGTATTCTGCGGGATTGTCTCCGTCTTGTTTGTCAGGAGTCAAAAATCGATATTAACCGAC
>JAHZAR010000197.1 GCA_019423835.1 Clostridiales bacterium | reverse complement strand
CGTTCAGGCTTCTCCGTCGTGAAGGAGAGGCGCAGGACAGACGGGCCAAGGCGTTCCACTGCCTCTCTGTCAGCCAAAAGAGACAGAGGGCTCGAATTATAGATGGTATTGTAGCAGAACCGGCAGTGATTCTTTACAGGGAATTCTTTCCCCATACGGTCCTTCATATACAGAAGCTCCGGCTTTCCCGTACAGCCTTCCAGCGTTTTTTTCATGCACTGGGCAGTGACCATCATGGGAATGTGTCCATAGACCATCAGCTCCCCGCCTTTGATTCCCTTTCGCGCAAGCTCCCTGCTGTTTAATTCAAGAGGCGCTGTAAAGCGCTTTTCCACCTCCGGCAGCATCCTCTCCATCATCTCCTCTGAGAGATGGTTAAAGCTGTAGAGACCGTGGTCAAACAGAACGAGCCTGGGAGAAAATACTCCCTCCTTCTTCCACTCCTTCAGAAGCTGAACCTCCTCCCAGGCCCTCACAACCGCCCCGTCAAAGCCTGCAGCGGCAAGTTCCCCAAGATGGCTGTCAAAATACTTCTTTGCCTGGGTTCTGTAAATGTGCGGCAGCATCAGAAAGCACTTCTTTCCCGCTTCATGGCAGCGGGCAGCCGCATTCGCCCAGCTCTCTGCCGGAAATCCTGCGGCATCAATGGAGACCGTGTCCACCTCCGGGAACAGAAGCACATCCGAAAGGCCCTCCCGTTCCTCCAGAGACACATGAAGAGAGGCGCCCTTCCCTCTGGTTTCGTTTTTATCTTCAGCCTTATTCTGAGCCCTGCCCCTGTTCTCGCCGCTGCCCTGACAGTCACAGGCTACAGACCGGTCCTCTGGTTCCTGTACTTTCCTGCGAAACTGCCCAAGAATTTCCTCCTCCAGAGCCGCAAAGGCATTTCTCCTGAGCTCATTTAGTTCCTGCAGCGGGATAAAGCAGCTTCCTTTTGTCTCAATCTCCAGACTTTCAAAGAAAAACGGCGTATTTCCCGTCTTTTTTATCTGTTTTTCAATGCGCTCCTGTTTCATGGGCTGGTTTTTGGCCGTCTGGACCATACCTTTGGCCGCCAGGGCCTTCACTCCCCGGCAGGAAACCTCCATGGCCAGCGCCTCTCCCTCGAATGCCCTCACTCTTCCTGTGACAGGCTCCTGAAGAACCGCCCCCACATACGTCCTGTCCAGGTAATCGTACAGCTCCCTGTTCTCACTTCGGAAGGCCGGCTTTTCCTTCAGCACCACCATATCTCTTCCATTGTGCTGCCTGTAATACCCTTCTGTCTGCCCTCCTCTGTCAAACAGGTCCAGGAGAGTCTTCCGATCCTCCGGATCTACCCGATAACCCTTCCTGCCTGTCTTCATATAGAGATCCACATACTTTCTGTAGATGGAAACCACCCCTGCCGTATAGCGGGGACTTTTCATCCTTCCCTCAATTTTCAGGGAGAATACGCCTGCCTCTAAAATATCCGGCAGAATGTCAAGAGTGCACAGATCCTTGAGGCTCAGGACATACCTCTCGCTTTTCCTGTTCAGAACCTGATGTCCTCTTCTCACATCAAAGGGCAGGCGGCAGGTCTGGGCGCATCTTCCCCTGTTGCCGCTTCGTCCTCCTATCATACTGCTGAACAGGCACTGTCCCGAATAGCAGTAGCAGAGAGCTCCATGGACAAAGCTCTCTATCTCCGCTCCCGTTTC
>JAHZAR010000196.1 GCA_019423835.1 Clostridiales bacterium | reverse complement strand
TCAATTGAGGCAGATGCCGGAATCGTTATGGACGCAGACTCAGGAACAGTTTTGTATGGAAAAAATATCCATGACACCTACTCTCCTGCCAGCATTACCAAGGTTCTCACCTCCATCCTTGTCCTTGAACACTGCGATCTGGATGAGATGGTCACCTTCTCAAAGAATGCTGTCTACAATGTGGAGGCTGACAGCTCGTCAGCCGGCTACGATACCGGAGATCAGGCCACAGTACGGGACTGCCTTTATGCCCTCCTTTTAAAATCGGCCAATGAGGCAGCCAACGCTCTGGCAGAGCATGTCGCGGGAACTACAGAGGCCTTTGCCGAAATGATGAATGAAAAGGCACAGGAGCTTGGCTGCACAGATTCCCACTTTGCCAATCCCAGCGGCCTGAATGACGAAAATCACTATGTCAGCGCCTACGACATGGCCCTGATTACCCGATACGCCTTCGAGAATGAGACGTTTCAGGAGATCGTCTCCACCACCTATTACGAACTCCCGCCGAATGGCAGAAACCCAGAAGGGCTCGGCGTTTCCCCAGGCAATAAGCTGATCAAGAAAAATTTTCCTGAATATCGTCCCGATGTAATCGGAGGCAAGACAGGATATACCTCCATCGCCCTGAACACTCTGGTGGCAGGAGCCAGACAGGATGATACGACGCTGATCACGGTTGTCCTACACAGCCGCGGAACTACCTATTCTGACACCAGCCGCATGCTGGATTTCGGCTTCGGCAACTTCCGCTCCGTCTCCCTCGGAGATAATGACACTACTTATTCCTCGCTGAACAGCAATCTCACTATCGCAGGGCTGCCCACATCATCTGCTCCATCTCTGACGGTAGATCCGGACAGCCGCATAATTCTCCCGAACCATGCGGAGTTTGAGGAAACCACCTCCTCCGTATCCTTTGAGCTTCCGGAAAATGCTCCTGACAATGCGATTGCCGCTGTCTGCTACTCTCTGGGTGAGCATCCGGTTGGAACCGCCTGGCTTACTCTGGGCACAGAGCAGTCCGAATCTCCCGCCATTCCGGAAAAGCTGCTGAGCACGGTTCCCACTACCATCGCCCAGATCAGTTATGAGGACGAAACGGCAGCAGACGGCGGATCAGACAGGGAGAAAACCGGGGAGGAGTCCACTGACAGCCAGGACCTGCCTGATTCCCGCCCGGGACTGGATGGAAACGAAGGTTCTTCAGATAAGCCATCTCAAGTCACTCCGGATGAAAATCGTTCCGGCGGCTCTTTATCGGATGGCCTTCCCGTCACGCCCATTCTCATTTTTACCGCTGCAGCAGCTGTAATTTCCATCCTCGGCACAGCTCTGGCTGTCTGGATCGGTAAAAACCGCCGCCGCGAGGAAGCAGAGCGCCAGGAACGCCGCAGAAAGCGTCTGGAACGGCTGAAAGAAACGGGTGTAACTGAGGAAGAGTTTAATGAGATGATGAAAAACCGCCGCCTCTCCATCCCATTGGAGCCGGATAAGCGGCCTCTGCACAGAAAGGGGAACTCCGGAGGCTCTCTTCTGTCCCCGCCGAAAAAACGGAGAACCAGGCACACCGGATTCACTTTAAAGAAAAAGCGAAGATGGAGACGGTAAGGCATGGCGGATCGCAGCTTTGTCAAAAAGCAGTCCGCCCCACCGCACAAGGGAAAGTAAAACTGGAGATTCTTTTGCTGTGCTTAGGATATAATCTGAATAAACTGCAT
>JAHZAR010000195.1:1499-1873 GCA_019423835.1 Clostridiales bacterium | reverse complement strand
CGGCTGGAACCTGCTGGCCAACACAAAGGAATTTGCCTATGCGGGGGTGAACCCCTGCGCGGAGGAGCCGCTGCCCGCCGGAGGCAGCTGCCTGCTGGGAAGCATCAACCTGTCGGAGTTTGTGCAGAATCCCTTTACAGCCAGAGCGGCCTTTGATTTCGAGGGCTTCAAAAACTGTGTGAAAGAAAGCGTCCGGGCGCTCAACGAGGTTCTGGAGGAGGGACTGACCCTTCATCCTCTGGAGGAGCAGCAGGAGAGTGTCCGGCAGTGGAAGCAGATCGGGCTGGGGATCATGGGCCTGGCGGATATGCTGATGAAACTGGAACTGACCTACGGGGAAGACGCGGCGGTGGAACTCTGCGACCGCATCGGGT
>JAHZAR010000195.1:0-1489 GCA_019423835.1 Clostridiales bacterium | reverse complement strand
ACTCCCTTCCTGCAGGCAAACACCACGGAGGCCACCAGGGAACTGGTGAAGAAATACGGACTGAGAAATTCTCAGCTGCTGACCATCGCCCCCACGGGGACCCTGTCCACCATGCTGGGGATCTCCGGAGGCATTGAGCCGGTGTATGCCAACTACTATGTGAGAAAGACAGAATCCCTGCACGGGGAGGACGTATATTATAAGGTATACACAAAGATCGTAGAGAATTATATGAGGGAACACAAACTTGCCGACGACAGCATGCTTCCCGATTATTTCGTCACCGCCATGACTCTGGATTACCGTCAGAGGATTGACATGCAGGCAGTATGGCAGAAGCATATTGACGCTTCCATCAGCTCCACGGTCAATGTGCCCAACCAGTTTACTGTGGAGGAGACAGAGAACCTCTATCTGTACGCCTACGAAAAAGGACTGAAGGGCGTAACCCTTTTCAGGGAAGGCTGCAATCAGGCTGAGAAAAAACGCTCTCCCGTGGCCGGGGAGGGACTGGCCAGAGGCGAGATCGTGGAGATCAACGATGACGTCATCGGCAAAAAGAGAAAGCTGATCACCGGCTGCGGAAGCCTGCACTGCATCGCTCTCTTCGATCCCTATACGGGAGCGCTCCTGGAGACCTATCTGAGCAAGGGCTCCACCGGCGGCTGCAATAACTTCATGATCGGCCTCTCCCGGATGATCTCCATCAGCGCCAGAGGCGGCATTGACATTGATACCATCATCGACCAGCTGAATTCCACCGGCTCCTGCCCCTCCTACTCTGTGCGGAGGGCCACCAGGAAAGATACCAGCCGGGGCAGTTGCTGTCCCATGGCGGTGGGCAACGCGCTCATGGATATGTACCGGGAGGTGCAGGAGGAGCTTTTCGGCGGAGAAAAGAAGAAGCATGTGCCCCCCAAGGCTCCCAAGCCCAAGGCGGTAAAAAAGATCGGCCAGACGGCCACCTGCCCGGAGTGCGGGGAACCTCTGTTTTTTGAGAGCGGGTGCAACATCTGCAAAAACTGCGGATGGAGTAAGTGCCTGTAAAGAATGGTGAGGAAATCATATGGATATATTAGAGATACTCAATTCAGTCCGGCAGCTGTCCCGTGAGATCGGCCAGATCATTCTGGCCTTCTCCCTGCTGTTCGCGGTGCTGCAGTGTTTTTTTGGATATAGGCTTCTGAAGGTGTGGATCGGCCTGGTGGGCTTTTTGCTGGGCTTTGTTCTGGGATTCCTGATCTCCGGGGCTATGGTGGAGGGAGAATCCTATCTGCCGGCTCTCATCGGTATTGCGGTGGGCGTAATTTTTGCCCTGCTGGCCTTTAAGATCTATCTGATCGGCGTCTTCCTGTACTGCGGAGCCCTGGCTGCCGGCGCGGTTCATGCTCTTCCCCTGCCTTCGGAAGAGGGGTGGAATGTGCTGGGAATCGTATTCTGCGTGCTGGCTTTTCTGGTGGTGGGTTTTCTGGCCACGAAATTTGCCAGA
>JAHZAR010000194.1 GCA_019423835.1 Clostridiales bacterium | reverse complement strand
CTAAAATAGCCATAATAAGTTCCTCCTATGCTTCTCAGTCCTCTTTCTCTATTATATCTTTTGCCGGACTGTAATACAATGTAAATAACCAATAATTTTGTTCAAATTTACACAGTGTCAGACCTTATCTTTTTTCCAGACGCTTTTGCGCTTCGGATCCATTCCGCCCTGTTATCACCTCACATTTTGATGCCGTGGAGAACAGGCAGCCGGAGAAGGCGTTCTCCTGAAACTGTCAGTGAAAAACAGAAAAAGCAGCCAAACCCCGGTATTTTCTCCGGCAGCCAGCTGCTTTTGCCCATCTGTCAGAGCAGTCAGTCCTCTTTCCTATTCCACCGTCTGCCTGCTCTTTTCTGTGTATCCCAGGTTCTGGTCCCGTTCTGTCTTTTCGGAGAACTTGCCCTTTTCCTTCCGCCTTCTGCTACCTTCTGATATGGAATGCCTCAAATCCCGGATAGCACGCGCCTGCTCCCAGCTCTTCCTCAATTCTCAAAAGTTGGTTGTACTTGGCCACCCGCTCACTTCTGCTGGGCGCTCCTGTCTTAATCTGGCAGGTATTCAGGGCAACAGCCAGATCGGCAATGGTGGTATCCTCTGTTTCACCTGAGCGGTGTGAGGAGATAGCCGTATATCCCGCTCTGTGGGCCATCTTGATTGCCTCCAGCGTCTCCGACACAGAGCCAATCTGATTCAGCTTAATCAGGATAGAATTTCCGCATCCGAGAGAGATTCCCTTCTTCAGACGCTCTGTATTTGTCACAAACAGATCATCGCCTACAAGCTGAACCTTTCCGCCCAGCTCCCTTGTCATCATCTGCCAGCCTTCCCAGTCCTCCTCATCCAGACCGTCCTCAATGGAGTAAATCGGGTACTTTTCAACCAGTCTCTTCCAGTGATCCACAAGCTCCGCTGATGTGAACTTTCTGCCGCATTTCGGGAGTACATACTCCCCTTTGCGCTCTCCCTTCCACTCGCTGGAAGCTGCATCCATGGCCAGCACGAAATCCTTCCCCGGTTCATATCCGGCTCTTCTCACCGCTTCAAGGATATACTCAATCGCCTCCTCGTCGCTTGCCAGATCCGGGGCGAAACCGCCTTCATCACCCACAGAGGTTGCCAGGCCTTTCTCCTTTAAAAGCGCCTGAAGGGCATGAAATACTTCTGTGCACCAGCGCAGGCCCTCCCGGAAGCTGCCGGCCCCTGCCGGCATGATCATGAACTCCTGCACATCCACTGTGTTTGCCGCGTGGGCTCCTCCATTTAGTATATTCATCATCGGAACTGGAAGCCTGTTGCCATTTACGCCTCCCAGGAAACGGTACAGCGGAATCCCCTGGGAGGAAGCCGCGGCCCTTGCGCAGGCGATGGACACTGCCAGAATGGCATTGGCGCCAAGCTTTGATTTGTCTTTCGTTCCGTCTGCCTCAATCATGGCTCTGTCAACCCCGTAAATATCGGATGCGTCCATTCCGCAGAGAACCTCATTGATCACAGTATTGATATTCTCCACTGCCTTTAAGACACCTTTTCCTCCAAAACGGTTTTTGTCCTTATCCCGCAGTTCCAGAGCCTCAAACTCTCCTGTCGATGCTCCGCTGGGCGCAGCTCCTCTGGCACTTGTGCCGTCTGCCAGAAACACCTCCGCCTCCACAGTGGGATTTCCTCTGGAGTCGATAATTTCCCGTCCGATTACCTTTTCAATCTCTAAATAATCCATAGCTTTCACGTCCTTTCCCGCAGCCTTCTGCCGCGTCCTTATCAGTGTCCCGCATCTGTCCCTGTTTCATTCCTTTAAAACGGATTTCTTTCCATCTGCAGCCTTCGCTTCCGTTTTCTTTCGTTTCCCTCCGGGCAGTTTCTGTCCGCCGAATATTCCGCACCGCCCGGCAGAGGCCAGAAAGCTCTCCGGCCTTAGAGCAGTCCCACCAGATCAAGGCTTGGCTTCAGGGTTTCCTCACCCGGCTGCCAGTTCGCAGGGCAGACCTCATCGCCGTGCTCATACACAAACTG
>JAHZAR010000193.1 GCA_019423835.1 Clostridiales bacterium | reverse complement strand
ACACAGCATCTGATCAGATTCCCCTGTCGGAATTCCCCATCCCTCTCCCCGATAGGCCTCGTAAACCGTCATAACTTTCTCAACAGGAACCGGCAGCTGTATTCCGAGTACGTTTTCCATCTGCCTGGAAAGGGTCTTTATGATGTGCTCCAGTTCCCCCTTCGTATGCTCAACCGTTATAACATGGACGTGAAAGCAATGTTCCAGAAGAGCGGCTCCAAACGCGGTGCCTGCTGCCAGGCCCCCGTTTCCTCCCGGAACAAACACATCCTGAATCTGCAGCTCAGGCATTCCCATCTCCTTAAATTTTCGGTTTTCCTCCGCCAGTTCCATTCCGATATGGATATATCCCACTGCGCCGACTGCGGTTGTCGCTCCGTTTTCTATCACATAGGGACGTTTTCCTGAACTGGCCAGCTGTTCCGAGAGGGCCTTAACGTATTCGTTTCTCTCCTGCTCTGAAACCATCCCGATATAGCGCTCCTCCACCCCGGACAGGCCGTTTAGAAGGGCATTCCCGGCAAGATTTTCCAGACCCTTTTCCGGCTTTTTATTATTGTGAACCAGGATACAGGGCATTCCCAGCCTGCAGCAGGCAGCCGCTGCAATCGAGCACAGATTGGAGTTTTGCTGGCCGGATGCAATTACGACATCACTGCCCCTCTCAACAGCTTCTCCCAAAAGGTACTCCAACGGTCTTACCTTATTTCCTCCCGGCCCCACTCCGTTTAAATCATCACGCTTTATATAAAGCGGCCCGGTATGAATTGTATTTTCCATCCGCTTCATCCGTTCAAGCGGCGTCGCTCTGCCGCACAGTACCTGGCGCGGAAGTCCTGAAAGGATCGTTTCTATTTCTGGAACTGTCATATGATTCACCCCTTTTTATACTTTCTCAGTTTCAGTGTAAAGTGTACCTGCTCGTTAAGATGAAAAACGCCAAAGCCGATGAACGCAGTCACCACCGCCATCACCGGTGATAAAAGTGAAACCAGATTATAGGGAAGATACTGAGCAACCGAAACGCCAAAAAGTCCTGTATACAGAATCGCTGAAGCATCCCACGGCACAATAGAGCCCAGAACGGTTCCCGTACATTCTAGGGTTCTTGACAGTACGCTTGGATGTACATCCATGTCTTCAAATGCCTCTCGGAAGGCAATTGCAGGAAGGCTCAGAGTACAGGACTGGCCTGCGCCTCCAAACATTAAGGCAGTTCCTGTAACCGTCACGGAAAATACAAGACCGCCGACAGATTTTACCACTTTTCTCAGGCTTTCCATCAGTTTTGACAGAACTCCCGTCCTCTCAAAAACTCCAGAAAACATTCCCGCCCCAATACACAGGAAAATGGTTTCAGCCATGCTGAGAGCTCCGCCTCTGGAAAGCAGGCTGTCAATATCCGCATTTCCCGTCTCGCTCACGAAACCATTCATTGCGGCAGAGATAACCTGTTCCAGTGAAGCGCCCTGAAAGGCTACAGCCCAGATACATCCTACCAGAAGTCCGCCTGCGAAGACTGGAATCGTAGGTTTTTTTAAAGCCGAGAGCACGAGAACAAAAAACAGGGGAACCAGCATCAGAACCCCTATATTGCAGGATGACTCCAGGCTGTCCGAAAGAATCCGGACCGCTGATAGATCCACCTGCCCGCCTCCATAATGCAGCCCCAGAAAGCAGTAAACCACAGCGGCAATCAGAGAAACCGGAACTGTCACAAAGCAAAGTGATATAATGTGATCAAATAATTTCACTCCCGCTGTCGCCGATGCCAGCAGCGTCGTGTCAGAGAGCGGAGAGAGCTTATCTCCAACCAGGGCTCCGGAAATAATCGCTCCCGCCGCCATCTCTACAGGGATTCCAAGTCCCTGGGCAATTCCAATCAGTGCAATTCCCATTGTCCCCGCAGTTCCCCACGAGGTTCCTGTTACAATAGAGGTAATAATACAGATAATAAACGCGATTGGCAGGAAAAACTTAGGATTTATTAAGTTAACGCCGTAATACAGCATCGTC
>JAHZAR010000192.1 GCA_019423835.1 Clostridiales bacterium | reverse complement strand
TGGATAGTCACCAGCCTCGTCCTGTCATTTATGGCTGCCCGGATGCCGTCAAAGTCAAAGCTGCCGTCCGGCAGGAGATCTGCCTGCCTGTAGGTGATGCCGTACTCGCGAAGAGAACCGTTCGATTTTCTGATCCCGATTACCTCCTCCAGGGTGTCGTAGGGCTTTCCCACAGGAGAGAGCAGCTCATCGCCCGGGCGGAGATTACCAGCCAGCGCCGTGTAGAGGGCATGAGTTCCGCAGGTAATCTGCGGGCGCACCAGGGCATCCTCCGTATGAAATACACTGGCATATACCTTCTCCAGCGTTTCTCTTCCCAAATCATTGTAGCCGTATCCTGTGGTTCCCGAAAAATGAATATCGCTCAGTCTGTTTTCCTGCATGGCGGAAATTACCTTAAGCTGATTGAACTCCGCATTCTCGTCAATCGCCCGGAACCGCTCTCTTAAGCTCTCCTCTGTCTTAAGTCCAAACTCGAGTACCTCTTTGCTGATTCCGAGTTTTTCATACATTCCTGTTAATTCCATTTTTTATTCCTTTCTGTACCATATTTACTGCTTTTCTCTCTGATCCCCTGCATTCCTTTTCCGCTTTATCTGTCTGCAGGCCTGATTTCCCTGTCCGGAAAGGTCCTGCGGCAGTCATTGAGCACAGCTTTAAGCATTTTCTCTCTGTCATTTCCAAAATCCTCCAGGTTCAGCCATCTTACGTCTCTCTCTCTCTTAAACCAGGTAATCTGCCGCTTGGCAAAATGCCGGGTATCGCGCTTGATAATGTAAACGGCCTCGTCAAGAGAACACTCTCCGCTCAGATAGTCCAGAATTTCCTTGTACCCCAGTCCCTGCATGGAGACCATATCCCGAGTATAGCCCATATCCCTGAGGGCTTTTACCTCGTCCACCAGTCCAGCTTCGAGCATCCGGCTTACCCGCTCGTCTATCCGGCTGTAGAGAACTGGGCGGGGCAGGTCAATTACATAATACAAAAACTCATAGGGCGAAAACTTTTGTCTCTCTTCCCTGTTGTGTTCTGACATTTTCCGCCCGGTCTGCCGATAAAACTCGATGGCCCGGATCACCCTCTTTATATTATGTGCATGTATTGCATCTGCTGACTCGGGATCCACCTCCCTCAGCAGGGCGTGGAGAGCCTGGGGCCCTTTCTCCCTTGCAGTCTGCTCCAGTTCTCTTCTGATTTCCGCATCCTCGTCTGTCTTCGCAAAGTCGATGTCATAGAGAAGAGCCTGTATGTAAAACCCGGTTCCTCCTGCCACAATGGGAATATGTCCCCGGCTGCAGATTTCCTCCATGGCTTTTTTCGCCATAGACTGAAACTTCACTACATTGAAGTCCTCCGACGGCTCCAGCACATTGATCAGATGATGGGGAACTCCATCCATCTCCTTCTCTGTCACTTTTGCAGAGCCGATGTCCATATGGCGGTAGACCTGCATAGCATCTGCGCTTATAATTTCTCCCCCGATTCTCTTTGCCAGCTCTATGGAGAAAGCTGTCTTTCCGGACGCCGTAGGCCCTGTGATAATAATAAGAGGACGTTTCTGTTCCATGTCTCCAATCTCCTTTCCCGCCTGCAGCGCAGGCAGGCTTATTCACTGTCTCACTCAATCTGTTATACAATCCGCTTAAATTTCTTTTCCAGTTCATAGCGGCTCATGGAGATGATCGTGGGCCGGCCGTGGGGGCAGGCATAGGGATTTTCCAGCTCCAGAAGCTCGTCTATCAGCGCCCTGGCCTCCGCCTCGGATAAACGGTGGTTTCCCTTGACAGCTGCCTTGCAGCTCATGCTGGCGATCTTTTCATTGATCATATCGGGATTTCCCCTGTCCATCTCGTCAGACAGCCCGTCTATCATCTCCATGAGAAGCTCCTTTTTGGCGATAGAGAACAGGTTGGCCGGAACCGCACGCACGGCATACTCCCTGCCGCCAAAGGGCTCTATCTCAAACCCGATTCCGGTAAAATGATCCATATACTTTTCAAAAAGAAGTTTTTCACTGCTGTTCAGGGTGAGAATGATCGGTGGATTGATCATCTGGGAGGTGTATTCCCGGCTTTTCAGTGAGGCGACTGTCTTTTCATACAAAACCTTC
>JAHZAR010000019.1:18635-33982 GCA_019423835.1 Clostridiales bacterium | reverse complement strand
TGCTGTCATACCCCCGGATATCCTCTCCGTCCAGAATAATCTTTCCGGCCGTGGGCTCGATGAGCTTGCAGACAGCCTTTCCGAGAGTAGATTTTCCGCATCCGGACTCTCCTACGATTCCGAACACCTCTCCCCTCTTTACCTCAAAATCCACATCATCCACGGCCTTTACATAGGTCTTTTTTCCGAACAGGCCGCTGGACGCCGGATAATACTGTTTCAGTGCCTCTACTTTTAATAAATCCTCTGCCATATCCGTCCCCCCTTACTTTTCACAGAGCCAGCACCTGCTCAGGTGTCCGTTTCCCAGATCGAAAAATCCCGGCTCTTCCTCTCTGCATCGTTCTGTCGCGTGTTCGCATCTGGGGGCGAACTTGCAGCCCTTTGGCATATATTTGGGGTTCGGCACATTGCCGGGGATGGAATCCAGCTCCTCCACATGCTCCCCGAGCTTTGGGATGGAGCGCAGAAGGCCCTGGGTATAGGGATGAGCTGTCTGCCCGAAAATGTCGAACACATTTCCCTTTTCCACCACGCGGCCGCAGTACATCACCACCACCTCGTCGCAGGTTTCCGCCACTACCCCCAGATCGTGGGTAATGAACATGATAGAAGTTCCTATCTCTTTTTTCAGATGATTCATCAGATCAATGATCTGAGCCTGAATCGTCACATCCAGAGCGGTGGTGGGCTCATCGGCAATGAGGATTTTCGGGTTGCAGACGAGAGCCATGGCAATCATAACCCTCTGCCTCTGTCCTCCGGAGAGCTGAAACGGATACTCATTGACAATCCGCTCCACCCTCGGAAGCCCCGTCTTTTTCAGCATCTCAACGGCCATCTCCCTAGCCTCCTGCTTTGTCTTGCTCTGGTGCATCCTGATGGCCTCCACCAGCTGATCTCCGATTTTCATAACCGGGTTCAGGCTCGTCATAGGCTCCTGAAAGATCATGGAAATCTGGTTTCCCCTGATCTTTCTTCTCTCCTCCGCGCTCAGATTTGTGATGTCGCGGCCGTCCAGCAGAATCTGCCCCTCTACCACCTTTCCTGTAGTTCCCATTAACAGTCCCATAACCGAGAGGGCCGTCACGCTCTTTCCGCTTCCTGACTCTCCCACAATTCCCAGAGTGGAGCCCTCCTTCAGCTCAATATCCACTCCGTCCACCGACTTCACCACTCCATTGTCTGTGAAAAAGTAGGTGTGCATATTTTTTATTTCCAGAATATTCTTCCTTGTATCCATTCCGTTCCTCCCTCCTGTCCGGCTCTCCCTCTCATCTTTCCTTTCACCCATTTAATCGGTCAGCTTCGGATCCAGTGCATCCCTGAGTCCGTCCCCCAGAAGGTTAAAGCACAGAACCGTCAGGAATATGGCAAGGCCCGGAAACAGGGTAATATGCCAGCTCGTCATCATGTAGGTTCTTCCGTTGCTCAGAAGAAGTCCCCACTCCGGTGTCGGCGGCTGGGCTCCCATACCCAGGAAGCTCAGGCTCGATGCTGTCAGGATGGAGGTTCCGATGGACATGGTATACTGCACGATAATATTGGGAATGGCACTGGGCAGGATGTGGCGGAACAGGATCCTGGCGTCGCTGGCACCCAGGTTTCTTGCCGCCTGCACAAATACATTCCCCTTGGTAGACAGGGTGGTACTGCGCACCAGCCTTGCAAAGGTGGGTGTGCTGAACACAGCTACTGCAATCACCACGTTCGTCATTCCGCTTCCCAGAATGGCAATGATGGCAATAGCCAGAATAATTCCAGGAAAAGCAAACAGCGTGTCACAGATTCTCATAATGACAGAGTCCAGGATTCCTCCATAGTATCCTCCAAGAAGCCCCAGAATGGTTCCGCAGACAGCAGCAATGCTGACGGAGAACAGTCCTACGCTCAGGGAGATCCTGGTGCCGCAGATGATCCTCGAAAACAGATCCCGCCCAAACTCGTCTGTTCCAAACCAGTGGGCTGCGCTGGGCCCCTGCATGATCGCCGTGTAATCATACTCATTAATGCCGTAGGGGGCAATCTGGTAGCTGATAAATGCGAGAATCACCAGGGCAATGATAAAGAACATTGCCACGATTGCCGTTTTCTGCTTTTTAAATTTCCGCACAAAGTCCTTAAACGGCGTATTAATGTCCATTTTTTCATTTAATACTTTTTCTTCCTTCGCCATAATGTATCCCCTTTCCCATTAATTCAGCTTGATTTCCGGATTCAGCAGAGCATAGAGGATGTCCACTACCAGATTAATCAAAATAAAGTGCAGCGAGAAAATCAGGATCAGGGACTGAATGGCATTGTAATCTCTGTAGTTTACCGACTCCACAAGAAGGGAACCAAGACCCGGGAAAGCAAACACAGACTCCGTCACCACGGATCCGCCGAGAAGGAAGCCAAACTGCAGCCCCACCACCGTCACCACGGAGATCATGGCATTTCTGAAGGCATGCTTCCAGATGACTGCTCTCTCCCTGAGGCCCTTGGCCCTGGCTGTCCTGATATAGTCCTCCTTCATCACCTCGATAATGGACGAACGGGTAAACCTGGCGATAATGGCCGCAATGCTGGTTCCCAGTGCAATAGCCGGAAGAATAAAGCTCTTCCAGGAGTCCGCACCTGTGGTGGGAAACCATTTAAGGTTAACGGAAAACACCATAATCAGGAGAAAACCGATCCAGAAAGAAGGCATGGAGATGCCCGATATGGCCAGCGTCATTCCCGTGTAATCCTGCCACCGCGATCGGTGCTTTCCTGACCAGACTCCGATGAGCACTCCCACAATCACACTCCACACCAGACTGAACACAGTCAGCTTGACCGTATTCATATACCGCAGACTTACCTCTGTGGCAACCGGGCGCTTCGTCCTCAGTGACGTTCCCAGATCTCCGTGAAACAGTCCGGTCACATAGTCTGCATACTGAGTGAGAATGGGCTTATTAAGGCCCAGCTCCTCCCTCACCACCTCCACGTCCTCAAGAGTCGCCTGAGGACCGGCCACCAGACGGGCCGGATCGCCCGGAATCAGGCGTACAAAAAAGAACACAAAGGTTGTAACGATAATCAGTGTCGGGATTACACCGATCACGCGCTTTACAATATATTTCAGCATCCGTTCACTCTCCCTTCTCTCCCCACTCTCAAAAATGGTTTGGCAGCTTTCTGTTACAAACTGCCAAACCATTTTCGAGCAAAGCCTGAGCTTCTGCACTCTTCTGCCTCTTATTTTATCTTTTTACGTATTCAGTTTCCTCTCCTGCAGCTGTGCAGCCTGCCGTTTTCCGCTATTTTGCCATTCTGGCATTTCTGATATTCAGGCAGTTATCCGGGTAAACCTTAACATTGGCAATCTTGTTTGTGGTAGCCCATGTATTGTAATCGTTCACAAGGCATACCATCGGGCAGTCTTCCCAGAGAATATCCTGAGCCTTGGCATAGGCCTCTGCCCTCTTCTCCTCATCTGCCGTTGCCAGCGCTTCATAGAGAAGGTTATCTACTTCCTCATTTTCATAGTAGCAGATGTTGTAGCTCATCGGAGGCATGGATTCTACAGCAACCAGAGGACGGATACCCCAGTCTGCATCTCCCGTGGAGGAGGACCAGCCGATGGTGTACATCTCTACCTCAGCCTCTGAGCCGGGAACATTGACATTCTCTACCTTGTCATTTACGACCGCGCTCTCGAGAGCGTTGATGTTCATGGTGATTCCCACCTGAGCCAGCTGCTGCTGAAGGAACTCGGCCTGTTTTAAGTTTGCCGTGGTGCTGGCGCAGATCAGGGTGCACTCAAATCCGTCCGGATATCCTGCCTCTGTGAGAAGTTCCTTGGCCTTTTCAGGATCATAGGGGTATGGATCGTTTGCCTTATAGTGCTGAGTGGCAGGTCCGATGATGGAGGTTGCCACCGAGGAGAGGCCATTCTTTACAACTGCAATGTAGGCTTCCTTGTTGATTGCATAGTTGACAGCCTGGCGCACCCTCTTGTCATTAAACGGGGCTTTCATATTGTTCATGAACAGATAGCGGACAACCATGCCCTCCTCTGCTCCCACATACACGTTTGTATCTGCCGCAAGTGCCTGCATGCTTTCCGTAGGAACCGGCCAGATGAACTGGGCATCCCCTGACTGCAGCATGGCGACTCTCGTAGCGTTCTCAGCTACCGGACGGAAGGTGATGCTCTTAAAACCTGCATCCGGCTCTGCCAGAGCTGTACCGCCGCAGATTTCTGCGTCATAGCCCCACCAGTCCTTGTTCAGTGTGACGGTAGCGTGATCGCCTGCGATCCACTCCTTAAATATGTACTGTCCTGTTCCAACCGGACTCTCGGCACAGGCATCGTTTCCCTGGGCAATCACCTTCGGGCTCATCAGCACGCAGGCCGGGTGAGCCAGCGTTGCGATAAAAGCTCCGAACGGCTCCGACAGCTTCACCTTCACGGTGTACTCGTCCACAATCTCCGTTGACTCCAGCACATTGCACAGAAGAGTCGTTCTCTTAAGGCCCAGCTCCTTGTCGCCCCAGCGATCCAGGTTGGCCTTCGCCGCTTCTGCATTGAACGGAGTCCCGTCCGTGAAGGAGATTCCCTGTCTTAAATGAATCACATATTCTGTGGCATTTTCATTTGCCTCATAATCGGTTGCCAGCATGGGGATGATCTTCATGTTGTCGTCAAATCCGAATAATCCATCCATCATGAGTCTCTGAATGCCGCCTGAAAGTGTATCGCTGGTATCCATGGGATCCATGGTGGTGAAATCCACATTCATGGCACCGACCACATCCATCTCCTGGGAAACGGATTCTCCCTCCGGCACAACCACTTCCTCTGCTGATTTGGGAACTGAAGAAGCTGCTCCGCCCTCTGAGGATGCTTCTCCGGTCTGCCCCGCTGCCTCTGATCCTGCATTCCCGGAACCGCCGGAGCTTCCGGAGCCGCCGCAGCCGGCCAGGGATAACGTCATCACACCGGCCATTGCAAGGGCAAGTAGTTTTTTTGCTCTCAATTTCATAAAATCTCTCCTCCCTTTTATTCACAGAATACGCATTTTGACTGCACCACTGTAAATTTCTGAATTTTTGATATATTATCCCATAAAATTTTTATTATGTCAATATTTCATCTTTTAAATGTTTAATTTTGTATTTATTATCTATAATTGGATAATATTCCGAATTGTCTGTTTTCTAATCTCTATTTTCCCTTTGTTTTTCTTCTGTCTGTATCATTTTGCTAGTTACTGCCGCCACTGCTGAGGATGATACAGCCGCCCGGCAGATATGTTTCTCTCTGCTCACTGAATCAATATTATTCTGTTTTCCGGGAATCTGCATGATTTGTACTGCTGAGACCAGATAACCATGATGTGTAAATTCTGCTCGATTTATATGAATGAATCTGAAAAATATTCTCTCTTTTTTCTGTGAATTTCGTCTCTGCCGTGCTATACTGAAATGAACAGATACTGAAAAGGGGGAATCACTGTGAAGAAACAGCCCGTAATCGGAATCGTCACCGTTCTGGACGAAGGTGCGGTTCCCAGAGTCTTTGCCAACATCAATTATCCCAACGCCGTCATCCGAGGCGGAGGCGTTCCCGTTATGCTTCCTGTGACAAAGAGCAGGGAAATCCTATCCGGCTATCTTACGGTCTGTGATGGATTTCTATTCAGCGGCGGACAGGATCTGTCTCCCTGCCGCTATGGAGAACTCCCCAGCCGCCTTCTCGGGCCTACCAGCCTTCTTCTGGACGATTACCAGCTCTCTCTGATGAAGCTTGTGCTGGAGGCGAAAAAGCCCTTTCTGGCCATCTGCCGCGGAATCCAGGTTCTCAATGTCGCCTGCGGCGGAACCCTCTATCAGGATTTGACAGAATTTTCTCCAACGGTCTCCAAGCACATGCAGGAAACGGACAGGGGCGATGTCAGCCACCCTGTCACGATTCAGGAGGGCACACTTCTCCGCCAGCTGTTTGGGACCAGGATCTGGACGAACAGCTACCACCATCAGGCCCTCAAACAGGTAGCAGAATGCCTCCAGACAGCCGCGCTCTCTGACGACGGAATAGTCGAGGCCGTAGAGGTCAAAGATTATCCATTCGGAATCGGGGTCCAATGGCACCCAGAGGCCATGCTTCCCTCAGATGACGCCATGCTTCCCCTGTTTGTATCGCTTGTCCAAAAGGCCTCCATCTTCCCTGCCGGTTCGTCACAGACTTGGAGACTTCACCCAGGCGCAGAACTCTGAATTAAAAAACGGAGGCTGCTGCAGGAGGAATTCCATTCCCTGCATATTGGTATTTTTGCTCTTTAGCCGTACCCATATGCAGAGAATCTCTCCTCTTTTGCAGCAGCCCCCATTCCAGGCTTTCTCTGCTCTTATCTTTCGTTTTGATTCCATCCCGGGCGTACTGTCTCTGCTGCCCTCTGCTCTTTCAATGGTTTTCTTTCCAGAAATTCTGCCAGGCTGTAATAAACAGTTCCGTCCACTCCTTCTGTCGTGTCAGCCATTGTCATAGAGTTGAGAACCGCCTCCTCCACCGCCTCGGCCACGGCCTCGAAGGGGGCATTGAGAAGATTCTCGTTGAGCATTTCCCGCGTCAGAACTGCCGGCTCCTGGCCGGATGGAACCCGGTTGGCTGTGGTGAAGCCAATCATAATCTCCCCGCTGCCATGTCCAGTGTAGGAGCCTGTTCTCGCCAGGCCGTTACCCATTCTGCGGATCAGGCGCTTTAGCTGCCGGTCGGAGAGGGGGAGATCCGTGGCACAGATCATCATAATAGAGCCCCGATCCTCTTTCGTCCCCTGAAACAGGGCTTTTTCCACACAGCTTTGCAGGGCGTCTGAGGGGAGAGGCGCCTTCTGTTCCCCTGCCTCTCTAAGAATTATCTTTCCCACCGGAACGCCGTTGATCGTCAGACAGCGGGTGGCGCCGAAGTTGGACTGGACCAGGACTCCGATAGTATATTTCCTTCCTTCTATCTCCACCACCCGGGATGCAGAACCGATTCCTCCCTTGAAGCCATAGCAGATCGTTCCGGCTCCGGCGCCCACGCTGCCTTCCTCAAAGTTCTCACCGGCTGCCGCAATGGCATCAAACACATCTTCCTTTTTCACTGCCCTTTCAGAGATCTGGTTTATCCGGCTGTCATTGCACTCCCCTACCACAGGGTTGACGGAAAAAGCGGGTTTTCCGTCAGACTCACAGCGGTTTAAGGTATATTCCACCAAGGCATCAGCCACCAGACCCACATTCAGTGTATTGGTCAGAGCAATGGGGGTTTCCAGTGTCCCCAGCTCCTCCACCTGCAGAAGCCCGCAGGTTTTCCCAAAGCCATTGTGGACATAGGCGGCAGCTGTACACTTACTTAAGAACAGGTTGTCCCTGACGGGCATGATTACCGTAACCCCGGTACAGCTTCCGTTTCTCTTCACAGTCTTGTGCCCTACTGTCACACCCGGAACATCCGTAATCAGATTTCTGCTTCCCCTGGGAAAGCTCCCTATCTGAATTCCATAATCACAGATCCTCTGTCTCATCATTTTCTGCCTTTCTGTCTGTTTTCCCTCAGCACAGGCCTTCATCGCCGCAGACTACAGAGTCAGGGACGGGGCTGTATACGTTCTGGCTCCCAGCTCACTGTCCAGCATATAAAGTCCCTTCGGATCTCCGCCGAACAGCTCCATCTTTTTAATCAGGTCTGAGGCGTTCATCTCCTCCTCTCCCTGTTCCTTTACAAACCAGTCGAGAAACTGCATGGTGCGGAAATCCTTCACACTGTAGGCCGCATCATAGATATTGTTGATCAGGGAGGTTACGTACTGCTCATGCTTAAGCCCTTCCTTCAGGGGATCCATATTGTTCTGAAGCTGAGCCTGCGGCTTGTCAATGGCCTCCAATCGCACGGATTCGCCGCTGTTCTGAAGGTATTTTAACATCAGCATCGCGTGATCCCTCTCCTCCTGCGCCTGAACGCTGTACCAGTTTGCAAATCCGCTTAACCCCTGCTCCACATAAAAATTGGAAAACTCCAGATAAAGATATGCGGAATAAAACTCTTTATTTACCTGTGTGTTAATAAGCTCTGCCACTTTTTCATTCATCATGACTGTCGTCCTCCTTCTTCTCTGTTTCTGTCCGCTGCGGCTCTGTCCAAAGACGCTGCCCCGTCTAAAAATTGGCTCCGTTCCATCCCCAGTGAAGCACTTCCTCATACTGGATATAGATACGGTTTTTCGGTATCCCCAGCTCCTCCTCATAAATGGAAGAAATGCGCTCTGTCAGTCTGTCAAAGGCGCTGTCAGGTGCGCTGCCGAAAATTTTCACCTCAATAAAAGCGGCAGGCGCATCCTGGTTGCCTTTAAAGTACAGGCAGTAATCGTCCTCAAAGCCTACCATCAGCCAGCTTTCCGTTTTGCCCGGAATTGCCTCTATGGCCTGTCCCAGCCTTGTCTTGATTGCTTCCCTCTTTTCCTCTGACACCTTAACTGACAATTTAGAATTAATAAAAGGCATCCCTGTCACTCCTTTCCAATGAAAGCTATCCTGATTGTACTACAGAAAAACGGAATTTTCCACCGAAACGTGATACCTGGAATGTCCTCAGGAGCCCTGCTGCTCCTGCCTTCCGTTTCTCCTCTTCTGTGCCTTCTGCACCAGATCAGAAAACAGCCGGTTCATCTTCGGCACTGACCCTGTAAGCTCCTCTGGATGCCACTGTACAAGGACAATTCTTCCCTCCGGACTTTCCATGGCCTCTGCCACTCCGTCTATTGCCCAGGCTGTTACGGCCAGATCTCTGCCCGGGATCCTGACGCACTGGTGATGAAGGGTGTTTGTATAAACCGCCGCCTCTCCCAGGATTTTTGAAAGCCGGCTTCCCTCCTCAATCCTGACCTGATGGATCGGATAAGATCTCTCCTGCTTCTGCGCATGGAGCTGGTGATCCGCCCGGAACAGGCTGATGTCCTGCCAGAGACTTCCCCCTCTGGCAACATTGATCAGCTGCATTCCTCTGCAGATTCCAAGCACCGGAAGCCTCAGCTCCTCTGCCTTTTTCTCTGCCAGAATCCAGAAGCGATCCATCTGCTCATTAACCGATCCGATGGAGGGGTGAGGCTCCTCCCCGAACAGCTTCGGATCTACATCCTCTCCTCCGGGAAACAGCAGGCCGTCACAGAAAGAGAGCAGCCGGTCCAGCTCCTCTTCCGTGCCCACAGCCGGAATCACAAAGGGAATTCCTCCGTTCTCACGCACTGCGTTCAGGTATGCAGAATTGGCATAGGTCATCTGAGCCGCATATGCGGAATGTCCATGTGTGTACAGATTTCCGAGGACCCCTATTACAGGGCGTCCCACTTCTCCTGAAAGTTCCATTCTCCTCTTTTCAGCTCCTTCCTGTCGTAGGTGTTTCAATAGGTGTGTTTTATCTGAGACTGAAATATTATGCCTGGATGCCTCTGTCTCCTGCCAGAAATGTTCCAGAATCTCAGCAGTTCCATTATAAAACATCTCCCTGTACTTCTCAACCGTATCTGATGCCCAGGACAACCGTATTCTCCAGAATCTTTGCCTGCTGTTCTCATTGGGAATTGCCCGGACGTGTATCAGGTGCAATCTTCCTTCCCCTGTCGGCCTCAGAGCAGAATTCAATCTCAGCCTCCCTCCACAGCCATGCCGGATTTCTTGTGTTTTTTTCAAAAACTGTTGGACAAAACCAGTTCTTTTCTCCATAATATTTTACAAGGAGATTCTCTGTCCAGGGAATCTTAATTCAATTATTTTCAGGAGGCGTTTCAGCTATGAAATATCTGAATCAGCTTAATTATCCAGACATTCCCTATCCCACGGACCTCAGCAGTCCGGGCAGCCCTATGATCGGTGCCTCCATCAGGGAGGCCGGCTGCGGGCTGTGCTGTCTGGCCATGATGGCCGACCGTCTCACAGTTCAGTCTCTGTCCCTGAGGCGCCTGGTATCCCTCTCCAGAAAACACCAGGCAAACCTTCATCCCGGAACAGACATGGAAATTTTGGGTCCCGTCATTGCTGAACTGTTAGACCTTGACTATTCTGTCACAAACAGCGTAAAGACAGCCGTAAACTGTCTGAAAAGAGGAGGCAGCGTGATCGCCAATACAGGCGGAGACAGAGAAGGCTATACCGGAGTCTTTTCCCACGGGGGCCATTTTATCCTGCTTTTAAGCGGAACCGGCCGGGATGTCTGTGTCCTTGATCCGTCCAATAAGCCCGGCAAATACGACGAACCCGGGCGCGAAGGGAGAGTGAGAACAGACGGTCCTTTTGTCTGGTGCAGTCCCGAGCTTCTCGCTCAGGAGACAGACAACAGGGATCCAGGCTTTTACCTGTTTTCCAGGAAGATCCCCGGTTAGACCGCCTGACTTTCTGAGTCTCTCCATCACCTGACTGCCGCCGCTTTTCTCTGACGGAGGGAAGATTGAAAATAAAAAGAAAAGAGGAAACAAGACATGGAAAAATCTGATATCCGCTACCATACCTACGTGGACATCCTGAGCCGGGAGCTTCTTCCCGCTATGGGGTGCACGGAACCTATCGCCATCGCCTACTGCGCTGCCAGAGCCAGAGGGCTGCTGGGCTGCATCCCTGATTCTGTTCTGATTGAAGCCAGCGGAAACATCATAAAAAATGTAAAAAGCGTTATTGTCCCCAACACAAACGGGGCCAGGGGAATCGAGGCCGCGGCCGCAGCCGGAATTATCGCTGGGAAGGAGGAGCTGAAGCTGGAGGTCCTCTCACAGGTAACGGCCCAGGAGAAGGAGCAGCTTGCCGCCTACCTGGAAACCGTTTCCATGGATGTCCGCCCGGCAGACTCGCCCTTTATCCTGGATGTATCCGTAACCGTGGAAAAGGACGGCTCAAAAGCCAAAGCGCGCATCATCAACGAACACACCAATATTGTCCTTCTCGAAAAAGACGGAGAAATTCTCTACCAGGGGGAACTGTCAGAACAGGTAAGCGCGGATATGCCTGATTACAGCCTTCTGACAGTCGAGGGAATCGTGGATTTTGCAGACACAGCGGATCTATCCGATGTCAGGGAGCTGCTGGACCGTCAGATCGCATACAATACCGCCATCTCCCAGGAGGGACTTCGCGGCAGCTATGGGGCCAACATCGGAAAGGTACTTCTGAAAGAGTATGGAACGGACGTGAAAAACAGGGCAAAGGCCGCGGCCGCAGCCGGCTCCGACGCCAGAATGAACGGCTGTGAAATGCCTGTAGTCATTCTCTCCGGCAGCGGAAACCAGGGCATAACTGCCTCCCTTCCTGTTATCGAATATGCCAGGGAGTGGAGCTGCAGCGAGGAAAAGCTGTACCGCGCTCTTCTCATTTCAGATCTCATCACTCTGCACCAGAAGACAGGAATTGGACGGCTGTCCGCTTACTGCGGAGCTGTCAGCGCCGGCGCCGGGGCCGGGGCCGGCATCGCCTACCTGGCCGGAGGCGGCTATGAGGAGATCGCCCACACCCTGGTAAACGCCATTGCAATTACCTCCGGCATTATCTGTGACGGCGCCAAGGCCTCCTGCGCCGCCAAGATTGCCGCTTCCGTGGATGCCGGTATTCTGGGCTGGAACATGTACCGCAACGGCCAGCAGTTCTATGGCGGAGACGGTGTTGTGTCCAAGGGAGTGGAAAACACGATCCGGAATATCGGGCGGCTTGGAAAGGACGGCATGCGGGAGACGGATAAGGAGATTATCCGGATTATGACGGGGTGCTAAACCGGGAAACCCCGGGGCCGGCAGCACTTTACTCCTGAAAATCTGTTCCGCCATAGAAAAGGAGCCGCTGGGGAAATTTTTTCCTGCCAGCGGCTCCTTATTTTCTTGTTTTATTTTCTTAATTTTCCTTCTCTCTATCCCCTGGCTGTCTCTCTCTTCTTGATGATAGGAAGAATCAGTCCGAGGGCTGTCAGCACGAACGGAGTCACAATATTCAACGCTGTGGAAGCCATATCGCCTTCCACGTACATACCGAGGATGCAGCAGAGGGCCGTGACGCCGAAGCACCATATACCTGCCGTGAAGGCAAGTCCCTGACGCTTTGTAAAGCGGTATTCCGGGTTGAATTTTCCGATACATCTGCGCAGCGCAATGTAGGCGGCAAATACCCACAGGTATCGCAGGGGCATGGTTACAGAGTTCAGCTTATTTAACTGGGTCAGAACTGCAGCAGCGCCCGGCACGAAGGACTGGATTGCGATGATGCTTCCCGACAGGATAACCACCATCCAGATTCCGTTGATGTAGGCACCGTATTTGTTCTTCTTTAACAGCTTTGTCGGAATGAACTCTCGCGCATCCTCATTGTCAAGCAGCATGCGGAGCGGAGCGTCGATACTCAATACCAGTGTGGAGAACTGTCCCACTGCGTTGCAGGCAGCGTAGATGATTAAGAACAGATTTCCCACCTGATAATACTCGCCCAGTTTCTGGAATGCCCAGTACCCGCCGTTGGACACATAGGAATTAAAGCTCTCTGTGCTCTCATTGATAACCGCCGGATCAAACATCATGCCCATGGCAACCGTGCCCAGGATCGCGCAGACCATTACCATGACAGCCAGGGCAATCATTCCCTTGGGGAAGCCGGTGGCAGAATTTTTCACCTTGTTTACGTAAGGAGAGATCTTCTCACATCCGCCCACCGCAAACACCAGGATGGACAGGGAGGTGAAATATCCCACATTGAACTGAGGAATCAGGTTCTTTGGGCTGAAATCCATGGAAACGTAGCCGCCTCCCGGATTGATGGCCGGAGCTGCGAACATCATGAGAATGTAGAGGATCGACATAATGAACATGCTTGTTCCGGCAATGGTAGCCAGCTTTTTCAGCGGGTTTAAGCCGCGGCTTGCAACCCAGCAGAAGAACAGGAATACAGCCAGAGTCGCAAGCTGTACCCAGGTAGTGGGCAGCGTGTCGTAGGTACTTCCGTTCTGGAATACCATCCAGCTTAAAGCCTTTAAGCCGCCGCTTCCCTTGCTGGCGATGTAGGTTACATGGCAGGCCCAGTACGTCCATCCTGCGTAGTAGGCGAACTTGGGACTGATGGTCTCACGGATCCAGGAGCTTACGCCGCCGCCGGAATGCTTGAAGGCAGAGCCCAGCTCGCCGACCATCAGCGTGTAAGGTACAAAATACAGGGCAAACATCAGAACCCAGCTGAAGATAACCTGGATTCCGTTAAAGTAAACAAAGCCGTTGAGCACGTTTCCAAAGCCCCAGACCGTAGAGAATGCCATAAAGGCCAGGGTGTACCAATTGATTTTCTTTGAGTTTTCCATAAACACCTCTTTTTCCTTTAATTTCTTTTGTCTGCCTTCCCCCGGTTTCCGGCCGGAGCGTCTCACCCAGGCTGCGTCTGCAGCTGTAAACGGCCTATCCGTTCCGCATCGGATCCCGGGGGTATACAGAAAGCCTTCTTCCGTGACAGGAAGACTCCTCTTTAGACCGTCAGCTTCCCACAGACTGACAGCCCTGAAAAGGAAATGTTGCATGGTGGAACCTCCGCAGTTCAAACTGTAAAACGGCAGTTCCAGAAGCAGCACTCCCAGACAAGTTATTTTGCTTTCTCTCAGGCACCTCGAAAATTATTACATAAAATGAATGCGGCGTCAACCTTTTGATATTTTTTACATTCATTCTCGAAAGAAGTTATTATCGTGTATATATGGAAAAATTACTCAGTTTCAATCGTGAGGCTCCGGCCTGTCAGCTGTCCCCTCAGACCAGTATCATGACATTCCCTCACACGGATAGGAAAGTCCCCACTGCCGCCTCAGCTCATCCATCAGCTCCATCACATAGATCGTTTCACTGTGAGGCATTTCGGGGCATTCTGTCCGCCCTTCCCTGACAGCCTTCAGGCAGCTCTCCACCTCATACTCATAGCCTGTCACCTGGGGCGGACAGAGAATTCTTTTTACTTCCCTGTAATCCCTGTCGTAAACGGCGATGGACTGGGGATTGTTAATATTTTCCACTTCCAGGAACCCTCTGTCTCCGTAGATCACGCCGCGTCTGTCGCTGATCCCCATCATTGTCGCATTCAGCACGGCCATCCTGCCGTCCCTGTAATGCAGGGTTATGCTCTCCTGGGCATCCACTCCTGTTTCTGTCATCTGCACGGAGGATTCTATTTTTTCAAAATCCTTCCCAAAGGCCATGAGGGCAAAATTCAGCGTATAAACCCCCACATCCAGAAGGGCTCCTCCTGCCAGCTCCGGCCGGATAAGCCTTTCCTTTTCAGAAATCCGGTACCCCAGATTCGCAGTCAGGGTGCAGGGGGTCCCGATAATGCCCGATGCCAGAACATCGTCAATCATCTTTCTCATCGGCATGTACCTGGTCCAGATAGCCTCTGTCAGAAGAAGCCCCCGTTTCTCTGCCAGAGCAAACAGTTCCCTGGCCTGAAGGGCATTGACCGTAAAGGCCTTCTCACACAGCACATGCTTTCCGTTTTCCAGGCACAGTTTGGCATGGGCATAGTGGTGGGAATGAGGGGTTGCAAGGTAGACCAGATCCACTGCCTGGTCAGCCGCCATCTCCTCATAGGAGCCGTAGGCCTTCTGAAATCCATACCTGGCCGCAAAGGCCTCCGCCCTCTCCCTGTCTCTGGACGCTGCCCCATAGCAGCAGAACTCCTTATCTTTTCCCTCCATTCCGTTTAAGGTCTGCGCCATTTTTTCCGCAATGGAGCCCACTCCGAGTATTGCAATGTGAATCATATGTCTCCTCCTTTTTCCGGGCAAATCCCTGTACACTTGTGATATTCTTATCATACCACAAAAAACGGCCTGATTCCCACAGAAAATTCTCACAGACCTTCTGTCCGGACCATCCGCTGTCCCCGGCCGGCGCCTCACTCTCTCCTCCGGCCGGAACAAGCAGACAGATACGTCCTTGCATTCTTCCCCCCTTTCCGCTAAAATAAACTCCGTATGTTTCACGCCTGTACAGCAATGGAAAAGGAACAAGCATGCAAATAATAACGTGTATGAAATGAAGGTGCATTGCAATGAAACAAATGGAAAGCGTCTCCTCCGGCGCAGAACATCTCTACAGCAACCGGCAGCTGTTTGCCCTGATGGTTCCCCTGATCTGCGAGCAGATCTTCACCTCCTTTATGGGAACTGTGGACTCCATGATGGTGAGCAATGTCAGTGAGGCAGCCATCTCCGCTGTTTCCCTTGTGGACTCTATCAACATCCTGGTTATCCAGGCCTTTTACGCCCTGGCCGCCGGGGGAGCGATTATCTGCGCCAACTATATGGGCCAGAAGCGGGAAGAGCAGGCGAAACG
>JAHZAR010000019.1:11746-18625 GCA_019423835.1 Clostridiales bacterium | reverse complement strand
TATGGTATATTTTTTCTATACCTCTCTGTCCTTCCCCTTCATCGCCCTCTTTGATTCCGGGTCCGCCATTTTCAGGGCACAGAATAACAGCCGCCTTCCCATGGCTGTCACAGTGGCCACAAACCTTCTGAATATTTTCGGAAATGCCGTTCTAATCTGGGGGGCAGGACTTGGGGTGGCCGGAGCTGCCATCTCTACCCTGGTGTCCCGGATTGCCGCCGCCGTATGTGTACTTTTATTTCTCCGGAAGAAGGCCGGAGCAATCACCATCGGAAACTTTATCTTCCTCAGACCGGACGGACGCCTGATCAAAAATATTCTGCGCATCGGGATTCCCTCCGGAGTGGAAAACGGAATGTTCCAGTTTGGAAAACTGGCCATCCAGTCCACCGTCTCCACTCTGGGAACAGCGGCGATCGCCGCCCAGGCCATGACGAATATTATGGAAAATTTCAACGGCATTGCCGGAATCGGCATCGGAATCGGCATGATGACCGTAGTTGGCCAGTGCCTGGGAGCGGGCAGACCTGACGAGGCCAGGTATTACATAAAGAAACTGAGCTATGCGGCGGAGGCCGCTGTCTTTGTGAGCTGTATTCTCATCTTTCTCCTTTCGGGACCTATCACGGGACTGGCCGGCCTGGAAGAGGAAAGCGCTTCCCTCTGCCTGTTTATGGTAGGGTGGATTACAGTGGTAAAGCCTCTGGTATGGACAGCAGCCTTCGTTCCCGGCTATGGCCTGCGGGCCGCCGGCGATGTAAAATTTTCCATGCTGCTCTCCTGTCTCTCCATGTGGGCCTGCCGTGTCACTCTCTGTATCTTCCTGATCCGTGTCTGCGGCCTTGGCCCCATGGCTGTATGGATTGGAATGTTCACTGACTGGACCGTACGCGGCTTCTTCTTTGTGAGACGGTTCAGAAGCGGGAAATGGCTGGAGCATGAGGTGGCAGGTTAGCTCCTGCCTGCCCGCAGGGGCACAAGAAGCTGAACTGCAGTTTACGGCGCTATATTTGAAAAAGTTCTTGCCTTTTTTCACAGTTTATAGTAAAATACAATCGATGCGTCTGTAGCTCAGTGGATAGAGCAATGGCCTCCGGAGCCGTGTGCGTAGGTTCGATTCCTATCAGACGCACGATAAACCCCCTGTCAGATTGTCCAGACAGTCTGACAGGGGGTTTTGTTTTTGTAAAACAGTGGAAAGCCTACCTCTCCCTTCCATTTTCTTCGCTGCTGGTCTGCCCCTCCCTCTTCCTGAAATAGAGACAGCTTCCCAGAAGAGCCGCCGCGCCAATCAGGAGAACGGCCGCATTCGAGTAGGCCTCCATGGCTTCCAGAATCCGCTCCCAGGATGCACCTGCTGCCGCTCCTGCCAGAACCAGGGCTGTATTCCACACCAGGCTTCCGGCAGCGGTAAGGAGCAGAAAAGGAAGCATCCTCATTCCGGCCATTCCGGCTGGAATGGAGATCAGGCTTCGGATAATCGGGACGCAGCGGCAGATCAGAACTGCTGCCATCCCCCGTTTCTCAAACCACTCCATCGCATCTCCCACATCTTCCCTCTGAAAATGCAGCATATGCCCCACCCTTCCGTCCAGAAGGTGTTCCAGCCGTTTTTGCGGGATAAGGCGGCCTGCATAGTACAGAATCACAGCCCCCAGAACCGATCCTGCCGTAGCCGCCGCTGTCACTCCCGCAGGCGCCATGGAGGTGTATGTGGTCATAAATCCTCCAAAGGTAAGAATCACCTCCGAAGGAATGGGAGGAAACAGATTTTCTATCAAAATCAGAGCAAATATTCCTATGTATCCGAATGAATCCATCACCTGAAAAACAAATTCCTGCACTGTATTCCCCTGCACACAGCTTCTCAGTCCAGTTTATTCGGAGGCAGCTCCCTCTATTCCTCCGTTCCTTCACTGTTCTGATTTTCCTCTGTCTTCTTCCTCACCTCGCCAACCAGAAAGCTGACCTTTTTCGTCCCGTTTCCGTAGCTTTCACTTTTCAGCTCAACCGGAGCCGTCACAACCAGATGCTCTCCATAGTAGGGGGAACGTCCCTGGGCCGTGACTCCGATTTCCACCTCCGCCCAGACGGTGCTGCCGGGAATAAAACGGACGCGATCGATGACATTGAGCCCTGTGATGGCGGCCCCGTCTGCCCAGCTCAGGTCCACCTCTCCAATCAGCCTCCCATCCTGTCCCACCAGCTTCCCGCTGTTTTGTCCAGGCTGATAGCTCAGAGAAAAGCGATTTTCCATCTGTCCCAGAAAATCCTCTGCCGTAAATTCCTGTCCTGTCATGGTTCCCGCCGGGCTCTTTAAAAAGGCATAGAGGGTATCCCGCTTCTTTTCCTCTCCTGCGCCGGCGTGGAAGGAGGCGATCATCAGACTCTGGCTGCTGTCTGTGTAGATCTCCGGCATCTCCCCGTCTTCTGCCAGATAGACGATATCAGGAAAATAGCTTACATTATCCCCGCACCGGATCATAACGCCCTGCCGGGGCCGCTCAGGATCCATATATCCGTATACCGATATTTCATCCTGGGGAAACTCCGCCAGCAGGATCCCCTGTCTCTCTCTTCCCTCGGATGCGGCTTTTTCTGCCGTCCTGGCATCTGTCACCTCCAGACTGTCCGGGCTCAGCGCGTAAAATCGCTCCCTGAATCGCAGATCTGCATCATCGGTGGCAGACGGCTCCTTTTTCCCGTTCTCTGCCGTATCTGCATCCTGCAGTTTCTGAGCCATCGCGCAGGACACCCCCTTCACTGCCCATCCTGTCCCTGCTGCTGCAAGTCCCAGAATGCAGACGGCCAGGCAGAATCCTCTCACAGCTCCTAATCTTCCTTTTTTCATCTCAGTCTCCATTCTATTTCTTCGTCCCCATCCGCGTTCCTTTCTGTGTATGGTTCGCAGCTGTCTGGTAAATCATATGTTTAGGATACTTCTGGAAAAACAGTCCGTCAATTTCGATTTCCTTACATTTTCTTTATGTTTCAATTTCCGCAAAAGAAAAAAAGGAAAGAATTTCTAAAATTTCTTTGGTGTATCGGATTCGATAATGAGCTTTGGTATATCTTTTGACGTATAAAGAGATATAGAAGAATCGTTTAGAAGGTATGGTACCTCTGGCGGCTGCGCCCGCCGGGCGGCGGGCTCCTTAACCGCAGAAGCCCGTCCGATCAGGCGGCCTGGCTGTGTTTCAGCCAAGCAGATTCGTAAAAAAGGACTTCATGGAAAATGTTTTTCTTCTTTTCATGGCATTTTCTATCCGATCGAGATTTTCGTCCGAATGCTCCGTCTGTCTGGAGTAGCTCCATGACAGCCTGAGGAACACCGCTTCGGTCTCCTCTCTGTCCATAGCCTTTTCTCCCCTCAGCCTGCTGAGGGCCCTTTCTGCAGTCACAGCCTCCCGGATGCAGAGGACGGAAAACAGGCAGTATTTCACCTTGGAATATAAATCCCTGTCATAGACTGCCCCCGGCACGTACAGACACAGCAGATAGGCGGCCAGATTTTCGAGCATTATTTCGATTTCCGGCTCTCCTTCGCTTTCCCGCACCGCCCTGTCATAATCTGCCAATCCATCCTCCGTCCGGTAGAGCACGTCCATCCAGCCGGAAACCATCCTCCCATAGCCCGGGTAAATTTCAGTCAGTTCCCCGAGAAGTCCCAGACAGGCTGCCATCTGATCATACCTCTCCTCCCGTCTCCCCATAAAGGATGCCGTTTTCGACAGAAACCACTCGTATCCCTTCTCTGTTTCCAGCAGGGTGTACCGATCCATTATCATATGGAGGGATTCGTCTTTGCCCTGGCTGATTCCCCGCTGCATGTCGTGGGACATGGCGAGAATCATAGCCAGACGGTGTGCGAGAGGCCTTTCCCGGAAGGATAACATTGAGATCATCTGTTTTCTCGCCCTCAGAAGCCGGGCAAACAGAGGACGGGATGCCGGATCCTCCTCCTCTGTTTCTCCCTTCCCCACATATTCACGGAATGTAAGCCTCCCCTCTCTCCTCAGGATCAGCCTGGCCGCCTCCGGACATGACAGGGAGAGAGAACGCTCGTGAACGCTGCCGTAATCTTCATCGTGGCGCGGATAGAGCCGGCAGGCACGGCACAGGTACTCCTCCCCCAGATCCCTGTGGATCCTGCAGAGCCCCTTTTCCAGCAGAGGGCAGGAGCCATCCTTCATCACAATCTGCCGTTTTCTCCTGTCTGCGGCACCATGGAAGTCAAAGCCTCTCCGTTCCAGAGCACAGTATTTTTTCATAGTTTTTTCGTCAATGGGAATTTCCCAGACTCCGCAGCAGGTGTCCGGGCAGCGGCTCCCGATACAGTGAAACTCTCTGTAGTAGTCCGGCACAATGATCGTTCTTGTCATATATGTTTCCCCCTCTTTGTCTTATCCCCTGCTTCATCTGAAAGAACAAACACGCCGTCTTTTGCATCCAGCCGGCAGAAACCGCCCCGCTTCAGACTTCCAAACAGAAGCCGGTCGGCCAGCAGAGGCTTGATCTCTCTCTCGATCACCCGCATAAGCTCTCTTGCCCCATATTCCCGGCTCACTCCCTTTCTTGTCAGGAGAGCCTCCGCCTGTCTGGTGAAAACAAACTCCACCTGCCGTTCCGCGAGAAGTGCCGCCAGTTCTCTGAGCTTTTTCCCCGCAATTTCTCTGGCCGTTCTCTCGTCAATTCCTCCAAACACGACAATCCGGCTCAGACGGTTCCGGAACTCCGGCTGGAACACCCGGTTTACCTCATCCAGTATCACGCTGCCCTGTCCGTCTGCTCCGGCGCTGTCCCCGAAGCCCAGCCTTGCCTTCGTGAGCCTGCTTGCCCCGGCATTGGAGGTCATAATCAGGACAATATTCCTGAAATCCGCCTTCCTTCCCTGATTGTCCGTAAGCGTCGCATAGTCCATTACCTGAAGAAGAATATTGTAAATATCGGGATGGGCCTTCTCAATCTCGTCCAAAAGCAGGACTGCATGGGGATTTTTTCTGACCGCCTCAGTCAGAAGACCTCCCTCCTCATATCCCACATAGCCGGCCGGCGCTCCGATAAGCTTTGCCACTGCATGCTTCTCCTCATATTCGCTCATGTCAAAGCGGATCAGTCGGATCCCCAGCTCCGACGCGAGACTTCTGGCGATTTCCGTCTTTCCCACTCCTGTGGGGCCTACAAACAGAAAACTGGCCAGAGGCTTTCCCGCCTCGGAGAGTCCTGCTCTTGAAAATTTGATAGCGTTGACCACCTCTTTTATGGCCTCATCCTGGCCAAACACACAGGCAGACAGTCTGCGCTCCAGGCCTGAGAGCTTCTTTATCTCTCCGCTCTCCACCACCTTCTTGGGAATCCGGCAGGTCTTTGATAGGATCTCATCAATAACCCCCTTCCCCACGGTCTGCTTTTTCTGGGGAAGCGGATGGAGCTTCCGGTAAGCGCCTGCCTCGTCGATCAGATCGATGGCCTTGTCCGGCAGAAATCTCTCATTGATATACCTGGCACTCATGTGCACCGCATACTCCATCACGCCCTTCTTGTAGGAAACGCCGTGGTATTTCTCATAGTGCTTCCTGAGCCCTTCCAGGATTTTGACTGCCTCCTCCTCGCCGGGCTCGGAAATTTCAATGTTCTGAAACCGGCGCACCAGACTTTTGCTCTTCTCAAAGTGCTTTTTATACTCTTCATGGGTGGTGGCCCCTATGAAGCGGATCCTTCCGGCTGCCAGATAAGGCTTTAACAGATTTGACGCGTCAAAGCTGCCCTCCCCTACGGCTCCGGCACCTACAATGTTGTGGATCTCATCCAGATATACAATGGGCTTTTCTTCCCTCTCAAGACCGGCCAGAACGCTCTTTAACCGCTTTTCAAATTCACCTCTGTACTGGGTTCCGGCAATCATGGCTCCCAGATCCAGAGAATAAATTCTGGCTCCCTTTAAGGCCTCCGGCACCTTATCTTCTTCCAGAAGCCTTGCAAGGCCGTAGGCTATGGCCGTTTTTCCGACGCCGGGTTCGCCGATATGCAGAGGATTGTTTTTCTCCCTGCGGCAGAGAATCTGCATGGTGCGTTCCAGCTCATCTTCCCTTCCGATGAGGGGGCTTACATCCGACAGGCTGTCATTTAAGCAGGTCACATAGTCTCTCCATTTTTCCTTCCTCTTTTCTGCACTGCCAAACTGGAGGTCCTCTTCCTCGCTGCCGTCTTTCTTTCCTCCCTTTCTTTTCCCGCCTCCTCTTACCAGCTCTTCTTTGCGCTTTTCCAGCTCATATTCCCGGGCATAGTATTCCTCCCACTCCTCCGAATTATCGCCGCCCTCATGGACCTCGTATTCCTCACGCTCCCCTTCCCATTTTTCACCGGACTCGATAAGTTCCAGCAGAAGCTCCGCCTTCTCGATGCCCTGCTCCATCAGATAATAGAGAGCAAAGCTGTTGTCTAAGTGGTAATAAGCGGCGATCAGATGATTCAGGTCAATGATCCTCTTCCCGCAGTTCTGGGTGGTAAGCTCTGTATAGAATAAAAGCTCATTTAAGTCGGCGGAAGGGACCGGCTCTTTTTTTCCGTCTGAAGCCGGCACCTGTTCCCTGAGGTACGCCTCAAGCTTGCTTTTCAGCTCCCCGCAGTCGTCGCCGCACTCCTCAAAGGCCTCCCGAAAAAGCGGCTCGTCTGCAATCTTTAGCAGAAACAGCTCGGGAGTCACGTATTCAAACCTCCGTTCTCCTGCTTCCTTCACAGCCCCGCTGAACACACGGGCTACCTCTTCATTTAGTTCCATCATCTGCAAATTTCTCCTTTTTCTGCCGGATTTCTATGCCTCTTCTACGCTGAGCCTGAATGGGAATCCCTGTTCCCTGGCTCTCGCCTCTGCCTCCT
>JAHZAR010000019.1:6695-11736 GCA_019423835.1 Clostridiales bacterium | reverse complement strand
GGCAATATCGTAGGAATACGTTCCCACCACCGCTCCCTGGCTGTTATGCACAGCCAGCATCAGGGCTACTGCCTCCTCCTGTTCCTTGTGGAAAATTGTCATCAGAATTTCCACCACAAAATCCATGGTGGTAAAATCATCATTGTGCATAATTACATGGTAGAGGCTCGGTTTTTTCAGCTTTATCCTGGTGTCCTCTTTTATGTCTGTCTGGAATGCCATCTCTCTCCCTCCTGCTGCAGTTTTCCATGGCAATACGCCGTTTTGTCACCGTCTGTTACCTGTTTTTCCCTGTTTCCTCTCTGCCTTCACTCAGGGCCTTTTCCCATTCACGAAGCCGCATGGCAGCCGCCGGGTTCTGCTTCATCAGCCGCCGCTCCAGCTTCTCACGCCTCTGCTTTAACATGTTTAAAAGCTCCGGATGATTCCTCTCAAACTCTTCCCTGATCCTCTGCCTTCGTTTTTCGAGAAGGCTCAGGACAATACTTCTGTTGTCGCTCAGATTTTCCGGCAGCTCGTCAAGGTGAAGCTCGATTCTCCTTAAAATCTCGTCCTCATCAAAGGCTCCCAGATTCATCCACCCGTCCTTATCCTCAGGAAGACCGCGTTCCACCAGCTCCTCAATGTCCGGCATATAGTGGATGCTCTCCATAATCCGGTGGACGCGTCTCTCGATCTGGCTCACCACCTCTCCTCCGAAGGCCCAGCCAAATTCCTCCAGAGAATTCTCCTCCTCCGCAGAGAGACCTGTCATAGCCTGGTACCTGGAAGGACCTGCTTGCCTCTCCTTCACCGGGTAGGGCTCCTCCATTCCGGCTGCCTTTAAGGCAGTGGTGATGGTACGTCTTACCATCCCCTCTTCAATCAGGCGTCCGATTCCCAGCTTTCTTATTTCCTCATTGACTGTATCCACATGCTCAGTCAGGTAAAAACGGATTCCCCTCTTTTTCAGGCTTTCCGCCAGAGCCTCCAGCTGATCGGCTGCCGTAATATCAAGGCTTGTGACTGCCCCCGCATCCACAATCACCGTCTTCGTGTCATCCTCTATCAAGGACTCGATGTCTTCCTTAAATATCTTTATGTTGGCGAAGAAAAGGCTCTCACTGAAGCGGTAGATCACCGTGCCTTTGATGGGAACGGCATGGGGATTTTTTCTCAGATCGAAGAATCCCTCCCTTCCCGGAATCATGCCCAGCACTGTTCTCGGCGGATTGGCCGCCTTCAAAATCATTTCTGCAAAGGACAGGGCAATTCCAATGACAACTCCGTAAATCGTCCCAAGGCAGAGTACACTCATGCAGGCTGCCAGAAAAATCCAGAACTCGTTTCGGCTCACAAAAAACAGCCGCTTTGCCAGATGCAGCTCCACCACATTCATCAGGGCGGAGATAACGATGGCCGCCAGCACGGGGACAGGAAGATAACCGATAAAACCTGTGGCGAAGAGCAGAATGGCTGCCATCACAGCCCCTGCCGCTATCCCTGTCATCTGCGTTTTGCCGCCGAACTGATCGTTCATGGAAGTTCTGGAAATACTCCCGTTTACCGGACAGCAGCCAACTGCGGCCGCAGCCAGATTCCCGGCTGCGCAGGCCAGAATCTCCCTGTTGTCCCTAATCTGATATCCATTTTTAAAAGCAAAATTATTTTCCGACAAAAGTGTCTCTGACATGACCACCACTGCCACTGTCAGGCTGGTTCCCGCCGCCTTCCCAAAATCCAGGCCGGAAACGGACGGAAGGGACAGAGCGGGAAGGCCAGGCTCCACAGCCGCAAGCATCCTGACACCCATCCCGTGCAGCCCGAATGCCAGCTCCAGGCCCACTCCTGCCGCCATTATGGCCACTGCCATGGGAAATTTCGGCATCAGCCTCTGGGACAGGCGCAGAAGTACAAGGGCACCGGCCCCAAGCATCACTGACAGGACGCTCACATGCTCCAGAGCCTCCCAGATATGCATCAGAAGCTCCAGAAGCTCCCCGGAACCGGAACCGCTTCCCAGAATCTTTGGAATCTGCATCAGGATAATGGTGAAGGAAATTCCCGTGATAAATCCGCCCATTACGGGAGTGGAGATATAGTTGACAATTTTTCCCGCCTTCAGGAAATAAAAGAGCAGGAGCCACAGCCCTGCAAGCAGAGCAGTGAGGGGCACAAAGGACATAGCCTCCGGGGAGCCTGACTCTATCCCCGCAGACGACAGGGCAGCACACACAATGGCTGCCGGAGCCGCATCCACTCCCAGAATAAACTGGGGAGAGGTAGAAAAGAGTGCAAAACAGAGAATGGGCAGAAGGGAGCCATAAAGGCCGTACACTGCCGGAAGACCGGCCACCTCCGCATACCCCATGGAAATGGGGATCGAGACGGCAGCAATAATAAGGCCTGCCTGGATGTCCTTAACAAGCCAGGAGGGCCTGTAGCCTTTTAGTGTCGGAAAAAGAGATAGGTTCATGGTGATCGCCTCCCAAAAAAATCAATTGTATTATATCATTGGAATACCTGGATGTGCAATGCGCGATTTCAGAAGGCTTTGCAGAGGCTTAATCCCCTCTGACCTTCTCCCCATCCCCGTATACACTTTGCTTCGTCAAAAATGTTATGAACAGAATTCCTCATGGAACTTGGCATAACCGAGGGGAAACCGTTCCCCTTTATTTCAGGATTTGTTTTCCCGCAGTTTCAGCCAGATAAAAAGGCACCCCTCTGCCGGTGGACTCACCGCACGGGATGCCTTCTGTTCCTTATGAATTTTTGCGTATGTCCTGTGATTTTCTCAGATGCCCTGACTATGTTTCTGCTTAATTAATCTCTATCTTCTCCGCCTGTTCCGGGAAAAAGGAATTCTTCATATCGTATTTGTTGTGATGGGTAAAATCATAGAGAGCTTTTCCCTTTAAGAAATAATTTCTCTGATATTTTCCCTCTTTAACCAGCAGCCAGTTCTCCCGATCCCAGGTCAGATAGCCGTCCTCATCACTTCTCGGCTCTGAAAATACCAAATCCACCTGGCGGTTGGAGTCTAAAAGCTTCATGAGCTCCTCTCCTGTAACCTCCACCTCTTTTTTCTCCTGCATATCGTATGCCTTCATAGAAATAAACCTCCTCATCTTGTGCTGTTTTGCCTCCCCGGTCCAGGGTTCCCGGCCCGGAAGGCTTTTTCAGCTCTTCCGCTATTATAGCACATAATTATATCCTGTACAGCATATTTATAATTCCTCTGTATCAAGACGGTACTCAACCGTGAAGTCCTTTCTGCACCGCAGGGCCTGTCCTTCGCAGAATATCTCGCCGGACTGGTTGTCATAGGGATCGTCCCTGAGTCCCCTCTCCGGGACAGAAAAGCCGTGCATGAACGCAGAGGCATAGGGGATTCTGTATGGATCCAGATTCTTCCCATAATAGTCCCTGCGCTCCTCATCCTTCTGCCGGAATGCCGATCCCCCAAAGGAACAGTCCGCACTCAGCCAGCCAAAGGGAGCCACATAATACTGGGCCCAGTCATGGCACCCGACGGAAAGAGGAGTGGCGTAAAGACCCGACTGCCACCTGGCAGGTATTCCCGCGGCCCTGCACATGGTGATGAACAAAAGAGCCTGGAAACCGCAGTCTCCCTTCTGATTGACTGCCGTAAACTCTGGAATGTCATAGATGGTGCTGTAGCTTCTCACAAACGAATACCGAACCTCCGATGTGATAAAGCGGTAAATTCTTTCTGCTGCCAGCAGGGGATTCTTTTCCTCCCCCACCACCTTCTGCGTCAGCTCCCTGATGTACGGCGTAAAACGGATGTGAGGCGCCTCCTCCTGTGTATAGAAGGCCGGCTGGACCGGCAGAGCTTCTTCTGGAGCAGGCTGACGGTAAATGGTTACATTGTCAAATTCGTACTCTGTCTCCCATCGCTCCCCTCCTCTGACCACCGTCTCAAAGTATACGGTCCGCTGCGGATAGCTTCCCTCATCGATTCTGACCGGAGCTCCCACATTGCCGGGAAATCCACAGATTTTCAGATTTTTTACCTGAGCATACTCCACGGGAAGAGGCAGATAAACGCGAAGCTTCTTTCCCATGCAGACGCTCTCTGCCTCAGGTGTCAGACGAAGGGCAGTGCGAAGATGAAGGTGAAGCGTCCGGCTCCCCTTCTCTTTCATGATTCTGATATTTTCCCTCAGCAGCTCCGCATTTTTTTCTCCGCCGCTTCCGCCTTCCCTTGCCCTGGCCTCATAATCCGGCCTTGTTTTCATTAAATTATCAAAAAACAGCTCGTGGAAATACACCCTTCCTTTTATGTAAATCCAGTCTGCCGTATTCTCCTCCCACAGCCGTTCCAGCTCTTCATCCTGGAAATTCTCAATTCTCTCTCTTAAAATCGAGAGGGCATCTTCATAGCTGTAAGGATACTGATCCGGTATCCTTGCGGCCAGCTCCCGTTCAAGCTCCAGCCTGATTCTTAGCGCCTCCGGAAGGGTCTCCCCTTCCAGTTTTTTCTCAATTACCTTCTGAAGCCGTTCATAGTCTCCTCCCCATTTGAGCTTTTCCACGTCCTCAGGAAGAGGTACATTCAGGTATCTCAAATCAAAGTGCTTCTCTCTGTCCATATGCAGAATCCTCCTCATTTCCAAATCTGTACTGGCCTTTTCCCGTTCTCTTGGCCTCATAGAGAGCCCGGTCTGCCTGCAGGTAAAGCTCCTGAAAGCTCTCCTCCTTTTCCCGCATGGATAAGCCGATGCTGATGGAAATTCCCGCCACAGGATAATCCTTTCCCTCCCTGTCAAATGCCTCGATGATATTCCTGGCCCTTTCCTCCACCACACTCCTGGTCACACAGCCGGCAAGATAGACCAGAAATTCATCGCCTCCCATGCGTGAAACTGTATCCTGTCTTCTCGTGTGAACCTTTAAAATATTTGCCAGAGCGATCAGGACCCTGTCGCCTGCCTGATGTCCATAAGAGTCATTAACTTTTTTAAAATTGTCTATATCGAGCAGGAAGAGCGTTCCCTTCTTGTCTGTCATGAAAGAATGCTCAATGCAGCTTGCC
>JAHZAR010000019.1:0-6685 GCA_019423835.1 Clostridiales bacterium | reverse complement strand
CTTGCCGCCCCCTTTCGGTTCAGCGTCCCTGTCAGGGGATCCTCCATTGCCTCACGCTTCAGCTTTTCCTGTATGTCCATGTTTTTTGAATTGTCCAGAATAATCCCGATAATGGCCTCTCTTCCGTCCTCTGTGACAATCCGGTGTCCTTTCTCCTGAATCCACATGGGGGAGCCGTCCTTTTTCACAATTCTGCACTGCAGCTCATACTCTCCCGTATTCCTCACACTCTGAAGTATCTCCTGTTCTGCCCGTCTCCTGTCCTCAGGAGCAATAATCATGAGCATCTTCTCCCCGGTTGTCTCCACCAGCTCCTCATACGTGTAGCCCAGGCAGCTGAGCATGGAGTCATTGATGACATAGAGTGGAAAGCCCTGCTCCAGATATACTCCCAGAATTCCTCCCGGAAGCAGGGATGACATTGTCTGTATCAGGCTTCTTCCGGCCATCGCTCCGATTTTCCCCACCGAGTGATGTCCATATTTCAGAGGAAATACCTCCTCCTTCTCCTGAAACCTCGCAGGCCTTGACATATGTACCTGGACCAGCTTCCATGCCCCCTCCTCCATCTTAGCGCAGGCAGTCAGACGGATTCCGGCATTTTTTCTGACAGCCTTTTCTGCTTTCTTTTCCACCTCAGCCACAAAAAAGCAGAAGGCGCCGCATATCGCCTCCCCATAATACTGTCCTCTGTAATCTGACAGGTCGTAGCTGAACCTCTCTGCCTCTTGAACGGCAGCAGTCTCCTGTTCCAGGAGAGTTCTGAGCTCCGCCTTATTCCTTGCGATCTCCCGTTCTTCTGTCCCGAAGCTCATGATCTGCTCTGAGACAAAAGCCAAAGCTTTTTCCGCATTTCTTTCTATCAGGCATGCGTCAAAAAACTGCTTCAGCAGCTTTTTTATTCTCATGATGGCATTCCTCCCGCTGCCGCGGAAACTGTTCCATGGATGCGTCCCCGCCACTTATCCTGTTATCATATCTGTAATTATATCGAAAATAATATTATTTTCAATAACAAAGTACGCGGCAGAGCCCACACGGGCACGGCTGCAGAGCAGCCGTTTTCCCGCTGTGAAACACAGACCATCATCTCTGCCCTAAAGCTCCCAGGCTGCACTCTCCTCCTGAAGTCCTGCCATTCTGCTGTAGATTCCCCCTCTCTTCAGAAGCTCTTTCGGTTTTCCCTCCTCAGCCACACGTCCGCCGTCGAGCACAATCAGGTGATCGGCGTTTGCTACCGTCCTCATTCGGTGGGCAATGATCAGGACCGTCTTTCCTTTCAGAAGAACAGAGAGTGCTTCCTGAACCTTTGTCTCATTTTCTACATCCAGAGACGCTGTGGCTTCATCGAGAAGCACAATCGGCGCATCCTTTAAAATTGCCCTTGCAATGGAAATGCGCTGTCTTTCTCCTCCGGAAAGGCGGCAGCCGTTCTCCCCGATCAGAGTGTGATAACCTTCCGGCAGCCTGGCGGCAAATTCATCACAGCCTGCAGCTCTGGCAGCGTCAAGCACTTCCCTGTCTGTGGCGCCAAGCCTGCCCAGACGGATATTGTCCAAAACTGTGGCGTCAAACAGCAGCACATCCTGAAATACAATGGAATAATTTTTTAAGAGCAGCTCTGGATTTACCTTTGAGATGTCTGCTCCGCCCACTGTGATGGTTCCCTGATCCGGATCCCAGAATCTGGCTGCCAGACGGGCGCAGGTTGACTTTCCTCCTCCCGATGGGCCAATGAGGGCCGTAATTTCCCCCTGCCTTGCCGTGAAGCTGACATCCTGCACGGCCTTCTCTCCTGGATGATAGGAGAAATCCACATGGTCAAACACGATATCATAGCCGTCACATGTTATCTCATCGGCTCCCGTCTGCTCTTCCTGTCCATAGATTTCCTTCATCCGCCTTACCTGTATCATTGTATTGTACATAGCCGCCATGTTAATCAGGCAGGCCTCTACCGGCGCAAGGAGCCTCGTGGCTGCGATCATAAACACTATGAAGGTCAGAGCGTCCGTTTTCCCTGAAATCAACCGGCCGGAGCCGCAGATAACGGCTGTAGCCAAAGCCAGCTTCAGCAGGAATCCGGCGGAATTTACCACTGCCGCGTTTGAAAGCTCCTGGAAAATAGTCTCCCTTACCTGACTCTTCAGCATATCATCCAGGCGTCCCAGGTACTTTTCCGCCTGATTGTCGGCCTTGATTTCTTTAATATTGTCGATGTACTCCTGGATCAGGTCAGCACGCTGGACGCGGTTTCTGCTTCCCCTCTCATTGACCCTGTCCAGAAATTTTTTTCCGAAAGCCATAACCGTGAAGGCTGCCGGAACCACCCAGAGCACGGATAGAGTCATAACCGGGTCCATAAAGAACAGACCGATAGAGCACAGCAGAAGTGAGAAGAGAGCCCCTGCCAGTTCTGGAATATAGTGAGAAAATCCCGTTTCAAGCCCTGCTGCGTCTGTCATAATCGCAGTTGTCAAATCAGACAGATCACGGTTCCCGAAGAAGGACAGCGGCAGTTTTCTCAGCTTCTCAGCCAAGGCAATCCGGGTATTCCGACACTCCTTATAGGCATTTGTAAAGCAGCTGTTGTACTGCCACATGGCAGCTGCAAAGCTTACCGCAATAAGAGCCAGAGAAGCCAGAATGCAGAAAAGCACAGAGCCTCCGGAAAAGATCCCTCTCTCAAGTCCCTCAAACATTTTCCTTAGAAACAGATAGATCAGCCCCATCGGAGCGATGATAAGCAGATTGTACAGGGTGCATGCCAGGCAGGCCTGCACCAGATCCCTGGCTCCCGTCTCCGACAGAGTCAGCGTTTTCCTGAGCCATGCGTTCATTCTGCAGCCTCCTTTCCAATCTTCCAGTCTGCCGCCCTTCTGTAGTCCTCCCACATCCGGCTGTAAATCCCCTTCTTCTTCAGAAGTTCTGGGTGGGTTCCCTCTTCCGCGACAGCCCCGTTTTCCACTACGCAGATCCGATCTGCATTTCTGACTGTAGACAGGCGGTGTGCAATCATCAGCACCGTCTTTCCCTTTATCAGCTCTCCAAACGCTTTCTGGATCTGATATTCATTCTCCGGATCGGCAAACGCTGTGGCCTCGTCGAGAAGCACGATGGGCGCATCCTTCAGGACAGCTCTCGCCAGAGCGATCCTCTGGGCCTCCCCTCCAGAGAGATAAACTCCCTTCGTGCCTACCACGGTATGGATTCCTTCCGGCATTTTTTCAATAATGTCTGCACACCTGGCGATCTGGACTGCCCTCATCACCTCCTCCATGGAAGCGTCCGGTTTTCCTTCACGAATATTATCAAGAAGGCTTTCTTTAAACAGACGATTCTGCTGGAATACAAAGCTGATCATCTTCATCAGCTCTTCTGTTTTCATGTCCCGCACATCTGTACCTCCGATTCGGATACTCCCTTCTTTCACATCGTAGAATCTGGGAATCAAAGATGCCAGCGTAGATTTCCCTCCGCCTGAAGGGCCCACAAGAGCCACAGCAGAGCCCTCGGGTATCGAAAGTGACACGTCTCTGACTGCATACTGGCTTTCCCCGCTGTAGGCAAAGGACACATGGTCAAATGTTATATCGAATCTTTTTGGAGCGTCCTGTCTCCTTCTTCCCCGGGCCTCTGGCTCCGGCAGCGGCTTTTCTTTCAGAACAGCGTCAATTTTTTCCACTGAAAGCCTGGCTACCTCTATATCCTCCGAGGTAAACATAATTCTGGTCATGAGCACGGTCAGATAAGGCGTAAACAGCACATAAAAGACAATGTTCACAAACAGATTTTTGAAGTCGGACATGCTTGCACATGCTCCGGCAAACACAATGGCAGCTGGCAGCAGCACCGCATAAGCAGAATTAACCGCCACATCATAGATGCACTTTCCAGTCCGAAAGGTATGGCAGTATTGAATCGCAAAGGCAGAGTAATCCTCGATGGTTTTCATAAATCGCTTCAGCGAAAATACCGTCTGCTGAAATGTCTTTACGACAGGTATCCCCCGCACATACTCTACCGCCTCCCCGTTCATGGCGTCCAGCGCAGCCTGGTATTTCCCGATATTGTCTGCTGCCTTCCCCATCATTCCGCTCATGGCCGCAAATCCAATGAGCAGAGGAACCAGGCTTGCGATGCCAAGTCTCCAGTCAAAATAGATGAGAATCACCGTCATGGCTATGGGTGCCGTTACTGCCCCGGTAAAATCAGGAAGCCGGTGCGCGATAAAGGTTTCCGTCTGCCCTGAGCTGTCATCGATCACTCTCCTGAGCTTTCCCGACGCATTCTCACCGAAATATCCCATTGGCAGCTTCATCAGATGGTGCAGCGCCAGGCTTCTCATCCTCCTTGCCGTCTGAAAGGCCCCTATGTGGGTACACATCAGCCCGCTGCAGTAAATGAATACTCCAGCCAGAGAAACGAGAAAGGCAGTCCATCCATAGCTTATCATCTCTCCGGCTCCTGAGAAATTGGGATAATAGCGAAACAGGATCTCCGTCACCTTCCAGATGCAGATGTACGGAACCATATGAAAGCTCCCCTTCCTGCAGTAATTGATCTCAATGGCATCAATGGACGGAACCATTTTCTCCCCAAATTCCGGACACTGAAAAGCCTGAAAATTGTTAAAGATCAGTTCTACCCCTTCAAAGATCTGCCGGCTCGTCATCGTCCCTGAGCCGTCCCCGCACTGAATCTCAAAAATGGTATGTCTCTTATCTCGTTCTGTCACTGAGATCTGATCTCTGTAAATGCCCGATCTCTGAATCTGCTCCATGATACTTGTATTGTCCTCTGCATGTCCAAAGGCTGGTTTATAAAGCATTTTTTTCCTCCTGCTATCTTTTTGCCGCAGTCCTGTCTGAGAGGATGTTATGACCGGGCAGCCGTCCTATCTGAAAATAATCCTGCCGTTACCGTTCTGTTTGCCTTCTGCTCCCCGGGCTGTCTGTTTTTGATCCCATGCCTGCACTGTTTTGCTGCTTTATCTGTTCCCCTGATTATTGAAAGTCTGATTAGGCCTTATGTTTTGCCCGTGCATTAGTTTCAACTAACCATAATAGTTAATCTTATCACCGCCCGCCTCTGTTTTCAACTATGTTTTACGTACATGGCCCTGCCGCAGATGCCTCTCCCTTTGCAGGTGTTCTCCTCTGATTCCCGCATCTCGGGAATTTCGTCATTCTTTAAACCCAAGCAATGTGAAAAAGAGACAGCCCTCTCAGGCTGCCCCTTCCAAACTTTTACCGCCTCCAGACATATCTGCCCTTCGGCCTTCTTCTGCTTCTCTTCAGATGTCTTCTTGTCTCTTTTTCGCCTTCCTGTCCACTGTCAGAAACGGTCGTCTGGCCCTTTTCTCTCTTTTCCTCTTCTGCTTCCGGCTGGCCAAGGCAAGATTCTGCAGACACCTGCTCCGCCTTTCGGCTTTTCTTCCCATTCTCTTTTTCAAGCCGCTCTCTCAGCCATTTAGGTTCCTCCCGTCTGGCATCCGTTCTGACTGACTCCTCCTCCAGATGGTCCTGCCCTTTCTCAGCAGCAGAGAGAATCGGCCCTTCGTGCAGTCTCTGGCTGCGCTTTTTCCCGGTGGTTCTTCTGCCTTTTCTGCTCTTTTCAGGTGCAGAGACCTCCTCCCGTTCGTCCTCAGAGGTTCCTTCCCGCATCTCCTCCCTGGCCGCTTCCTGTCTTTCCCGTTTCTCTCTTATGTGTCTCTCCTTTTCCTGTCTTTCTCTCTCCCGTTTTTCTCTTTCCTGTCTTTCCTTCTCTGCCTTTCTGTCGGCTTTTTTCTGTTTTTTCTCTTCCTTTTCCCGTCTGTCCTGTTCTTTCTGCCCGCTCTTTGCCCCGGAGCTTTTCTCTGCTTTTTCCGAAGCCTTCTCGCCGGCCCTCTCACTGCGGTCCACAATAATCTCCCTCATGCTCTCCGGCTTCTCCTCATTCACCACAATAGCCGGCTGGCGTTTCATGCTGATCAGCTTTCCTGACATCTCCTTTCCGTCCCAGAAATCCTCCATGCTCCCGAATCCATTGTCTCGGCTGATGATAATAAAATCCTTTTCAGCTGTACTTCCGATCAGGTATCCGCAGTAACTGGAGAGCTGAAAATCCAGAAAATTCTTTCCTGTTTTGTCCACCTTGATATATCTGACCTCTGCCCTGGAAGAGGCAATCTCAATATGGCGCTCAAATGGAACGGCTGCCGCCTGCTTTCCATAAAAAATCACTACCCTGTCGTGATCGGAGAGCTTCTCCACTCCGTCCATTCCGCCTACTCCTACATTCTCAAAATCTACTAAATACGTACTCATCTAAATCCTCCATTCCTTGTTTATCCGTTCTGCACTTCTGCAGTTTTCCGTCCCCGGACCGGCCTGCACCTTTCTGTCTGTCATCTCTTCTTGTCAAACACGCCTGCCGCCCCTGCCCTCTCGACTCTCTGCCTGATTTTCTCCACATCTGTAGTGTAAAGCCCAAGCTCCTTCATCCGTTCAAAATAAACCGAACCGGAAAAGGTATATTTCCTTGTACACCCTTCCTCCGTTTCCATCTCCTGCTTCACATAGGCGACAGCATCCCCGATGGCGGTACTTTCCGGTATCTCAAAAAGCGGTTCTCTCCGGCAGCTTCTCACACAGTTTTCTCCGGCCAGCACTCCGGTCACAATCGCCTCTGTGTGCCCTACTAA
>JAHZAR010000191.1 GCA_019423835.1 Clostridiales bacterium | reverse complement strand
GATCCTTCACCTTGATGGAATCTCCCACTCTCATATCTCCCACATCCAGCTCGATCTTTTCTACCAGCGCAGACGGCAGAGCCCTGTAAGAAACCTCATGAAGCACCTGCTGAAGCACTCCTGTCGTAACCTTCTCGTGGTTCAGCAGATGAATCTCTGCCACAGAGTGAACCTTCTCGCCGCTCACAAGAGCCTGAAAGTCGATCTCCTCAACCTGTCCTTTCATGGAATTGTAGTCAACTTCCTTGATCAGAACATCCATATCCCGACCGTCCACGTTCAGCATAATCTGGCTGCCGCGTCCGCTTGTCTTGAGGAGACGCTCCGCATCAGCCTTTACAATTTTGATCGGTATGGAGCCTTGAATCTCTTTTCCAAATACGTTTCCGGTAACAAATCCTTCCCCTCTAAGCCTCTTGGCCTTCACATCCATGCTTCTCTTCTCAGCTTTTAAAGTATTCATTTATCTTTTCCTCCATCAAACTGACTGCCTGGGATGCTTAGCTGCCTTCAAATTTCGTCTGCTGGAAATAGGTTCGGTTAAGTATCTCTCTTTCTTTGTTACATCTGTATTATAACACTTCTGTCAAGACAATTTTGCACAAATTCCAGGTTCATTTTTCCTGTTTTATGGTATTTTTTATGGTTATCTGCTAATTCTAAAAAAATCTTCTTTTTTTCTGTCCAATAACCTCCGGCAGTTCAGCCGATGGCTTCTTCTGTGAAGGGGCAATTTTCCGGGAACAATCTGCAGAACCATTTTTCATGTATAAAACAGAATCGCTCTGGAAATACCTAGAAAGGAACTGTCCGTTTTTCATCCGTTAAACAGCACAGCCTGCCGTTTTCTGCGTGCACCTGCTTTTCGCCTGCTCCCTGCAATTTACAGCGTGCATTCCTTTGTTTCATCACATACTACAAAGAGTCAGGCATCCGCTCTGCGGACTGTCGGGAAACTGAACTTTGCAGTTTTCCAAAACTTGCGGCAACAAATGTGATAAGGAGGAACGCGATGTGACAAGAAAGGAAAAACTTCGCCGCCTGCTGACAGGCGTTTTCTGGATCAGCCTTGTTTGTTCACTGGTCTTTACCTGGTTTTACATGAACAGGGCAATCCCCGATAAGCTGAACCTGGTAGTGGATGAAACAGAGAGCTTTCATTTTCCCCTTCCGGTGAAGGTTACGCTGGAAAGCGAGAGTGAGGAGGTAGTTGTCGGAAATGGCTCCAACATTCCCTCCGATCAGATTCATCTTCAGATGAACAAGCCGTTTTCCCTGTATTCTTCCAATGAGGGAACGTATCATCTGAATTTAAAGCTGTTTGGCATTATTGACTTTAAGGATATTGAAGTGGATGTCTCAGACACAAAGTATGCCATTCCCTGCGGCATGCCGGTAGGCATTTACATGAAATCCGACGGCCTCATGGTGATCGGAACCGGACAGGTGGAGACAAAGGATGGCTCAACCATCGATCCGGCTGAGGGTGTATTAAAATCGGGAGACTACATTGAAGCCATCAATGGAGAGCCGGCCGACGACAAGGACGACATGATTGAAGCTGTCGCAAATGCGAAGGGCTCGCCCATCAAGCTGGAGGTGCGGCGGGATAATCAGACAATGGAGGTCACAATGACTCCTGTGGAGACAAAGGACGGTGATTACAAGCTGGGCATCTGGATCCGCGATGACACCCAGGGCATCGGCACCATGACGTATGTCACCCAGTCCGGCGAATACGGCGCTCTGGGCCATGGGATCAGCGACAGCGACACGGGGCTTCTGGTGAGCACCAGCGGCGGCGAACTGTACGACACAGAGATTATGGGGATTGAAAAGGGTTCCATGGGAAAGCCGGGCGTCCTCTCTGGCGTGATCTATTACGGCGGCCAGTCGAAGCTGGGAACCATTGAGGCCAACACCGAGCAGGGCATTTTCGGAACCATTGACAGTCGGATGTGGAAGGAAATCGACAAAATGCTGGGGGAAGGACCCGGACGGGAGCCCATCCCCATTGGCTACCGCCAGGATGTCAGAAAAGGGCCCGCCTTCATCCGAAGCTGCATTTCCGGTGAACCGCGTGACTACGCCATCGAGATCCAGAAGGTCGATTAT
>JAHZAR010000190.1:351-2189 GCA_019423835.1 Clostridiales bacterium | reverse complement strand
CAGCCTTCTCCCCGGCGCAGAAAAGGTTTTCCACTCCCTCCACCTTCAGCGCATTATCCCTGGGCGCCATGGCAAAATAGCGCATGGAATTTCCCTTTCCGCCTGCATAGGGATCCTCAAACCGGGCATTCTCAAATCCCGGAATCCGGTGAAGGTTTTCCAAATCGTAAAACGGAGTCATCAATTTCGCGTGCCCCGTGTCCAGGAGCACAATATTGTCCCGAAACTGCGGCAGGGCATACTGCTGGCAGCACTTGAGCCCCAGATGATCCTCTCTGAGATTTTCCGGAATCGGTATCACTGCCGCTCCTCTTTCCTCCAGCTCACGCACAATCCAGGGTGCCAGCGATTCCTTTAACAGCTTGCAGGAACCGCTCATGGCGCCGATGCTTCCGTCCGCCTTTTTCCCCTGCTTCTCCAGAACACCTGAAAGGCCGGTCAGCGATATGCGCCCTCCGAAGCTGGGACACCTGAGGATGCACATGGCACAGCCGTTCCCGTACTTTGTGCAGTTGTTCATGGGTCCGGCCGTTCCCGTAGCGTCAATAAACCCATCTGCCTCATACCGGTTTCCCCGATCGTCCAAGACGCAGAGAAGTCTCCTGCCGTCCATTTCCGCTCTGGACAGGCGGCTCTTCAGGCGGACATGAATCCCTCTCTCCCTCAAAAACCGTGTAACGGCCCCGGAAATTGTGGCTACATCGTAGAGATCCGCATGTTCATGTCCCGGAAAGGAGATATTCCTGTGCCTGAGGTTCTGATCAATGACCTGGAACAGCTCCCCTCCCCCCATGGCGATCATCTCCTCCGCCGCCGTAAACCTGCCGTTATTTCTCATAATCCCGCCTACAAGCCCTGTTCCAAGCAGCATATCCGTCCGCTCTGTAAGCGTCACCTCTGCCCCTGATTTGGCCGCCTGAACCGCAGCCGCACAGCCTGACCAGCCGCCTCCTGCAATCAGGATCCTGACACCGTCTCCCCGTTTTCCGCTCAGACCTTTTGAAGATATCCTCTCCGGGATATTTTCTGTCCTTTTCTCCACCGCTTTTTCCATAGCTGCTCTGCTCCCCTCCCATCTGTTCTGCCGCCGAAGCAGGCAGAAATCCTGAGCATTTCTTACTGTACCTCCCTGATCAGACAGTACTGATTCAGCGGGAAATGCTTCTTAACCACTCCATAAACCTTAAAGCCGAACTTTGCATAAAAGGCCAGGTTCTTCTCGTTATGTGTTTCCAGTGAAATCATCATCCGGTGGCGGTTTGCGTAGTCGATAGCCTCATCCAGCAGAAGAGCTGCTACCCCGTGATGCTGAACATGAGGATCCACGGCCAGGTAAATAATGTGAAGCCTCCTGTTCTGATGAAGCTGATCCGTCCAGCTCGAATTCAGGTAATCCACTCCCTTCATGAAGTTGTAGAAGGTCTTCAGGGACGGATCCTCCCTGATCAGCACAGTGTCCGTGTACAGAGCAGCCTTTGCCTCTGAAAAATAAAACCGGAACAGATTGTATGGCTCCGCCTCGTCCGATACAACCAGCACTCCCTTCAGCTCTTCACTGTCTGCAAAGATCTCGCAGGTTTCAAAAAATTCATCCAAATCACAGTGAAACAGCTCAGGCATCAGCCTTTTTCTGATCTCAGGATCCGGGATCAGCGTTTCATAAAGCGGATCGTGGGCAAAGCAGAGATTTAAAATTTTCTCAAGCTTCGGCAGATCCTTTCTCTGCACACGGTATAGCTTATCACTATCCATAATAAATTTTCACCTCTGAATAAAATCCTTTTTTGTTATTCTCTCAAGGGAGTCGAGGGCTTCCAGAAGTGCCTGAAGCTGCCTTG
>JAHZAR010000190.1:0-341 GCA_019423835.1 Clostridiales bacterium | reverse complement strand
GGCAAGCGCATCTGTCTCCTCCCTGAAGTCAGTCTCTCCCTCAGCTTCCCTGTGAAGCAGCCCTGTGACAAGAGGATACAGATTCTCATGGCCGGCCAGCCTCCGGTATCCCCACTTCAGCCGCTCCTTTGGCTGATCCAGCACATACTCGGTAAAGTGGCGGTACACTTTCTCAGAAAACATAAAGGCATAGGCATTATTATCCACCTGATAGAGCTTTCGCAGAGCAGCCGAGAGCTTTCCTTCCCTGAGATTTTTCACAGCCCCGCCCAGCAGCCGTATTTTTTCCATGCAGATCTCATGAAGATAATAGACATTTCCATACCAGTCGATGCGCACAA
>JAHZAR010000189.1 GCA_019423835.1 Clostridiales bacterium | reverse complement strand
AGCGGCTGGTATGGCCTATATTGTTTCCTTCAGCCAGTATTTTCTCACCCTGCTGATCGGAGGCGGCCAGGTCAGGACCTTTTCAGTTGTCATGGTACCCTACCTGCAGAGCGGGGATCGAAACATGGCGGCCGTCTACAGTGCACTGTTTCTGGCAGTGACGCTGCTTGTGTTCGGTCTGTTTGAGCGGCTTGCCAGACGGATGGCAGGAGACATGGAGGGAGGTTTTTATGAATAAAGAGGATAGCGGGCTGTCAGTGGAACAGCTCAGGGTCAGCCTTCAGGGGAAGGAAATTCTCCATGGACTCAGCCTGAAGGCAGAGAGGGGCGCCTTTGTTTCCCTGGTTGGTGAGTCCGGCTGCGGAAAAAGCACACTCTTAAAGAGCATCGCCGGTCTGACAGAGGCCGGGTCTGGGGAAATCCGGCTGGATGGCAGGTCACTCCTCACGGTGCCCCCTGAAAAGAGAGGAACCGTGATCGTATTTCAGGATTTAAGGCTGTTTCCACATATGACAGTGGAGAAAAATATTGCCTTTCCCATGGAGCTTCAGGGGGTCTCGCGGGAACACCAGAGGAAGGAGGCTGAGAGGCTGCTGGATGAGGTACAGCTTGCCGGATATGGGAAGAGAAGAATCCGGGAACTTTCCGGCGGACAGATGCAGCGGGTGGCTCTGGCGCGGGCTCTGGCAGCAAAGCCCGCTGTTCTTCTTCTGGATGAACCGTTTTCCGGTCTGGATGAACGGCTGCGATCCGAGATGGGAAGTCTGGTCGAAAGGATTCACCGGGAGAGAAATCTTACGACGATCCTCGTCACCCATGACAGGAGGGAGGCTCTCAGGATGTCAGACAGAATTGTGCTGATGAAGGAGGGGAGAATTCTTCAGCAGGGCACGCCGGAAGAGCTTTTCTGGCGGCCGGCATCCCGGGAAGCAGCAGAATACTTTGGACGGGCCAATTACCTGAAGGGCACCGCACAGGGAGGAATCTTTGACTGCGGCTTTCTGAAGGCCGCCCTGTCTGCTCCCGGCAGGGAGGGGGAGTGCGAGGCAATGATCCGTCCTTTCTCGGTCAGGCTGACCGAGCAGGGGAACTTTCCCGTTCGGGAGATCATCTTTATGGGAGAGATGGCGGAAATCCTCCTTGACACGCCTCAGGGGGAGCTTCGCAGCCAGATGATGAGCCGGGAGCTTGAGCGGCTCGGTTTGAAAAAAGGAGGCAGGGCAGGAATTGAAATTGAAGAAGCGTATTGTATTTGACTGTGACTGTACAATGGGGGTGGCAGGCTGCGATGTGGACGATGGCCTGGCCCTTCTCTATCTGCTGGGATGTCCTGAGGCAGAGCTGCTTGGCATTACAGCCTCCTACGGCAACAGCAGGATGGATGTGGTGTGGGACACAGTCAAAACTGTGGTCAGAGAGATCGGTCTGAACGGCATACCGATCCGCCGGGGAGGGGAGTCAGCCGGCTGCACCCGCAGTGAAGCTGCCGGTTTCCTGGCTGAGATGGTGAACCGCTATCCGGGAGAGGTATCGGTTCTGGCAACCGGCTCTCTCACGAATCTGATGGGAGCTTGGGAGAAGGATCCTGCTTTTTTTGAGAAGGCGGGAGAGATTGTGCTGATGGGAGGGATCACAGAGCCACTCCTGTTTGCGAAAAAGAAAATGAATGAGCTGAATTTTTCCTGCGATCCCAAGGCTGCCTTTCTCGTTTTGACAGAGGGAAAGCGGGTGTCTGTCATAACCGGGAATAACTGTCTGAAGGTACTGTTTACAAAAGAGGATTACCGGAACAGCCTGTTTCTGAAGAAAGAGGGCGCGGCAGAATATATCCGGAAAAAGACGGATTACTGGTTTCAGTACAATGAGGAGGATTACGGGATACAGGGATTGTACAACTGGGACGTGACGGCGGCGGTCTATCTGATGCGGCCGGAGCTGTTTGAGGACAGCCTGGAAACATTCTGCCTTTCGGCCGGGGATTTAAAAACAGGATATTTAAGGAGAGAGGGGATAGAAACAGAAGAAAACACGAGGGAATGCCAAAGCGGGACAGAGGAGGATCAAAGGGACAGAAAAAAGAAGTGCATGTTAAATCTTCCGATTGTCCGGGAGGAAAAGACCTTTAAGAATGAGATATACAGATCCTGGAAGCAGGTGAGAATACCGTCTCTGAAAGCCGGATACACGGAATAGCCGGAACCGGCCATTCCGTGTGCTGCAG
>JAHZAR010000188.1 GCA_019423835.1 Clostridiales bacterium | reverse complement strand
AAATGGGCGGGGACATTCGGAGAATTTGGATATTTCAGAATCCAGCGGGAGCTGGAAAAACGGGCAGAGCAGATTTACAGAGAAAACCGCAGGACAGGCAGGGGCAAGAACTGGTAAAAAAGAGGAGTAAAGAGGCCGGACGGACGCGGAAGACCAGGCAGCCGGACGCAGGAGACCGGAGAGCAGGCGAAAAAACGGACTGAAAGAACCGGAAAAGAGACTAAGGACAGAGGAGAGAGGGCTTAAGGATGGAGAAAATGCGGGGACTGGAGCTGTCCAGGCGGTTTTACGAAGAATACGGACGGGAAATGGTGAGAAGGGAATTTCCGGAATATGAAGAGCGGATAGCGGCCGGACTGGCCGGACAGGGATCGGAATGCTTCGGATATGACGACGAGGTGTCAAGGGATCACGACTTCGGGCCCGGATTTTGTCTGTGGCTTACAGAGGAAGACGCTGAGAGGACGGGATTCCGTCTGATGAGGGCCTACAGACGTCTGCCGGAGGAATTTCTGGGAGTGAAAAGAATCCAAACGAGTCTGTTCGGGGACGGCCGGACAGGCGTTATGACCATTGGCCAGTTCTATGAGACATTTACAGGAGCGCCGGGAGCGCCGGGTGAGCTTTCCCACTGGATGACTGTGCCGGAGTATTCCCTGGCCTGCGCGGTAAACGGGGAGGTATTCAGCGATCCGCTGGGAGCGTTTACGGCGGTGAGAAACCAGCTTTTAAAGGGGTATCCGGAGGATGTCAGGCTAAAAAAGATTGCGGCAAGGGCTGCTCTGATGGCCCAGTCGGGGCAGTATAACTACAGCCGCTGCCTGAAGCATGGGGAGCCGGCCGCAGCGAGGCTGGCCCTCGATGAATTTATCAGGCAGGCGGTTTCCATGGTGTTTCTTCTGAACCGAAGTTACATGCCCTACTATAAATGGGCCTTCAGAAAACTTCGGGAGCTGCCGCTCCTTCCTGAGCTTGGGGAGGAGCTTTCGGCCCTGCTTTTGTCACAGACCGGGGAGGGGGCAGGAGAAAAAAAGGTGCAGAATGACATAGAGGCGGTGTGCGGGCAGATTATCAGAGAGCTGAAGCGCCAGGGGCTGACGGACGGGGGCTGGGATTATCTGGAGCCCCATGCCCTCTGTGTGATGGAGCGGATACGGGACGGAAGGCTCAGAAACATGCATGTGATGGAAGGATAGACGGGATACTGTTTTGAGAGGCTTTTAAAATTGGAAGGGAAATGGAAGAAAAATCGGAAGGAAATTCCAGAAGGAAATTTGGAAATACGGGCTTGGGAAAAAGAGAATACATAAGGATGCAGGAAAAGGGGAGGAGAGCAATGAAGTACAGTCCCATTTAGAACGGAGAGGCAGGAGCCGATCAGAACGGCTCAAACAGAAAAAGAATGAGGCGTAAAACCAGATTTGATCCTGCCTATGTGCAGAGAATGGGAGAAAAAATGAATAATGATTTAAAGAGAGGGATCCGTCTGTTTCTGGCAGCAGCCTTCCTGGATTCGCTCTGTTTTTATGCGCCTGTAGCCAGTCTGTACCGGCTGGCCTCCGGGATGACGATGTTTCAGATCACCGTGACAGAGAGCTGCTTTTTTATTGTCAGTATGCTTCTGGAACTTCCATGGGGATTCCTGACGGAGCGGATTGGCTGCAGGAAAACCCTTGTGATGGCAGGGGCACTCCATCTGGCTGCTCAGCTTCTGTTTCTGGCAGCAGACAGCTTCTGGCTGTTTTTGCTTCAGAGGTGTGTCCTGGCAGCGGCAGCCAGCGGGTGTTCCGGCTGTGATGCAGCTTATCTGAGCAGTCTCTCCGGACGCGAGAAAGAGCACAGAGTACTTGGATACTATCATGCAGTTCTGTTTACAGCAGTGAGTGCCGCGGGACTTTTCTTTCCTCTTGCAGTTCGTGTCGGCTACAGGGGGCTGGCCGCCCTCACAGCTGTTTCTGTGGGGGCAGCGTCTCTTCTGCGGTCTCTGCTTCCGGACACCCAGTGCAGCATAGAAAACTGCCGGACGACCGGACAGCAGATTCGAGAAGTAGGAGAAATGCTCATGGAAAACAAGGCGCTTCTTGTGTTTATTGTCAGCGGGGCGGTGCTTTCTGAGACTGAGCATACCTTCACTGTATTTTTCAGCTCTCCGGCCTGGCAGGCTGCCTCTGTGCCGGAGCTGTGGTATGGAGCCCTCAATGTGATATTAAACCTGGCAGGGGCTGGAGGAAGTTTGGCCAGTATC
>JAHZAR010000187.1:2021-2353 GCA_019423835.1 Clostridiales bacterium | reverse complement strand
GAGGATAAGATGGAATTAATGAGCCTGCTGGAACAGGAGCTGCTTCGGGACCCTGTCAAGACTGTGCTGGTAGAGATGACGAAGCTGGGACTGGTAGAAATCACAAGGAAAAAGATCAGACGCCCCCTTGCAGAGCAGGTAAGGGAGCTGAGAGGCCGGCAGCAGCTAAAAGAGCCAGGAGATCCGATGGGATAAGGAGGAGAGAAAATAACAGAAATGGCGGAGAGAGAGGAAAAGACAAAACCAGCAACTAAAAGACAGAAGTAAATTTGAAAAAGATTTTCGCCCTATGATATTTTTCTGTAGTATAACAGTCTGCCTCTTCCCTCCAC
>JAHZAR010000187.1:504-2011 GCA_019423835.1 Clostridiales bacterium | reverse complement strand
AAAATCTCTTCTTTCTGCTTCAACAAACAATGTCAATAAAGCACAGAACGCTTTTTACATTACAGATTTTGGTGCTCTGCAGTGTTTCTGTCCGCGGTACTTCTGTATATTTGATGAATTTTTATGCATTTTATGGATAACTATTCCACCAAACGAACAGATTATCAGTTATCAGAAAGGAAACCAGCCGTTTATGGATAAAAAGAATGAAGAATCCTTACAGTCCCTCAGCCCCTATTTCTCCCCGCTGTTTCTCTCGGCTTTTTCGGCCTACAGCTCCCGTTTTAAAAAAGAGAGGACCAGGAAAGAATACCTGTACGCAATCGCCTCTCTCTGCAACAGCTCCGGATGCAGTTTTTTTGAACTCCGCCCTGAACATATTGCAGACTATTTTCAGTCGTCCGATCTGAACTCTCACGGTTCCTGCCGCGCCGCTGATTCTTCGGATTCCCCAGAGCCTTCTTCCCCTCTGCCTGCCGGAGAGAGAGCCCTTCACTATAATCTCAGGGTATACCGGGCCTTTGCACGCTTTCTGGACGAGCACGCCGAACAGTACGGCCTGATGCCGGTCTATACCGGGCTTTTTTCCTCTCTCCGCTCTCTTTCTGAAGAGATGGAGTTTTCCCTGGAATCCCTCCCGTCCTTTGAGGAGATAAACCGTGTCCTTGACTGGATCAGGGAAGCCAATGACTTAACCACCTTCACAGCCGTTACTCTGGCGCTGCGCTGCGCTCTCACGGTTCAGGAGCTTGTAAGTCTTCGCCGATCCATGTTTTTCCTTGATTCCCGCGGGAGGACAGGGCTGCGCCTTCCCGTATCTGACGGCCGAAAAAGCTCTGGCAATGCAGGCGCCAGAAGCCGGATTGTCAGAGTCCCCGATGACGCGGCAGAAATCATACGTCTGCTCACTGCAGGGCGTCCGGCAGGAGAGGAGAGCAGGGAGCAGAGCCTTCTTCTCAACAAGTATGGCCGCCCTCTGACGGTTCGTTCTCTTCAGATGCGTCTGAGAGAGGCCTGCCTGGCCTGCCGGATTCCCGTCTTTACCATGCATGATCTGCGCACACTGGGAATTGCCATGATGCTGAGAGGGGGCGCCTCCGTCAGCCAGGCTGCCGCTTACACAGGAGCCAGAAATACAGACTGGTTTTTCCGCTACAACCGCATTGTGGCTGAGCTGGACGACTCGGCGGCTGATTACAGCCATCTGAGGATTCTTCCTTAGAACTCCGTTCCCTCCCCTGCCCCGGGCCGGCAGCCATAACTCATACAGAATTTTTCATATTTCTCCCAGCAACATGGTTGACAACACGCAAAAACAATGCTATTATACTACAGTATGCCGCACAGCGAGGCTGACAAGTCCGGTGATATTCATTAATCCGGCGCCGAAACTGGCGAGTAATGATAAGAGGAGGTGCCATATGTACGCAATTATTGCAACAGGTGGTAAGCAGTACAAAGTAGCCGAGGGCGATATCATTAAAGTTGAGAAACTTGGTGCAGGTGC
>JAHZAR010000187.1:0-494 GCA_019423835.1 Clostridiales bacterium | reverse complement strand
GAAGATCGGATGCCCGACCGTTGACGGTGCAACAGTTTCCGCAACTGTAGTAAAAGAGGGTAAAGGCAAAAAAGTTATCGTTTACAAGTACAAGAGCAAGACTGGCTATCACAAGAAGAACGGTCACAGACAGCTCTTCACACAGGTTAAGATTGAAAAGATCAACGCTTAATCAGAAATGATAAGAGTAAACGTATTTAAAGATTCTGATGGGAACTGCCGTGGGATCCGGTTGAGGGGCCACGCAGGATATGACGATTACGGCAGAGACATTATCTGTGCTTCCGTATCGGCTCTCACGCTCAATATGGCAAATTCTGTCGCACAGTTTACGGACGACGGATTTGACGGGAGTGTGGAGGAGGAGAGCGGGGCATTTGAATTTTCCTTTACCGGCAATATCAGCGCAGAATCGAAGCTCCTTATGGATTCACTTATTCTGGGACTTCAGAATATTGCTGAAACCTACGGAGAACAATATATTAAAATCCGGT
>JAHZAR010000186.1:2055-2372 GCA_019423835.1 Clostridiales bacterium | reverse complement strand
CCGCCGATGCCAGAATTACATATTTTAATATATGTCTGCGATCCGTGCTGACAGTTATTTTTCCTATCCGGTGTGCCACAAAACCTGTAATGAGGCCGATACAGAGCTTCAGGATAAAGGTCTTCGGTGCATATACCACATAAACCGGGTCAAAGAGATCTCCTATCGTCATGCCGATGGCGCCTCCCAGCCCTCCGTAAAATCCGCCGATGAGAAGTGCACCCAGCACACAGACCGCGTTTCCCAGATGGATGGATGTGGCGTCCCCTCCCGGAAGTGTCAGACGAATCTGACCAAAGGTAAACACCACATAGGAA